>JAFGED010000455.1 GCA_016931785.1 Anaerolineae bacterium
CTTGCTGTGTCTTGATAACGAGCGCATCCTGTAGTTTAGCAGCCCGCAAGAGGCCAGGACATTCAAGGAGATAATGATTATGGCAGAGCCACGAGGCAGCGTCCCCGGCCCACACGACAAACACCGGGTTCTTTTCTACGGCCTATCAACCTGCATCTGGTGTCGCAAGACCCGCCAGTTCCTGGAGGAGCAGGGCGTCAAGTTCGACTTTGTGTACGTCGATCTGATTCACGGCCAGGAGCGGGAGGACGCGAAAGAGCAAATTCGCAAGTGGAATCCCGCCGTGTCCTTCCCCACCATCGTGATCGATAGCGATCAAAGCGTGACGGGATTCAAACCGGAAAAGATCAAGGAGGCCCTGGAGCTATGAGCGAGGAAGCCAACGTCTCTTCTCAAGAGGTCGACGCGCTCTGCGAACGCCTGGACGAGGAAGCCGAAGCCTCCGGCTACCACCTCAATCCCGACCGCGAGTTCACCCGCGGTCTGGTTGAGGGACTGCTGATCAACGAGGCGCGCTACGGCTACCGGGCCTGCCCCTGCCGGTTGGCCACAGGCGACAAGCAGCAGGACCTGGACATCATCTGCCCGTGCGACTACCGCGATCCCGACCTGGTCGATTGGGGCGCTTGCTACTGCGCGCTCTACGTCTCCGATGAGGTGCTGCAGGGCGAGGAAGAGGTGCAGCCCGTGCCGGAGCGCCGCCCCCCTGAGGGCCAGCGCGCGCAAGAGACTGCGCGCGCGCAGGAGCAGACCCCACGCGCACCCGCTCCAGGCGGCGAACCCGCATTGCCTGTGTGGCGCTGCCGGGTGTGCGGCTACCTGTGCGCCCGCGAAAACCCCCCGGGCGTCTGTCCGATCTGTAAGGCCAAGCGAGAGCGCTTTGAACGATTTTGGTAGATCGGATCGCCAATCCAACCTACAATGAAACAGGAGGGCACCAGCATGAAGAAAGACAACGTCGGAGACACATTCCAACAAGAGACCAAGTACCGCCGCGGCCAGCTGCCCGGCGGAGGTCTCGATCGGGCCGCAAAGCCCGAGACGTACAAGCGCTATCCCTCGGCCCCCAGGATTCCCCTCAGCCCCCCCCAGACTGAGAACGGCGAACCCATCTGGTCTGCGCTGAGCCAGCGCCGCAGCCAGCGCCGCTACCAGGGCGCTCCGCTGCAGGAGGCGGAGCTTTCGCAGCTTCTGTGGGCCGCGCAGGGGATCACTCTGGAACGCCAGGGGGATGGCTTCCGCACCGCGCCATCCGCCGGCGCGCTGTACCCGGTGGAGACGTACGTGGCGATCAACGATGTCGAGGGCATTGAGCCCGGCATCTACCACTACGCCGTCGAGACCCACGAGCTGGAACAGCTCAAGACGGGAAACTTTGGCAGCAAGATCGCCCAGGCAGCTCTCGATCAAGGTATGGCCAACCAGGCCAACGCCGTCTTTGTCTGGACGGGGGTCTTTGGGCGCAGCAAGTGGAAGTACAAGCAGCGGGCATACCGCTACGTCTACCTGGACGCCGGGCACATCGCCGGGAACCTGGCGCTGGCGGCGGTGGCCCTGGGCCTGGGAAGCTGCCAGATCGCCGCGCTGTACGACGATGAGGCGAACGACCTGCTGGACGTGGACGGCGTCGAAGAAAGCACGATCTATATGACGGCGGTTGGCAGGCCACGCTGACGACCCGGTCAAAGAACAACTCCCTCAAAAAGTTCCTGCAACACGCCGTTCAATAAAACCCATGGAGGACTGGACCTATGAGGAGACGATATGCCATATTCTTCGCGGTGGCAACACTGGTACTGAGCGTGCTGGCCTGCAATCCACCCCTGCCGCAGCCGCCGCCCGATACCGTCACGCCTTACGCGCCAACCACTGCGGAGCCAACCACGCCGCCGGGCGGCGGCCCAACCGCCGTGCCGCCCGCCACGGGAGTGCCAACGATCGAATCACCGACCGAGCCGCCGCCGTCGAGCTGGCTTCCCGCCGGCACATTCGCCCTCTACTCCGCCGGCCCCTGGGATGGCGGCCAGGTCTACGCCCTGGCTCCCGGGCCGTCCAGCACCGATCTGGGGCGGACGGCGACCTTCAACACCGCCCTTTCGCGCACAGGCCGCTGGATCTCCCACGCCAATAGTCCAGCGCCCGCCACCGGCGTGGCGGTCGCCAACCTGGAGAGCGGCACCACGTACAACATCCCGCTCACCACCGGCTACACACTCTACGGCCTGGCGTTCGATCACGCCGAGACGCGCCTGGCCTTTATGGAGCTGGGCGTGAGCGGCGGCTATGTGTGGGCCATCGTGGTGGTCAACCTGGCCGATGGCTCCACCGCCCGCTTCGAGGACACGTTCACCCATCCCGTCGCGGCCGGCGCGATGCTGCCCGGCCGGCCCGTCGGTTGGACGGCCGCCGGCGACGAGCTGCTGCTGGATACCTTCCTGCCCGACACCGAGGGAAACTGGGCCGGCGTGTGGGCGGTGACACTTCCGCCCGGCACGCCCTCTGCCGCCCTCAACTCCCTCAGCCGCCGCGCGGTGATCGCCTCGGGGGATTACTCAGCCGAGACCCGCCTTTCGCCCGACGCCACCCATTTGCTCTACCTGAATCGTGACCACACCTACACGCCGTCCGGGTACGCGCCGATGGCCTACGACCTGGCGGTCAACCAACTGTGGCAGGTGAACGTCGCCACCGGTGCCTCCACGCAGCTGGTGAACGTGACCGACGGTGGGGCGCTGGCCCGCACCGCCGCCTGGTCGCAAGAGGTACCCCACACTCTCTTCGCCCAGGGCAACTATGCCGGAGACGCATTTAGCTCGCTGATGCTCAGGAGCCGAGATGCTGGCGGCGCCGTGAGCGATTTTGGATCGGCGCCGCTGCCGCCAGGAGGCAGCCTGCAGAGCATCGACTGGTGCCGGCCGGACTTTGCCCTCGTCGTCGTGACGACGGCGGACTATGCCCACCAGCTCCACGTCGTCCAGCTCGGCGGCGGGTCCACACTCATCACCTCCGATGCCTACATCTCGGTGCTGGGGTGCGTGCCCTAGACCTGCTCGGAGTGGGAGGAATTCTGCGATGACGTTTTACCTCAACGAATCGCACCTGGGTCCGGGAGCAACCAAAGAGGACGCGCTCAATGCGATATGGGAGCTCGAGGGCCTGGGATGGGAAGTCGCATACGGCGAAGGCCCTATCTGGAAAGAGGTCCTGGCCTCCGACCCAGACGAGTTGGCGGCTTTTGAACAGGACCTGGTCCCATTCATAAAAAGCTGATACGAACGACATGAAACCATGCTGATCGTAGACAATTGACGAAGGAGACAAAAAATGGACTGGAACACACCACAAGGAATCTTGCGCAGAGGTATGAGCCTGGAGCGCGACGGGATCGCGTTCTACACCCAAATAGCCGAGCGCGCCTCCGATAAGCGCGGCAAGGCCATGTTCCTCGACCTGGCCAACCAGGAGAAGGATCACCTGCATCTCCTGCTGGCCGAGTACCAGGCTCTAGAAGCAGGAACGGGCTGGGTGCCTCACGAAGAGGCCATGCAGGTCGCGCTCGATTTCGACCCCGCCAATCCCGACCTGCCAGGCGAGGAGCCCATCGATCCCATCCCCGTGTTCACGCCGTTCCGCGAGATCTCGGTAGAAAGCGACATCGCCGCGCTCAAGTACGGCCTGGAGACGGAGCGCATCACGCGCAACCTCTACGCCGCAGCGGCGGATGACGCGGACGACGCCAACGCCCGCACAGCCTACGCGTTCCTGGTCAAGCAGGAGGAGGCGCATTACGAGCTGCTGCAAAACACCCACGATTACCTGGTCAAGAACGAGACGTGGTGGGATAGTGAGGAATACCCGTTCTTTATCGGGTAATGAAACGCGACGAGTGACACGTGATTCGTGACGCCTGAATGAATCTGCCAGTCACGGGTCACGCATCACGAATCGCGCCAACCAGACAAGGAGCAAGAAAATGTCACCTGATTCCCTCACCATCCGCATCGGCGGTGAGGCGGGGATGGGATTGGAATCCAGCGGGGCGGGATTCTCCAAAGCGCTGACACGGGGAGGGCTTTACGTCTTCGGCCTCCCCGACTACTACTCCCGCATCCGCGGTGGCCACAACTTTTACTCCATCCGCATCGCCCGCCAGCCGCTCTATTCCCATGCCGAACCCGTCCACCTCGTACTGGCGCTGGACTTAGAGACGGTCCATCGTCACGTGGAATCGATCGTCCCCGGCGGCGGCATCGTCTACGACTCGAAGGAAGAGCTGCCCGACGAGCTTCGCCGGGCGGACGTGGGCTTCTTCCCCATCCCTCTCACGCGCCTGGCCGAGGAAACGGGCGGCCGGGACGTGATGCGCAACACGCTGGCCCTGGGCGCGGCCGCCGGGCTGATCGGGTTCGACCCCGCCTACGTCGAGAGCGTCATCCGCGATAACTTTGGGCGCAAGGGCGACGCGGTGGTGGACGCCAACCTGCGCGTGGCCCAGGCCGGATTCGAGGCGGCGGAGCCCTTCAAGGCCGACTTTGCCTTTCGGATGGAGGCAGTGCCAAACTCCCCGCCGCGCCTGATCCTCAACGGCAACGACGCCTTCGCGTTGGGCGCGCTGGCGGGCGGCTGCCGCTTCGTCTCCGCCTACCCGATGACGCCCGGCTCGCCCGTCCTGCACTGGTTCGCCGCCCACGCCGCAGAGTACGGCGTGGTGACCAAACACGCCGAGGACGAGATCGCCGCGATCAACATGGCCATCGGCGCGGCCCACGTGGGCGCGCGCGCCCTGGTGCCCACCTCCGGCGGTGGTTTCAGCCTGATGGTTGAGGCAACCGGGCTGGCCGGCATCACCGAGACTCCCGTCGTGATCTACAACGCACAGCGGCCCGGCCCGGCCACGGGCCTGCCCACGCGCACCGAGCAGGCCGACCTGCTGTTCATGCTGCACGCCTCGCAGGGCGAGTTCCCGCGCTTCCTCTTCGCGCCGGGCACGGTCGAGGAATCTTTCCGCATCGGCTGGCAGGTCTTTAACCTGGCCGAGCGGTACCAGACCCCGGCGATGGTGCTGAGCGATCACTACCTGGCGGTAGGCTACCGCACCGTGGAGGCCGATGCGCTGGACTTTGACGCGGTCACCATCGACCGCGGAGAACTGCTGACACAGGAAGCGCTCGACAGCCTGCAGGAACCCTACCTGCGCTACAAGATCACCGAGTCCGGCGTTTCGCCGCGCGCCCTGCCCGGCCATCCCAACGCCATCTGGGTCTCCAGCTCCAACGAGCACTACGAGTCTGGCGCCATCACCGAGGAGGCCGACATGCGGGCCGCGCAGGTCGACAAGCGCGGGCGCAAGCTGGCCGGCATGGCCCGGGAGGCGCCCGGTCCCATCGCCTACGGTCCCGAGGATGTAGAGATCACGTTCCTCTGCTGGGGCTCGACCCAGGGCCCGCTGCGTGAAGCGGTCGACCGGCTGAACGCGGAAAAGGCCGGGCGGGCGAACATGCTCCACTTTGCCAGCTTGCACCCCTTCCCGGTGAAGGCGACGGAGCAGGCACTGGCGAAGGCGAAGCGCACCATCGTCGTAGAGGGGAACAGCACGGGTCAGTTCGCGACGCTGCTGCGCACCCGCACGGGACGCGCGGCAGATGGCACGATGCTCAAGTACGACGGCCGGGCCTTTACGCCCGAGTATGTCATCAGAAAATTGGACACTGATTTCCACTGATCAACACAGATAAAATCATAAGGGTGTGTTTCATCTCAGCTAGAGAACGGGGGAACCCTACGCAATACAAGCATGCAGACGTGACGGGAAAGATACTCAAAGCATTCTACAACGAGTTGAAAAAGATCAGGGTTCATCTGTGTAGATCAGTGTCCGATAATTGGAGGCAAGCACATGCTCACACGCCAAGACTTTGAAGGAAACGAACGCCCCACCTGGTGCCCCGGCTGCGGCAATTACGCGATCCTCAACGCGGTCAAGATGGCCCTGGCCGAAAAAAACATCGCCCCACACGAAGCGCTCGTCGTCACCGGCATCGGTTGCGGAAGCAAGCTGCCGCACTATATGAAGGTCACCGGCTTCCAGGGCCTGCACGGGCGGACGGTGGCCGTGGCCACGGGCGCTCACCTGGCCAACCACAGCCTGCGGGTGCTGACCGTCCACGGCGACGGCGATGGTTACGGCGAAGGGCTGGCCCACTTTCTCAACGCAGCCCGGCGCAACATCGATATCGTGGACGTGGTGCAGGACAACCGCATCTACGGCCTGACCAAGGGCCAGTACTCTCCCACCAGCGAGCACGGCAAGCGCACGCCCACCTCACCCGAGGGCGCCGCCGACTGGCCGGTGCAGCCGCTGGCGATGGCCATCACCGCCGGCGCGACCTTTGTCTCGCGCGGCTACTCCGGCGAGCTGAAACACCTGGCGTGGCTCATCGGCGAGGCGCTGGATCACCCCGGCTACGCGCTGGTGGACGTGCTCCAGCCCTGCGTGACCTTCAACCGGGGTTACGCCTACGACTTTTACAACGAGCGGGTCTACAAGCTGGAGGACGAGGAGGGGTACGACCCCAGCGACAAGGCTGCCGCCTGGGAGCGGGCGTTGGAATGGGGAGACCGCATCCCCATCGGCGTCTTTTATCGCACCGAGCTCCCCACCTACGAGGGTCAGGTCCCGGCGCTGCGGGCCGGGCCGCTGGTGCAACAGCCGCTAAAGACGTTACAACCCCGGCAGGTGGAGGCCCTGCAGGCAGAGACCATGTAGGTAGGGGCGCGACGCGCCCCTACCGAACTCGGTCGATAAGACTATAATATACCTGTATGAATCGTCACACCTTCGAACATCTGGTAGCTCAAGCCCTCGATGAACTACCCGAAGAATTTCGACAGAAACTTGACAATGTCGAGATCGTCGTCGATGATTGGCCCGATCCAGAGACATTGCGCCTTGCCAACGTGCGCCACCCCGCCGGGTTGCTGGGGTTCTACCACGGCATTCCGCAAACCAGGCGCACGCACAACTACGGGTTGGTCCTGCCCGACAAAATCAGCATATACCAACGTCCTATCGAGATGCGCTGCCACACGCTCGAGCAAGTGCGCAGGACTGTCCAAAGGGTCCTCCGGCACGA
>JAFGED010000011.1 GCA_016931785.1 Anaerolineae bacterium
GAGGGCGGCGAAGCCGCCCTCGACCCCCCCAGCTCTCCCTTTTTTGAGCGAGGGCCACTGCTCGGGCGAACAGCCTGAGTAGATACCATACACTTTGTGTGCATACATCCAAATGATGTACAAGCCAAAACCTCCCCTGCCTGTAAGATTTTTTCTCCTCATCCTGCTAGCAGCTTTGGCGGCCTGCGTGGCCCCACCGGTTCCTACCCCCACCCCGGCGCTGACGCACACCCCCCGGCCCACCGCCACCCGCACGCCGACCCCCACGCCAACCCCCACGCCGATGCCCACCGTCGCCCCCACCAACGCCGACCTGCTGCTGATCGACCCCGCGCCCCGGCCCTTTGACTACATCGTGGTCAACCCGGCCCCACCGCGACGGGTGCCCAACGCCACCCGCACCTTCTGGGTCGTCGATGGCGCGACCAGGGAACGGCGGGAGATACCGGCCCGCCTGCGCGTGCAGACCGAGCACATCGCGATGTGGGTCGAAGAAGGCGTGTGGCACGACGTGCGGCTGCTGGAGGAAGCGGCGGCCTTTCTGGAGACGCAGGTCTATCCAACCACACGCGCCGCCTTCGGCTCCGAGTGGACGCCGGGGGTCGATAACGACCCCCACGTCCACATCCTCCACGCCACCGGCCTGGGCGACGGCGTGATCGGCTACACGTCCAGCGCCGACGAGTACCCCCGCGCCCTGTACCCCTTCTCCAACGAGGCGGAGATGATCACCATCCACATCGACACCGTCGCGGTGGGCAGCACGACCTACTATGCCTCGCTGGCGCGCGAGCTCCAGCGCCTCATCCAGTGGTACCAGGACCGCAACGAGGATCGGTGGATCAGGGAGGGGTCGGCGGAGCTGGCCGTCCGGCTGAACGGGCTCGACGCGGGCCAGCCGGGGACGGCCTACCTGGTGCGCCCGGATACGTCGCTCACCGCCTGGGACGAGGCGGACCGCGCGCCCCACCGCGGGGCGGCCGCCCTCTTTGTCACCTACTTCCACGAGCGCTATGGCGACGCAGGCACGCGGGCGCTGGCGGCGCAGTCCCTGAACGGGGCGGCGGGCTTTGACGCAGCCCTGGCCGAAATCGGCGCGGGGCGCACCTTCGAGCCCTTCTTTGCCGAGTGGCTGGCGGCCAACTACCTGGATCGCGTGCCGGGGGGCGACGCCCGCTACAGCTACACCACCCTGGACGTGCCGCAACCCGCCCTCGCGGCGGCCTATGAGAGCTATCCGGTCGCCGAGGAGTTAGCCGTCCAGCAGTTCGGCGCGGACTATATCCTGCTGCGCGGAGATAGCGACCTGCGCATCCGCTTCTCCGGGGCGACGGCGACGCCGCTGCTGAACCTGGCGCCTCACAGCGGGCGCACCTTGTGGTGGTCGAACCGGGCCGACGCGTCGCTGACCACGCTCGCACGGGGGTTCGATCTTTCTGGCGTCGCATCGGCGACGCTCACCTACTGGGCGTGGTACGACCTCGAGGAAGGGTACGACTATGTCACCGTCGAGGTCAGCGCCGACGGGGAGAGCTGGCAGCAACTCCGCCCCCCCTCCGGCACAGACGCCAACCCCCGCGGCAACAACCCCGGCTGGGGCTACACGGGCTCCAGCGGCGGGTGGATCCAGGAGGCGGTCGATCTCTCGCCCTACGCCGGGGGCGTGGTGCTGGTGCGCTTTGCGTACCTCACCGACGGGGCGGTCACCGGGGCGGGCTTTGCGCTCGACGACGTCGCCATCCCCGAGATCGGCTACGCCGACGACGTGGAAAGCGGCGACGGCGGGTGGCAGACGACGGGGTTCGTGCGCACCAACGACCTCGTGCCCCAGCGCTACATGGTGCTGCTGATCGGGTTGGGCGACACGGTCTCCCTCCAGCGGCTGCCGGTGCAGGACGACCAGACGGGGGAATGGACGGTGCTCCTGGGCAGGGCGGAGGTGCGCGAGGCGGTGCTGGTGGTCTCTGGCCTCGCGCCGCTGACCACGCACCCGGCGCCCTACCGGCTGGAGATAGAGGCAAAGTGATCCTGCGAAGGGGCCCCGCGTGGAGCCCCTTCGCAAGCATATGGTTTAAAGCCGTTCCCCTGCTCTAATGTGCGATCACGTCCAACCTGGGCAGGGCAGCTTCTGGATCGATACGCGCGGGACTGCCCTCCGGTCCACTTGACGCACTGGCCTGGAAAGACACGTCGTCGATGAACAGGTTGCTGTTCAATGAGCCATCTGTTGTCGCCATGATCCGCAGTTGCACGGACTGCCCCGCATAGGCGCTCAAGTTGGCGACGTGTTTCACCCACCCCCCGGTATTCGCAGATGAACACAGGTCGTACACGTCGACGTCGGTACCGTTGACGACGACGCCTCCATAATCAAATCCACAAACATCCTCGGAGCCGATCCAGTGATAGTAGGCCAGGTAAGGTTGGCTGGACGGGACGGTGACCTGCTGACTGACGTAGGACAGGTCGCCGTAGTCTCCTCCCAACCACACCGCCCAGCTCCCGCCGTGGGGTGTTACGGAACCGGGAAAGCCCGAATTGATGATCAACGACCACCCGTGCGTCGAGTACTCGTCCCAGCCGGTCCCCCCCTGTTCAAAGTTTCCGTTGACAATACCTCCTCCCCCCGCGCTCGCGCCTTTCATCACCAGCGGCAGATAGACATCGATTCCTCCCACGAGCACGCTGCTGGTGTTATTGCCGGGCGAGCGATCGTCCGGGTCCGAGATGGTAGCCCAGTTGACAAACGAGAAATCGCTCGGCAGGTCTGGGTCGATCCACCCGGATATGGTGATCGTGCCGCTCTCACCCATCAACAGCGGCTCAACATTCCAAACATAGGAGACGACACCGGTTGGGGTGATGGCCAGCGTGCTGGAAACGGTCGGCGTCAATACCTCTGCCGGGATGACGTCGGTGACGACCACGCCGGCGGCTATCCCCTCGCCGCTGTTTCCGATGCTCAGCGTAAAGGTCACGGGATCGCCGGGATCAAAGTCGCTGCCGACGACGGCCTTTTCGATGGAGACGTCCGAGGCAGACTCGTAAACGGCATAAGCGGGGTACCGCCCCACGCTCGACGTGCCGTATTCGATGCGCATGTAGCCGCCCGCGCCGGCGAGGTTCTCTCCCCACCCCGCGCCCCACGAGTTGCGCAGGTACCACACGCCCTGGCCATCGTCCCAGCCTACCAGGACGACGCCATGATTTGTATCATAGCCATAGACCGAGATACAGTAGCTGGTCTCCTCGGTGCTGAAAACGCCGCCGGGGTAGCTCTGAAATTGCGGCCCGGCGCACACGCTGACGTAAACGGGGCCATAGTCGTAGATGGCCTGCTTGATCTGGGCCACACTCGGGTATTCAATGCCCCCGCCCACATAGCCCCAGGTGACCAGCTGCTCGTGCTTGGCGTGAGGCGAGCCGGTGCAGGTCCCCGTGAGCCCGGTAACTCCCGACGTGTAGGGATAGTCGGGCTCATAGACCGCCCCCGCCGCCAGCTCGGCCGGTGTGTACTTGTTGATGAAATAGTCAAACGCTCTACCGCCCCCATTGCAGCCCCACGCAGGGACTTCTATGTTGCACGAGACCAGGTACTGCTCGGCCAGGTCGCGCGTCACCCCATCGCTGAGCTTGATCAGCGATTCGACCACGCCGGCGGTGGCAAAGGCCCAGCAGCTTCCGCAGTTGCCCTGGTCCTTAACCGGGGTGCAGCCGCCGTGGCTGCACCACTCGAAAGATGTGGGCAGCGCCGCCGTGCTGATGGGTCCCAGGTCCCTGGCAGGCGGCTCGGCCGGCGTATCGACGTCCTCGTAGGGCTCGAACGGCCCCGCCGTCCGCACCTGGATGGCATAGCCCCGCAGCGGCGCGGCATCCTCCCACGGGCGGCGGTAGACCAGCGCCAGGCCGGTCTGGCCCGCGCCCACCGCCCGGAAGCGCAGGATCTGCCGCCCGGCGGAGCCGACGACGTCCGCGTACTGCTTGAACTCGAACTGCCCCACCTGCTTCAGGATGGCGCCGTCCACCGCGGCAACCTGCCACTGGTAGCCGGTGGATAGATTGCCCTCCAGGTCGATCACCAGGGTCTGGTCCCCCCGCAGGTCGACGGGCGTGCCGTCGGCCGCCTCGTCCAGCGTGATCACGACCTCTTCGGCGCTGGCGGGCGTCAAAGAGGCCGCCGGGAGCACCGCGCTGCCGATTCCCAACAGCAAAACCATCAGTACAACGAGTGTCTTTTTCATGAGTTCCCCCATTTGATTTGAGTGTCTATACCTAACCCGGTCAAGGACCGTCGCTCAAGGCCACGGGCACGTACACGCGCTCGTCGCACCCAACCGCCGCAAAGCCCCAGACATCCGACCACGGGCCGTCGCCGGAGGCGTTGGAGCCCATCACACGCCAGTAATAGGTGCCGGGCGCCAGGGACGAAGCGTGCGCGTAAAAGGAATCCGCGGCGGGCGCGTCGATCTCCGGCGAGCCAAAGCCCGCGTCGTCGTCCACCTGGATGTGATACTCGGTCGCCCCATTCACGGAGGACCAATCAAAGCCCGGAGCCGCGCCGCACATGCTGCCCCCATCCGAGGGCGAAGGCGCGAAAGGCGCACCGGGGACCGAGCAACTGGTCCTGAAATTGGCCACGGCGAGCGCCGTGTTATTCAGCGTCAGGCGGTTATCGGCCGATTCGGGCGACGTGTAAACCACCCCCATCGGCTGCCCGCCGTACCATACGTCGGGGTTGGACCAATAGTTGACGCGCGGGCAACCGCCGGCGCAATTGTAGGCCATGACGGTGCGAAAGGCCCTGTCGGGCGCCTGGTAGCCGTAGGAATAGTCAAATGCCCCCTGGCCGCTGGCGTTGGCGCGGTCGTGGTGAGCGCCCATGTTGTGCCCCAGCTCGTGGGCAAAGCTGTAATAGCCCGTCGCGCAACCCCGCGAGACGACGGCGAAGGCATAGCTCTCAAACCAGGGCCCTGCAGGGCTCATCAGGTAGCCGATGCCGCAATATCCGCCGGCCATCACCACGAGCACCACCTCGTCGGCGCAGTACGTATCGCGCAGGCCGGTTCCCGGCTCGGTGACGTCGTCAAAGTAGCCATCGCCGTGATATCGGAGGCGGTTCAGAGTCAAACTCCAATTGAAAGAGCTCTCGTCGTAAGGGACCATCGCCGCGTGCACCAGGTACAACCGCTGGTCGATGCCGCTGTTGGCATACCCGGCATTGGTCTCGCTCACCGCCAGGTGGATCATGGATTCGACCGCGCCGGTATCGCCACCGTAGGAAGCGAGCACGTCGTCCGTATAGACCACCAGCACGTCGACGATCGAGCCATCGTCGGCCGCGAGCGCGCCCGCTCCCCCGTCCACGGCCCCCTCCGGGGGAGTGACGGGGATCGGCTCCGCCTCGGGTGGAAACGCGGCCCAATCGGCCTGTTGGACGAGGTGCACCCCGTCGCCGGCGTAGCGCACGCGATAGAACACCCCCGGCGCGGTGACGTTGCCCACCATCATGCCGTCTCTGACCACCAGGATCACCTGGCTGAGCGCCACGCCCTGCAGGTGGCCGATCCAGGAAAAGCCGCCCGCCGGGCCGATATCCACCCGGTCGAGAGCCGCGACGAACACGGCGTCGGGAAAAAAGTTCAGCGTCAGCGTATCGGCGCCGGATCGCGCATCCCCAAGGGCATCGGGCGCGCCCACCAGGCTAAAATCCACGGTGACCGGCCGGCTGCGGACGACAGCGGGGTCGCCCGCCGAATCCAACCCGTCCGCCGCGACGACCTCGGCGAATAAGCCTTGGTCGGCAGGCGCGGCCGAGACGCCCGGGCCGAGCAGCATCGCGCTCAAAACGACCAGCCCCAGGAGCCGCACGCCCGCTGTGAATTTAGCACCACCCGACATACCCAGTCCTCGGTTTCATTATAGCCTATCTGGCGACCGCGCTCAATAGAACCTTGGGACTATTTCAGGGATGCCGTTCCAAAAGGCTGGCCTGCTCCCCGGCGTGATAGGAGCTCCGCACCAGGGGGGCGCTCTCCACCCAGCGGAACCCCATCTCCTCACCCCGCAGGCGGAACATCTCGAACTCTTCCGGCGTATAGTAGCGGGCGATGGGGACGTGCTCCTTGGTGGGCTGCAAGTACTGCCCGATGGTGAGGATGTCCACGTCCAGGTCGCGCAGGTCGCGCATCACCTCCAGCACCTCCTCCACCGTCTCCCCCAGCCCGACCATCAGGCCGCTCTTGGTGACCGCCTCCGGCCACAGCGCCTTGGCGTTGCGCAGCACGGCCTGGGACCACTCGTAGCGGCACTGGGGCTGGATCGAGCGAAAGAGGCGCGGCGCCGTCTCGACGTTGTGGTTGAGGATGCCGGGCCGCTCGTCCATCACGGCCCGCAGCGGCTCAACCCGCCCGCGAAAGTCGGGGATCAGCACCTCCACCGTACAGCCGGGCTGTAGGCGGCGGATCTGGCGGATGACGGCGGCAAAGACGGACGCGCCGCCATCGGGCAAATCGTCCCGGTCGACCGAGGTGATGACGGCGTGCTTCAACCCCATCGCCTGCACGGCCTGCGCCACGCGCTCAGGCTCGTCGGGGTCTGGCGGAGCGGGACGACCAGTTGCAATGTTGCAAAAGCGGCAGTTGCGGGTGCACGTATCGCCGAGGATGAGAAAGGTGGCGGTGCGATGGGCCCAGCACTCGCCGATGTTGGGACAGTGGGCCTCCTCGCACACGGTGTGCAGCGCCTGGGTCCGCATCAGGCGTTTGAGCTCGCGATACGCTTCGCCCGTCGGGGCGCGCACCCTGATCCAGGGAGGGCGGCGTCGAGTGCTCGGCGCGTCCCCCTCTTCCACTTTGTCCATAACCTAGATATCTATCCAGCTCACGTGGCGCCGCTGGAACTTGGCCAGGCGCGTGAAACCGGCCAGCCGCACCATATCCAGCGCCACGTCAAAATCCAAACCGATGGCATCGAACCGGTGGGCGTCGGAGCCAAAGACGAGAATCTCGCCGCCCACCTCGCGGTACCACTGCAACACCTGCTGCGTCGGGTTGGGATCCCCCATCCCCTTCCAGCAACTGGAGGTGTTGATCTCCAACCCCTTGCCCCGCTTGACCACGGTCTTGAGCGTGTGGCGGATGACCTCCTCGTAGGGCGTATAATCCACCGTGCTGAGGCCATAGACCTGGTAGACCGCCCGGCGCACAAGGTCAAAGTGGGCCAGCACGTCGTAATCCGCATTGGCGGCCAGCTTGGCCATCTCCTCAAAATAGGCCCGCAGCCCCCCGTCGAGGGTTTGATCGGCGAAATAGCGCGCGTCGAACGCCGGACGCCCGCCCACCCAGTGCAGCGAGGCCAGCACAAAGTCAAAGGGCCGCCGCAACAGATCCGCCGCCTCCTGCTTGTAGATGTGCCCCTCGCCGATCTCGACCCCGGCCCGGATCGTCAGCAGGTCGCCGTAGGCGATCATGCAGCGCCTGATCTCGGCCAGGTAGTCGTCCGGCCGGAAGTAGCCGCAGCACTCGTCGAGCGGCTCGAAGTCGGCGTGGTCGGCGAAGCCGATCTCCTTCAGGCCGCGCAGGCTGGCCATGTCGCAGGCCGTCACCATCGCCGTCTCGCTATCGCAGCTAAAGGTGGTATGAATGTGGTAATCGGGGATCCGCCCCAGCATGTCGTCGCTCACCGATCGACGCTGCCTCCTCAATGTGCCGGCTATTCTGCAAAGGATAGGCATCTTTAGGGCTGCCGACGTGGTCTCCAGCCCAGGAATTCTTTTTACCAGGCGAAAAAATCTTTTCGCTAGGCCAGAAAACGATGTGATTCAAGGCTGGAAACTCGCGCCACCCCGAACAGCCGCAGATACTGAGGGCCATTTTACCATCAGCCAGCGTGAGGGCAAGTCGCTCGCGCTGGGCAGGGGCGGCGTCACAGGGCATTGAAGGCAGGTCCCTCGCAGACCTTCCGCATAGCTGTCACAACGAGAGAACCTCGCACGGCAGCAATGTTCTCCTTTCACCGCTCGAACTCTTTTCCGCCGGTCGATTGCAGGTAAGCCCAATGGATGTAGGGGAGCTTGATGATAGCGCGGTCGATAAGCTCCTCCTCCGCTGCAAAGAGCGCAGCAGCTCTACATAGGGGCGTGACAGATCCCTGCGTCTGGAGGCATAGCCCGTCAGGCGAGGAGAAAAAGGGCATCCCCAAACCTCGAGAGTGGTAGATAAAAGTTACGCCATCTGCCAACGCATCATTGGGCTGAACGGTGAATACGCCCGGACGGACGAGAATCCAGGCGGCAATCACGACGAACACGAGCAGGGCGAGTGTAACAAGACCCCTGCTTCTTTTCTTGGTGGGAGGTGAATTCTCGGTTTCTTCCACAGAACGCCTTCTGCCAGAGCTGGGGCTGGGTTCACCCTGCTCCAACCCAGCCCTCTCACTAATTCACCCTACCCACATACTTGATCCCCAGACGCAGCGCCAGGTCCTGCAACTGGACAAAGCTCACGGGCTTGAGGAACGCCTGGTCGGCTTTCGCGCTGAGCCCCACAGCCAGATCCGGATAGGCGGTGGCGATGATGACGTAGGTTCCAGCCATACGCGTGTTGGCGCGGATCTGGCGCAGGATCTCCGCCCCGGGTACACGCGGCAGGTGGAGGTCCAATATCACCACGGCCGGCGTCGTCTCGGCCAGCCGTTTGAGAGCCTCGTCGCCGGTAGTGATAATCTCAATCTCGAACCCGGTTCCCCGCAGCGCGTTGGCAAAGATGACGGCGGCGTCCTCGTGGTCCTCGATGATCATCGCCAGCGGCGGGGCAGATTCATCCGGGCCTTCGATCCATCCCTTCTTGCAGCAGACCTTGAATATCGAGTGGCGAAGCTCGGGGTTTCCGTGTCCGCGCAGGCTCTCGACAATCTCGGCCAGATCGCTGCCGCGCACGCCCGAGGCCTCGATCTCGTCGATGGCCCAATTCAAGCTCGCGTTGCCTTCCAAGAATAGTGCTATGCTCTTCCAGACGGTCGCACGACGGATTTCTTCAGGTGTCTGTTTCATCGTCGCAACCTCCTTTACTTGTCGATGACGACTGTGCCTTTCGCGTCTATGCCTTATATG
Organism: Anaerolineae bacterium; assembly: GCA_016931785.1. Classification (GTDB taxonomy): domain Bacteria; phylum Chloroflexota; class Anaerolineae; order B4-G1; family B4-G1; genus JAFGED01. The sequence goes on from JAFGED010000011.1 coordinate 9,110, forward strand.
CCTTATGAAACGGAAGAGGGCCCTAACGCTGCTCTCCCTCGGGCTCGTGTTGCTTGGGGTTGACGAACGCCAACGGGACCCAGCCCTCACAGTCGCCGCTTCTGACCTTGAGGTAGTCGCGGTGCTCGGCCTCGTTTTCCTCCAGCGCCAGCACCTCTACCGGCGTTCCGTGCTCTACCTGGCAGACGACTTCCGAGCGCTGGGGAGAATCCCAGACGTCGATGGCCATCACGGTCACCGGGGGATCGGCTTCGAGATCTCGACCGTCCATATAGGCCGAACCGGGTACTGTTATAAGCCCATCGTCGGTTTCTATGATTACCCCTGGTTCTGGGACAGCCGTGGGGGGCAGTGCGGATGCATCGGACTCGATCGTCCACGCTACGTCTTCCAGTGAAATGACGATGTCGGCTTGTGAGAGGTCCGAGACCTGGTCGATCCGGCCTGAAAAGGTGATGGGGCTATCTTTGGCTATTGCCAAAGCCTCTTCTCCCGTTGGAATGTCGAACCTGACGTCAAAGGCGCTATCTTGGGATTCCGGGGGGTCCATATCGATCCGCAACTCGCAACTGCTGAACGTCTTTTCGGCGACGTCCTCGACCCAGCCGGTCCAGCTGATGACCTGCGTCCCTTCGATGGCCTCCCGGTAGCGATTCCACTGGACCTCGGTCATCGTCTGCATACTTATAAAGATTTCGTCGTACGGGGGAGCCTGCGGGGAAAGGGTTGTCGTCGATTCAACCATGGGGAGAGGTTTGGAGGTCGGGCGCGGCGTGCTCGTGGCTTGTCCTGTGAGCCTCCATGCTGGTTTCGCGCTGCTCGTGGGCGCCAATCCCCACACCAGGACGGCGAGCACGCAGGCCAGGGTAAAGACAAAGAAGCTGATGGCTACGGCGATACCGGCACAGGAGACCGGGCGTTTTCCCAGCAGCATTTCCCAACAGGCCAGCAATAGAAACTCGCGCTTTTTTGGTGGCTGGTCGTCGAGGGAGGGTGGAGGATTGAGCTTGTTCCCACAATGGGGGCACCGACGACTGTCGGCGGGGATCTGGCGATCGCAGGAGGGACACTTGGTCAGCATCTAGACCTCTTCATAATCGAGATCTTTTGCGAATGAGACAAGATTTCGCAGCGCCTAATCTTGCAAGCAGCAGTTTCGGCGGCGCA
>JAFGED010000456.1 GCA_016931785.1 Anaerolineae bacterium
ATGCCTACACATCGAATCGACGAGTTGATCTGGAGGGCGCTCACCGATCCCACTTTCCGCGAGGGGATGCTCAACGGGCATCGGCGGGAGATCGTAGACTCGCTCGGCCTGACGGAAACAGAGCGACAGATCCTGCTGGCAGTGAAGGCGGATACGCTCGAGTCGTTCGCCGGTGCGTTATGCCAACCGGGGGTGGTTGGGCGCTAGGCCAGCACTATTATAACCGGGGCGGTTTTTCTTGGGCGGGCTGGCATATTGGCGCGGCTTGACGTTTGCCTAATGCCAGGATTGCCCCGTTCTGATAGGCATTGCAGAGCCTCGGGCGAGTTTCGACTTGCTCAGCGGGTGTAAAACGGATCTAGATATCTCGATTGCGTAGAGCGAGTTATAACAAAGGGAATGGCAATGGTGATGATTATGGATTCGCTCGTTGAGGATCTGTTTTCTTTGGACGAGCCCTGGCGGGGCCGATTCCTGAATCTGGTGGCGACTCGAGCGACTATGAAAACTGAGTATAGACGGCAGCCGACACCTGAGGAGGTTTCTGCTTGGTTTCAAGCAAACCCGTTCCTGCGCCGCAGGATATCGTTGCTCTTATACGCTTGGCAAGGGGCGAGGAGACGATCCTCCAGGCTAGAACGCGCCTTCTCCGGTGAGCACCGTGGGAATCGTCCTTAGCAGGATTTTGCAGTCGAGCCAAAACGACCAGTTTTCGATGTAGTAGAGATCGAGCAGCGCAGTCTCGTCAAAGCTGAGCAGGCTGCGCCCGCTGACCTGCCACATCCCGGTGAGCCCGGGCGGTACTTGAAGCCGTTTCTTGTGCCACTCCATGTAGCGGTCGACCTCGTCGGGCACATTGGGGCGTGGCCCCACCAGGCTCATATCTCCACGTAGCACGTTCCAAAACTGTGGTATCTCGTCAAGGCTGGCGCGTCGTAGGATGCGCCCCACACGGGTTGTACGAGGGTCTTGTTTGATTTTGAAGGTGACCCCATCGACCTCGTCCAGTTCGCGCAGGCTCTCCAACTCCTCCTCGGCTCCCGCACGCATCGATCGGAATTTGTACATCTCGAACAACTTGCCACCCTGCCCGACGCGGGTCTGGCGGAAGATGGCCGGACCAGGCGAGTCGAGCCTGATAGCTATCATAATCAGGCCGACCAGGGGGGCGAGCACTAGCATACACGCCACTGCCCCAACGATGTCTACCGCGCGTTTGATCAGCAGTGCACTCGGGCTAAAGCCGACCTCTTGTACGCCGATCAGGGGCACCCCTCCCAGGTCGTCCACATCTACCTGGCTGAGGCTCATCTGGAAGAGATCGGGCACGATGCGGGCGTTCACTTGTCGCCGCGCGCATTCGCGCACGATGCGCATGATCTTGCGGTGGGACATCCAAGGCAAGGTGATGATGACCTCATCTACCTTCTCTTCCTCTATCAGCCGGGGTAGGTTATCGACGGGCCCCAATGCTTTGAACCGGCCTATGTTGGTCTGTTTTTCGGGGTTGTCATCCACAAAGCCGACGATCTGATAGCCTAGCTCGGGGCGTGCAACCGTAGTGCGTATGACCGTGCGTCCAGCCTCACCTGCGCCGACGATGATGACGCGCGAGATGCCGACGCCCCGAGTCCGTAGCAGGCTCTCGATCCAGAGTTGCGCCAGCCGTGCCAGGCTCAACAGCAGGGTGACGATCACGCCGGCTTGCAGGAAAAGGAGCCGTGAGTACTCGAGCGTCCGGAAAACGCCGATAAAGAAGGTGGCGGCAAACAGGATCACAACCGACTTGGCTGCAGCGTTGATGATGTGGTACACGTGATCCAGCCACTGCTGCCCGCGCCACCGCCGGTAGACGCGATCCATCCAAAAAGCCATAAGCATCAGTATGGTGAACATGATACTGAAGGGAATGTATGCCGTGATTGGGTGGTAGTAGCTGACGTCACGGAACCACTGCAGCTCGTAGCGCACCCAATAGGCCAGCAGCATGCTGGCATTTATCAGCGCGATATCGAGGGCGATGATCCACCAAGCAGCGCGTTTGCTAGCTTTCACGTCCTCACTCCTCTTTCAATGCGCGCCGATAGGCGCGCACGGTCTCACGCGCCATACGCGCCCAGGTGAACCGACGTGCATGGGCCAACCCGCGTTCGCATAGTTCAGATCGCAGCGCTCCGTCTCCCAGCATTTGGTCCAAGCTGGCCGCCAGCGCCTCTATGTCGTAGGGGTCCGCCAGCAGGGCTGCGTCGCCAGCCGTCTCTGGCAGCGGCGGCGCAATTGAGGTCAACACCGGTGTCCCACAGGCTTGTGCTTCCAGCACCGGCATTCCAAACCCTTCGTATAGTGACGGGTATACGAAAGCCGTCGCCGCATTATACCACAAAGGGAGCTCTTCGTTGGGCGCGTATCCAGGGAAGATGACCGCATCGCTCAATTCCAGGGCTTTTACTCTGGCGAATAGCTCGTCGTAAAGCCAGCCTTTTCCGCCGACCAGTACCAGCTTGGTCTTGCCATTATATATACGTGCAAAGGCCTCTACCAGTCGGGTATGATTCTTGCGCGGTTCCAGCGTGCCGACGCACAGCACAAATCGCTCTGGCAGGCCCTGTCGCCGGCGAAAGGCCTCGACCTCGCTCGCAGGCAGTGGACGAAAGGCGGGGTCCACGCCGTGATAGATCACGTCGATTCGCTCCATCGGCACGCCGAGGAGTTTTACACTCTCCGCTGCCGTGTGGGCAGAGACGGCGATCAGCCGCCTGGCGCGCCGCGCCGAAAGCCGCGTCATAGCCGTCAGGTAAAGCCGTTTGGCCGGTTGGAACAGGTGCGGCAGGCGGATAAAGCTCAGGTCGTGGATGGTGATGATCGTCGGGCAGGCGCTGAGCAGGGGCGCGATAAAGACCGGCTCGTGTACGAGATCTGCCTCGATTCGATGTAGCACCCACGGCTGCACTAACTGCTCCCACGGTATCCTGCCCAGCGCCCGGCTTGTGGGCAAGCGGGATCGAAGCTGGGTGAGCGAGGCATCTGGAGGGATCTCGCCCTCGCCCAGCAAGATGGTGTAGCGCAACCTGTCGTCAGCTTGTCCCAAGTGGCATAGGAGTTGATAGATGTATTGGTGCACGCCGGCGCTGCGGTAGCCAGCTTGGCCCGATAGGAGATGGGCATTGATGGCGATGTGAAAGTCGTCCTTTGAGGTGACCTCCATTGCAAGACGATTATATCACATTGCATCACGCCGGGCCAATTGTGGATACCGTGCGCGTGAAGCGTATCTCGCCAGCCGTAGGGCGCTCGTACGCTGATGGTTGTGCTATCGATTGCCTAAAATGCGCCGGGGTGCTTGACGAGTTTATCGCTTGCTTGTAGAATGACCGGCGATGGCGCAGACACCGCTCATTACCCTCACGACCGATTTCGGTACGACCGATGGCTACGTCGGAACGATGAAGGGGGTCATCCTTGGCATCGTCCCCGATGCTCGTTTGGTCGATCTCTCCCACGAGGTCGCCCCGCGGGATGTCCGCGGGGCCGCTTACGTGCTCTACGCGGCGTATCCCTTTTTCCCGTCTCATACGGTTCACCTCGTCGTGGTGGACCCCGGTGTGGGAAGTGCGCGCCGGCCCATCGCGCTGCGCACCCCGGCGGGTTTTTTCGTCGGCCCGGATAACGGTGTCTTTAGCTACGTGATGGCCTGTGAGCCGTTGGAGGCGTCGGCGGTGCTTGCCGACCCGTGTTACCGCCTGCCCCGCATCAGCCACACTTTCCACGGCCGCGACGTTTTTGCCCCTGCTGCCGCTCACCTGGCTGCAGGGGTGCCAATCACCGATCTGGGCCCGCCGGTGGCCGATCCGGTTGTTTTCCCGCCCCCCAGGCTAGAGATCGCCTCACGTGGCATCGTCGGCGAGGTGCTGCACGTTGACCGGTTTGGCAACGTCGTCACGAGTGTTGGGGAATTGATTTGGGCTGGAGACGACCTGGCGTTCAGGCCTGCTTTTGGGAAGGCAAGAGGCGGGACGCAGGATGCGGAACACGGGATCGTGGCGGCCGACACGGCGGTAGAGATGGCCGGGCAAGAGGTCGCCGGGGTGCGACGCACCTACGCGGAGGTCGAGCCTGGCGAGATGCTGGCTCTGGTGGGCAGCAGCGGGCACCTTGAAATCGCGGTACGCGAGGGTAGCGCGGCTGAGAGGCTCGGGGTGCGTCCTGGCGACAAAGTGGTGTTGAGATTCTAGAAATGGAGCGCGGGATATGGCGATATTCGTGATCGAGGGCGGGGTTCCCCTTTCGGGCACTGTGACGCCCAGCGGGAACAAGAACGCGGCGTTTCCCCTGATGGCGGCGTGTCTATTGACCGATGAGCCGGTCACGCTGCACAATCTACCGGACATCGGCGATGTGGGGACGATGGGTGAATTATTGTCCTCTGTTGGGGTCTCTGTGCAGAGGCTGGATGCGCACAGCTTGAGGTTGCACGCCCGCGAGGTGCGTACGTCCGAGCTGCCGGCGCGCCTCTTTGGGTGCATCCGGGGGTCCGTCACGCTGGCCGGACCGATGCTGGCGCGGACGGGATCGGTATGCCTGCCACGGCCCGGCGGCGACATGATTGGGCGACGGCGGATGGACACCCATTTTATGGCGATGAAGGCCCTGGGCGCGGAGGTGGCTCTCGACGGCACCCTTTGCCTGCAGGGCGAGCGGCTGCACAGTGCCGACATTCTTTTGGATCAGGCCAGCGTCACGGCTACAGAGAACGCGATCATGGCCGCGGTGCTTGCCAAGGGCGCGACGGTCGTCCGCAACGCGGCCTGCGAGCCGCACGTGCAGGACCTGTGCAAGATGTTGCGCCAGTTCGGCGCTCAGATCGAGGGGATCGGCTCGAATGCGCTCACCATCCAGGGCGTGGATAGGATGAGCGGCGGAGAGTATACGATCGGCCCGGACTATATGGAGGTAGGGAGCTACATCGCCCTGGCCGCGGCGACCGGCGGCGAGTTGCTCATCAAGGATGCCGCGCCGGAGCATCTGCGCATGGTCGCCCTGGTGTTCGAGCGGTTGGGCGTGCGCTTCGAGGCGCGGGGAGCGGACGTCTTTGTGCCTGCCGGGCAGTCGCTGGAGATCGTGCCCGACGCCGACGGCGCGATCCCCGAGATCTCTAACGCGCCGTGGCCGGGGTTTCCCGCCGACCTGATGAGCATAAGCGTGGCTTTGGCCTCCCAATGCCAGGGGACCGTGCTGATCCACGAAAAGATGTTCGAGAACCGCCTCTTCTGGATCGACAAGTTGATCTGGATGGGGGCGCGCATCATCCTCTGCGACCCTCACCGCTGTGTGGTGCAGGGACCGTCGCGACTGCACGGCGACGAGGTGGAGAGCCCCGATATCCGCGCGGGGATGGCGCTCCTCATCGCCACGCTATGCGCGGAGGGAAAGAGCGTCATCCGCAACATCCGCCAGATTGACCGGGGATACGAGCGTGTGGAGGAAAAGCTGCGCGCGTTAGGGGCCAGGATCGAGCGAGTCGAGGAAAGTTAGTTACGGCACGATGTAAGTATCTATCGTGTTGCCCTCTGCATCCTTCAGCGCGATCAGCTCGCCGCTGTGCCAGGCCGGGGCTGTGCGGCCCCAGTGCAGATCGGTAGGGGTATCGAGACCAGATGCCGAGTGTATGCGCACCTCTCCGTCGGTGAAGAGGGTCAGCGATGGGAAGACAAAGCTGTTTCCCTCTGCATCAGATAGCGTCCATTTTCCCAGGTTAGCCAGCCCGCCTCGATTGCGCACGACCACCATTTCCACCGCCAGCCTATCTGGGCCAAGCACCTGCCAGATCTCGACCACCGGCGGGCCGGAGGGGGTGAGGGAGGGCAGGGGAGATGGTAGCGCGTCCGGGGGCGCCGCTGCTGTAGGAGATGCCCCGGAGGGATGCGGCTCTGACGGCGGTTCCCCCGTCGGGGGTGGGGCGGTGGGCGTGATGAAATGGCCCGGGATGATGATCTCCTGCCCGATGCTGAGCACGTCGGGGTTGGTCAAGCTGTTGGCCTCGATGATCTCGGGGATGGTGACGCCGTAGGCCTGGGCGATGCTGCTCAGGGTGTCTCCTTCCCTGACGACGTGTACCAGCGGGGCTGGCGTGGGAGGCTCTGTGGGCGGCATAGTGGGTGTGCTCGATGCAGCGTTGGCAGTAGGCATAAGTGTGCTGGTTGGCGTGGGAGTGGAGGGTGCAGGCTCTGGTTCGCCGCCCCAAACGAGGATGACGGTCAGGATGACCGCTGCCAGGATGATGACGACGATTAAAAGGCCCCAGGCGCGCGAGCGCATAGTCTTAACCTCCCCGTTCCCGTGTGAGCCCCGCTATTCTATCACAAAAGGCGGTAATTGGTAGATTGGTTTGGGCTACTACTACACCGATCCACCAATATACCAACTACCGGCCTACCAGTTTCCCAATCTACACATCTTGTGCTACACTTTTGACGGAGGTGTGGACTATGGCGACGCTGCTTTTGAAACACGCTGATTTGCTGGTGACGATGGACGATGACGGGCGTTGCATCTCCGACGGCGGCCTGTTTGCGCGCGACAACGTCGTCCAGCAGGTCGGCCCGACTGCTGCTCTCCCCGCTGAAGCCGACCGCGTCATCGACGCCCGCGGGATGATCGTCCTGCCTGGGCTGGTCAACTGCCACCACCATCTCTACCAGACGCTGACGCGGGCGGTGCCCGCGGCTCAGGACGCGACGCTGTTCGGGTGGCTCAAGACGCTCTATCCCATCTGGGCCGGGCTGACCCCCGATGCGATCTACACCAGCGCCTTGGTAGGGCTGGCCGAGCTGGCGCTCTCCGGCTGTACCACGGCCTCCGATCACCTCTATATCTACCCGAATGGCTGCCGCATCGATGACGAGATCCGTGCGGCGGGCGAGATAGGCATTCGCTTCCAGCCCTGCCGCGGCTCGATGAGCCTGGGGGAGAGCAAGGGCGGCCTCCCGCCGGACCGGGTCGTGGAGGACGAGGATTTCATCCTCAAGGACACGCGGCGCGCCATCGAGACCTATCACGATCCCGATCCCTGCGCGATGACGCGCATCTCTGTCGCGCCGTGCTCGCCCTTTTCCGTCTCGCCCGACCTGATGCGGGAATCGGCGGCATTGGCCCGCGCCTATGGCGTGCAGCTCCACACACACCTGGCGGAGACGTTGGATGAGGAGGCGTTCTGCCTGCGCAGATTTGGCAAGCGCCCGGTGGCGTATGCCGAGGAACTGGGCTGGCTGGGCGACGACGTGTGGCATGTCCACTGCGTGCACCTGAACCAGGAGGAGGTGGAGCTGTTCGCCCGGACGGGCACGGGTGTCTGCCACTGTCCCAGCTCCAATATGCGTCTCGCCTCCGGCATCGCGCCGGTGCGGGCGTACCTGGACCACGGCGTGCGCACCGGCATCGGCGTCGATGGCTCCGCCAGCAACGATTCCTCGCACCTGCTGGCCGAGGCGCGCCAGGCGTTGCTCATTCAGCGTGTATCGGGTGATCCAGCGGGCCTTGGCGGGCGCGAGGCGCTGTGGATGGCGACGCGGGGCGGGGCGGCCGTGCTGGGCCGGGATGACGTCGGCCTGCTTGCGCCGGGCAAGGCCGCCGATTTCATCGGCCTGCGTCTCGACCGGCTGGACTATGCCGGGGCGCTCCACGATCCACTGGCGGCGCTGGTCTTTTGCGCGCCACAGCGGGTGGATATGTCCGTCATCAACGGCAGGGTCGTCGTCGAGGATGGGCGTCTTCTGACGATTGACCTGGGGCCGGTGATCGAGCGGCACAATCGAATCAGCCGGGGACTGGTGGAGGGAGTTTGATGGAGGCAAATGTGCTTGGACTGCTCAACGCGCGCAAAGCCACCCGCGCCATTGACGAGCGGTCTGTCGAACCGGAGAAGGTGGGAGCGATCTTGGAAGCGGCGCGGCTGGCTCCCTCGTGCATGAACAACCAGCCCTGGCGTTTCCTCGTTCTGACCGGGCCGGAGGCGCTGGCGAGGGGGCGTGAGGCGCTCTCCGGCGGCAATACTTGGGCCAAGACGGCTCCCGTGCTCGTCTTTGGCTACTCCCGGCCCGATTGGGACTGCCAGTCCAGCGACGAGCGGGATTATTATCTCTTTGACCTCGGTTTGGCGGTGGAGAACATAATGCTTCAGGCGACGGAGCTTGGCTTGGTGGCCCGTCCGATGGCCGGGTTCTCGCCGCGCGGGGTCAAGGAGGCGTTTGGTTTTCCCGAAGAGATCAAAGTGGTGATCGCCATCGCCATTGGGTACGAGGGCGATCTCTCGACGTTGGATGAGCGTAAGCGGGCGACGTCGCTGGCTCCTCGTGTGCGCAAGCCGATGGAGGAGATTGTGCATTTCAACACCTGGGGGAAAGATGAAGAGATTCTCTAGTGCTACTATGCTCGTCACAGGCGGCACCCTGGTCACGCCCGAAGGCACACTTGAGGCCGATCTGCTGGCGCAGGGGGAACGAATCAAGATGATCGGGCGCGGCCTGCCCGTGGTCGATGACACGCGGGTGATCGACGCTGCGGGCTGTTACGTGCTTCCCGGCGTCATCGATGCGCACACGCACATTGCCCTCGATACGGGTATCTACAAGACGCCCGACGATTGGTTCATCGGCACCCGCGCGGCAGCCTGCGGCGGCGTGACTACCGTGGTCGATTTCGCCACCCAGTTTCACGGCCAGACGCTGCGCCAGGCTGTCGAGGCGCGGTTGGAGGAGGCGCGAGACGCGGTCATCGACTATGCGTTCCACGTGATGGTCACGGACGCGGAAATCGCGTCCCTGCGGGATTTGTTGGACTTGGGCACGCCCAGCGTCAAGCTGTATACAACGTATCGCCCTGATAAGGGCGATACGCCGGACCGCC
>JAFGED010000105.1 GCA_016931785.1 Anaerolineae bacterium
TCTAGCTCAAGGCCACCATGCAAGTAGGGTCCAACAGAATGGTGCGGCACTGGAGTTCCTCATCGAAAGAGGTTTCGCTCTTGCGATAGGTGCTCATGCAGGTGTAATCCTCCTCGAGCACGGAGGTCACGTTGCAAGCCAGTGAGGTCTGTTCCAGCATCTCTTCGGACTCTACGGCGGGTTGAACGTACTTGCGCATTGTACTGCCTCCTTGCAAATGGGTTGGTGGATCATTGAAGATGCTACATACAGGCGAAGATTCTAGCACACTTACGAATCTCTGTCAAATAACTCTGCCATTCAACTCCTGTTTGATTGGCGTCGCCCACTTGCCCATCAGCAGCTTGATGAGCCCGTGGTTCAGGCGGGCCACCGCGCCGCCGAACAGACGCCTTAGAGGGCGAACTCTCCTCTCGTCGCCAGGCCGGTCGACCCTGCCTCTGCACAGGCTATCCACCCACGCCGACCAGATGGCGATCAGCTTGTTGGCCAGCCGCCAGCGGGGACGGTCCAAGTCGATCCGCTTGTCCGTCTTTTGCAGGGCCACGACCTCGGCCACGATCTCTCCCGCGGCTATCTCTCCCTCGGCCTCCAGGTGAGCGTCGCCTTTGACGGTGAAATAGACTTTGCCGTCTTGCACACGCTTGCGAATGACGCGGTGGGCGACGAAGACGTTTCCGGCCTGGTAGATGACCACGTCGCCCATTCCGACTTTCTCTGGGTTCGCCCGTCGCACTACGACCCACTCTCCACCATAGATGGTGGGTCTCATGCTCAGGCCAAAGGTCTTGAGGGGGACGTCCTCATCCCGCTCGATGACCTCGTTGAGCATATCCATGGCCAGGCTGAGGCGCGTTGCCCTATCCATCATATCTTCTACCCGAAAGTGACTATTCCCTTGGCCTCCAACCCTTCCAGGAAAGCGATCACGTCCGACTGGGCCTGCTCCTCGCTCACCTCGAATTCGCCGCGGATTTGATTCACGATCTCGCTCACCGTCAGTTCTTCGGCCAGCAGTTCCCAGACGCGGCTGCCGGTCTCGTTAAAGCTGTGAATTTTGCTGTCCTGCGGAGTGAGCACGATCGCCTCCCCTGCCAGGACGCGGGAAGCCGTTTTATCGTTTCTGCGCACAACTTGATCGAGAGAGAGCACGGTTACTGTCCTCCGTTAAGTTCACCGATACATTTCCAGAAGGAGGTATCGCGCTGGAAATGCATCTCGTAGAAAGGGATTCGAGCGACAATATCGGCGCTGATGTCCATCAGGCGTTGATTAAAACTCGGTTCTTGTCCAAAGAAAAGCGCGCCTGCCAGGAGCTTGGCTAACGCTTGTGCGGGTTTTGTTTCCTTTACGTACACTTGGTCGTCCTTCACCGGTAGAAAGGCGGCTTTCAGGGGCGCGTTGCTGTTCTGATTCGCGCTTTCGTTGGTCCCATAGAACGGCGTGCTGTAAACCAGGTAGCTTTTTCCCACTTTTCTGACGACGACCATCTCGTCGCTTAATACGACCTCCCTTGCGGTAGCCAGGCTGGCGATGGTGGACTTGCCCGTCCCCGAGACGCCCGGAAAGATGTAGCCGTTGCCGTCCCTGATCACGCCGGCAGAGTGGAGCAGCACCCCGCCGTGTTCTACGGCCAGGAACGAGTAGCAGATGCGCAGAAAGGACTCGACGGCGAAGGGCTCCAGGTTCTGTCGCAGGACGCTTCTGCCTCGTCGCGCCTCGACGTCGATCCACCCGGCAAAGTCTCTTCGCTGGAACAAGGTTCTTTGGCCAAGGTGGGAAATTTGCGGCCTGCTCTCGAGCCGCTCCTCTACGGTAGACGATGGGATCTGAGGGCTCTGGAGAAGCGGGTCCGGCTGTGTCCAGGCATCATGCGCTTTCTTTTTGGCCAAGCCGCGCCGGGTAAACGGTTGGAACGTCTCATAAGGTGCGTCGAGGAACTCGGCCAGATCAATGCCTGCTTCAAAGGCTAACACGATCTCCAAGTCGGGCGGCCTGTCCGCCAGAAAATCGCGATATCTATCGGCACAGTGCGCGATAATCTCGTGGTGTGGCGACGTGATCTGCGTGCACAGGCCGCCGATGTCCAGTTTGATAGCCTCTTCCAACTTTGCATCATCCTCGATGTGTCTGCACGCCCAATCCCGCGGGCGCAGGCCAATCATACTATGATCCTGAGAACAGCGCAACAGGGTCATGCTCCCATTGGTTGATGGAGTTAGGCGATCTGGCGATACATAAAAAGGCCCACCCTGATTCGAAAATCAGGGTGGGCTTCCTACTTATTGAGAAGACTCGTCTTCCAGCGGTCGCAACTATTCGTTGAGTACCAGCGGGAGGTAGCAGTAGGTGAAAGACATGTCTACGTCGCTATCCAGCCACCACGGACCGCGGTCCACCTGCCCGTCGTAAGGCCAGAGCTCGGAGTAAAGACTGAGCGAGCCTCCCGAGTAAGGTGTCGTGGCGACTACCGTGACCGTCACCTTTTCGCCGGCGGCGAGAGTGGGGATGGTCAAGGTCAGATCGTCTTTAGGAGCGGCATCGCTGCGCGCTTGAACGTCCTTCAAGCCGGTTCCGCGGGCTACGTCGACTGCAGCTCCATCCGATGACTCGGTGCTCACGGATACGAGCGAGAGATCGGGGTCCAGCCAGTAGTACAGCTCGACTCCGTATGCTGTCTCGTTGCCCACGTTATCCACCACCGTCTGGTAGGTCACCTCGAGCTCATCCCCTGCCACCCTCTCGGAGACCGTGTTGATATAGTCCACGCTGTAGTTGCGGAAGCGCAGCGTGGCGGTCGAGTCGTACGCATCGTCGCCGGCCTTGCTCAGCAGGTCGATGTTCACGCCGAGCTGCACGCTGTCACCGTAGCTGTCGCCGCCGGGATTCCCGCTGCCCAGCCACGACGGCGGCCACGAGTAGCCGTAAAAGCCATAGATCGGGTTGCCGTAAAAGTCGCTCATGCGGAGGCTGTAAGGGCCGCGGGACGGGATCACGGCGCTGCCGTATTGTTCGACGTTGCACACGTAACCAGCGGGACACGGGTCTCCAAAGTAATACCCGCCATAGTAGCCCAGCGTGTCGTTAAAGCTCGTCACCGCCGGTTTGGATGGGTAAACCTGTGGAGGCAGGCCCTCGATGCCATAGTACGTGGGGATGGTGAAGGCATCGGTGGCCTGCAGCGTCAGGCCCGCGTCGTAGCCGCTGATCCGGCCGGTCCAGTAGCCCTCGTAGGCAGCGGGGGATCCCATGGTGCCGCTAAAGATGCGCATCGGCTCCCAGTTCTGGTCCACGATGAGCAACTGGTACTTGGAGCCCTGGCTGGGCGGGTCGCCTTGGTTAGGAGCCATGGCGTAGGTCGAGCCGTACTTGGTGTCGCGGTAGTACAGCAGGGCCGCCGGCATGTTGTACGGGATGCGCGAGACCACGTCTCCGTGGGTCTCGTCAGAATAGTTGTGAATGTAGGCGGTCTTGGCGATCATGCCGTCGTACTTGGTGTTGGTCCGCCACTCGACCAGGTAGTAGCGGCTGTACGTGTTGTCGATGGGCACGACGTACCAGCCGGGACCCGAGTTGGTCCACTTGTCAAAGGTCCCCGGCTGGGTAGCACCCTCAAAGTCGTCGATGAGGACGCCGTCGAGAGCCACGTCGTCCACCCACCAGCCGGGGTTGGTCACGGCGGCGTCGGTCCTGTAATGCAGCGTCACTGTGACCGTCTGCCCGGCATAGGCCGATAGATTGTAGCGCAGCGTGCCGTACCAATAGCCGGTGATGCCGTTCCCCAGGTTGTTGCCGTTGGGGTCAAAGTTGGTCGTGATGCCGTCCATGTCCGGGATAGAGGCGCCGTTGACCTCGACGTAGCCATAGTCCCAGTCTTCCTCGATATCAAAGTAGGTTTCCATGGTCAGCGTGCCGGTCACCCCAGCGCCGATGGCGATGCTCTTGGTCAGCATGATATCGGTCTGGTCGCGGCCTGTGCCCGAGTAGGCGGCCTTGCCGGTGCCGGCCATGTTGTACGTGGTCTCGTCATAATCGGGCAGATTGACGCGGACACCTTTATTCACGCCATTTGGCGTCTTTTCCAACTGGCCGATGGTGACCTGCCCTGTGGGATCGTCATAGTTCCGGGTGACCATGGGCTCGTGCCAGTTGACCGGCGTGATGATTCCTCCATCGTCGTACGCGGCGATCATCTTGAACCACAGCGGCATGCCGGCCGGGACCGTGCCGCCGAGCCACCCCATCCACGCGCCGCCGGACATGATGTTCCAGTCGCCGATAGAGTTGTTGGCGTCGGTGGTGTATAGGTCGGGGAAGCCGAAAAAGTTGTGCCCAAACTCTTCGCTGAGCACGCCCACGTCCAGGCTCTCCGGCTGCATGGTGTACGGGTCTACGTAGATGTCGTCGGCAGTGGTGCCGGGATCGCCCTCGTAGACCTTGAAGCCATTCTGCCACTGCGAGTAGTAGTGCAGGCTGGAGCTGTGAGACCAGATGGCAAAGGTGCCCTCCGCGCCGCCGCCGGCCTCCTGGCCCACGCCGGCGTGGATGACCGCGAACGAGTCCACGATGCCGTCGTTGTTCCCGTCGAACCGGGGCCAGTAGTTGGGATCGGTCCAGTAGGACGGGTTGGTCTGGCTGAACACCTCCAGGGCATCCACTACGAGCTGGGCCACGGGCACACCTGCACCGCCGCCGTGCGATCCGGTGGCGCAGTTATCCGCGCCATAGTAGCCCTCCGAGTGCGGGACGGTGATCCAGCCCTCCACGGTGCCGGTGATGAGTACGTTGCCCACGCCGGCCACGCCGTCGTAATAGTCCTGCATGGTGTAGCCGCTCAGGTTGATGCCGGGTTGCCCGTCGTCCGGGTCGGTCAGATCCATGCGCACCCGCCCGGCGCCCTCGTAGCCAAAAGCCAGCTTTTCGTAGAACTTGGCATCGGCCGTCACCGACGGCGAGTACCAGAGGGTAAAGTTATCTGTCGCGGGTGGTGGGGGGATCATGCCTTGTCGAGGGCCGGTGATCGTCACCGTCTGGGTCACACACGCGCCGTTAGATTGCTCCACCGGGATGGTAAAGGTCTCTGTAGCGCCAAAGTCCACGGCCATGTGAAAAACCGTCGCCGTCACCGGTACGATCGCGGCAGCTGCTTTATCATAGCCTCCGGCGGCGCCAGAGGCCAGGACATCTTCGCGCTCCAAGACCCATTCCTGGAACTGGGCGTTTACCCAGGTATCCGTCTGTTTCTGGAAGCGCGCGTACCACTCCTTTGCAGCTACTGCGATTTCTTCTGGAGAGGCATCCAGGGGCAGGCCTTGTTTGTGCAACTCGGCCATCAGCACATCGTGACTGGGTGGGCGAAGGTGTGTGCCTGCCAGCCGATGCGCGCCGATGGCAACCCGCTCCGGTTTTTGTGCTGGCGCTTGGCCGGCCAGGCCAGAGTTGAGAGACAACAACAAGGTCAATACCACCATCAAGCCTAACCAACGCCAATATTGTCTTTTCATCGTCAAATTCCTCCTGTTGCAGATTTGGACTCTTAACCCTCCTCTTTTCAATCGCGTTTTTCTTTCGACGACATCACCCCCTTTTTCTAGCAGGTTGTCTACAAGCAGCAGAGCCAGCTCCAGGTTCTAGGCATAGGAGCTGGCCTGTTTTTGGCTTTACTGTGTGGAACCGTCTTTGAGGAACTTGCAAAAACTCAAACATACCCGCCCAAAAGCACTACCCCATTCAGGAAAAAAGGATTGCCCGTGGTGAGGATGAAAACAGGTCTAACTATATCGCATCTAGTGGCAGCTGTCAAATCGCATGAGGGGGCCTTTTTGAGGTTGTTTTGGCTACTTGTGACCTCTTGATCCAGACGATTCATGATAGACGAGATACGCTTGGTGATTGCCCCCCCCATTTTCCCCTTGCCCATGCATGTGGGCAATCACCACGAGATACGCCTATTGACCGGGCAATGGGAATATGGTAAGCTGGTTTTGTCGGCAAGGTTGTCGCTAAACGAGGGATGGGGCATTAGGAGGTTAACGATGAACAATCGGATGGCACAACACGTCTCGGCAATTGCGTTGATCCTGGTTTTGACGCTCAGCAGCACGGCGTGCATACTAGGCTTGCCATCGCTTGACGACGATGGACAGAGTGAGATGGCGCAAACGGACACTGCCCCTCCGCCGACGGGAATGCGTTGCTCGGCGCCTGCTTCTGGCGATCTCGGCCTGGACATCTGCTGGAGCGATCAGGTAGAGCCTCCACAGGAGCTCGCCAAGATTACAATCGAGATGACCGACCCTGACGCAGGCTACAGCGACTGGGTAGTGGGGGATGCCTCGGAGCAGATCGCCGGTGGGCGGCTCGACAGCGGGGAATCCACAACGGTGGAGTTTGAAGTCGACTGGCATGCGTATCCCTATCAGAGTTCGATGATGTTCTATGTGTATGGTAGAGGAGACGACGGTTCCACTTTTGCCGAGGTTGTGAAAGTACACTTCCACAACCCTGATGCTAGCACGCCTTATCCCACGATGAGTTGTGGATACGCGGGATTTGCGGTCACGACAGCGCCGGTTATTAGCATCGAACACCCCGATGGCTCCTTCAGCGTGGGAATAGCGAATGCAGGAATCTTTGAATGCGGGGACCTCGATTGGTGGGTTGTCGAGCCGTCTCTCCAAGGAGGCGCACTGGCGTGCTCCCCGGCCAGTGGCGTCTTGGATGGTGCGCAGGATTACAAAGAGCCCAATACTGCGGAAATACTGTGTTCGGTCGATTGGGATAGCCTCGCTCCTGGTCAGACGGGAGATTACTTTTTGGTGCTGTTCTCTTACCCCCGTGTCAATGGGACTGACTCTGTTCACCTCATAAGAGTTCGCGCCGTGGCGCCCTAGATGTCTGGGCTTTTCAAAAGAGGTACAAGCATGCGCTGGGTAGCTCCTATCTGATACCTCAATCACGTCGTCCACCAGCGATACGCCCAGCACGTCCGGCACAAATGGGCGGGTTGTTGGGCCTGTTGGCCTTTTGCTTGTGCTGCGGGAGAAGACTCGGCGCTCTAGGAAAACAACCGGGTGACGGGCCGGATTGCAGTTAGGCTATATAGTGGAAGGGAGGATGTACAATGATGGCAAGGACGAAAATCGCTCTATTGGTGTTGCTACTGACGCTAACGGTACTGGCGTGGAGTGAGCCCGCTCTTTCGCAATCCTCTTTTGTCTTTGTGGTCACCAATGATCAGCGGCAGTACACCGGCCCAGGCAGTTATAACACATGTGAATACTACAGGGGTGCTTGCGAGGCAATCGATGTATTGGGAGAGGGGGTTTTTATGTTTGTCCCCGGTGACCTCGATCCCACACTCAATACAGAGTGGACGATTACAGATGTCCTGGGGTCAGGGTATCTGTGGTACCCTGTCGTGGGGAATCACGAACTACCCTATGTAGACAGCACCACAGGAGGCTACTATGTGGATTACGCTGGTGGGCCGTTGCACCTGGACTACCCTGGCGTGAACATGGATTGGCTGAGGAATTATGATTACGACCCCAACGGTTCCGGCATTCCGCCCGACATTGTGAACTCCGGGCCATCTGGCTGTCCACAGACGACGTTTTCATTCGACTATGAAGATGCCCACTTTGTAGTGCTCAACGAGTATTGTGACGTGGGAGGTGACACGGCTACGGATGGGGATATTCCAGATCACCTGTATAACTGGTTGGTCGCCGATTTGGCAGCGACCAGCCAGCCCTTTGTATTTGTGATCGGCCACGAGCCGGCATACCCGCAACCCGATGAGGACACCGGCCGGTTGCGGCACGTAGGCGACAGCCTGGATGGACATCCAGGCAACCGAGATCGCTTCTGGGAACTACTTGTGGCAGAAGGAATAACGGCCTACATCTGCGGGCACACGCACAACTACAGCGCGGTGAGGATAGATGAGAATGGAGTGGTAGGTGAAAATGGCGTTTGGCAGATCGATGCCGGGCACGCCCGTGGGGTTGGAGACACCGGTGCGCCCAGTACCTTCGTCAGGGTCATCGTGGACGGCGGTTATGTTACTTACCAAACATATCGTACCATGAATCCTGCCGACTACTGTGAGTATAGTCTGACAGACGAGTGGACGACTGATCCTAACGCCGTCAATCTGACCTCTTTCACCGCCGATACGACAGAAACCTTAGGCGGTGCATGGTGGTTGGCCGCATCAGCGGTTATCGCGTTGTCTGTGGTACTTGCACGTTTGCTAAAGTGGCGCCTTTGAGCTGCTAGAACGCGTCGTTGTACGGTTTGCACTTGATTGTGTAGAGGCGGTTTTTTCGCCTGATGCCGGGGGAAAAAGATGAAAGGAAAGTCGTTGCACGTGTTACTGCTGATGGTTTTGGTTTGCACGACCTTGTTGGTTTCTTGTTGCGCACCAGCTCGCACATCCTCCGCGCCTGGGCAAACGGATGATGGTTGGCAGACGGCGAGTCTGAACGAGGTCGGGATAAGCGAGGAGAAAATCGTATCATCTCAATAATCCGGGGGGTGGGGGGTGTGAGGGCGGCGCAGCCGCACTCACACCCCCCGTCTTCCCCTACTTATTGATAA
>JAFGED010000457.1 GCA_016931785.1 Anaerolineae bacterium
CCTAAGGAACAAATACACCCCGGGAGAAGCGGCAGATTGACACCCTAATCGCGATATGCTATGATGCGTTTAGGAAACCGATTTCACAGGCACCCATCTTGCTGGTGTTTGACTATCTTACCACATCGCGTGTTGACAGTCCACGCCAGGACTGTGACAGTTTTGTGCCATTCAAGAGATGACCACCTACAAAGAATTCGAGCTGGAGCTTGAAGAAACACTGTCCCGTCTGCACGATCCTGATTACCAGGCTTCCGCAGAGTTGTGTGCAGTGCTTGATTGTGATTTTCACGACGGCTTGCCCGCCCTGCGGTCCGCTGTTCACCGCGCGATCGAAGGGCTCAAACCTCCACCTGATACCCCTCCCTCTGCGCTTGCCAGGCGCGTCTATGACTTGCTATACAACCGCTTTGTGCTCAAGCTCACCCAAGAAGAGACCGCCTACCGGCTCGACATAAGCCGCAGGACGGTCAATCGGTTGCAGCACAAGGCGGCGCACACGCTGGCGAGCACCCTCTGGGAATGTAGCCAGGCAGCGGCGCAGCGGGCGACAGATGGTATCGCGGCGGATGTCCAGGATCTCGAGTGGCGCTCTCAGGTACAGCGCGAGCTGGACTCCCTGTGGGCCAAGACCCCCGACGCACTGACGGATGTCGAGGAGGCACTTGGCAACATGCTGGGGGTCATGGGGCCCTTGGCTGCCAAGTTGGGCACGCGCGTAGAGGTCAAGTCTGTACAGCCGGGTCTAGTAGCCGCAGTCCACCCTGTTGTGCTGCAGCAGGTGTTGATCTCGGCGGTGAAACGATTGGCCCCCCACATATCGGATGGGCGGATCGCGATCTATGCCAGACTTGAGGATGGAAATGCCAAGATCACCCTGACGGGTAGCGCCGTGGTGGAAGAAGTCCTCAGTGAAGCGGACCTCACGGGTGGTATTCCGATATCGAGGGACATGTCGATTGAAGCCTTTATAGACGGCTCTCAAACCTTTGTCTGGATCGCCCTGCCTGCACCGAGCAAGGTCACCGTGTTGGTGGTGGATGATAATGAGGATATGGCGCGCTTCTACCGCGATTGCACGATAGGGACGAGATACCACATCGTGCACACTGCACAGGGAAGCGGCCTGCCCGAGCTCGTCGAGACGACGAACCCGGATGTCATCGTCCTGGACGTCATGCTGCCCGACATCGACGGGTGGCGCTTGCTGATGCGCCTGCGCGAAGACATCGAGACCCGCTCGATCCCCGTCATCGTCTGCTCGGTTATTCGGGAGGAGGATCTGGCGCTGTCGCTTGGGGCAGCGGGCTACTTGGCAAAACCAGTGCGTCCTCGCCAGTTCGTTCAAGCGCTGGATCGAGTGGTTCCTCCGGCTGCAGCAACAGATTCGATATCTCCAGCGAACAGCGTAAAAGATTGTTGAGTGATAGTCCCCCATCCACAGCCGCCAGCAAAAAGTCACTCCTCGGCGGCTGATCCCTGGGGTCCTGGCCCGATACGAAGAAGGTGGGTACGTTGGGCAGCTCCTCGTGGCTGGTTATGTATTCCAGCACCTGCCAACCATCCATATTTGGCATCACGATGTCGAGCAGCATGAGGTCGGGCGGGTTGCTGCGCAGCTGGTCCAAAACCTCCTCGCCGCTGCAGGCAATCGTGACCTCTAGATTGCTATCACACGCACGCAACATCTGGCTCAAGAGCTGTGTGGCTTCTGGGTCATCATCCACGGCCAGGACGTGCTGCGCGGGGGGATCGATTGCGCAGATGGCCTTTTTCAGATCGGCGCGCGCGATGGGCTTGATCAAGTGTCCCAGCACTCCCAGGGACCTGGCCCGCTCGGCGCCGCGCGGCACGGAACACCCTATGATGGGTGTGCCCGCCGACCTGCGCTTGAGTGTTTCGATATGCGACAGCACGTTTTCTGGATCCGGTGCGTTGATCAGAATGGCGTGAGCCGGGGCCTGCTTTAGTGCCCCAATAGCGTCTGCTATGCCCTGTGCTTTGACGAACTCGATCTCACCCGAATATCGAGGTAGCATGGCGTGGAGATCGCCCGTTTCGTCGCAGATCACGAGCCGTGGATTGTAGCGAGAATCGGGGAGGATAGGCTTTGACTGGCGCTCGTGCCAGATCCAATCTTCCCGGATTTGGTGGCCCGGCCTGCCGGTGGGTGCGATGGGAGAGGAGATCGGCAGCTCAAAGACAAAGGTCGTCCCGGCACCCAGTTCGCTTTCTACCCACATCCTGCCGCCGTGCATTTCGACGAACTGCTTGCTAATGCTCAGGCCCAACCCGCTGCCGCCCTTATCGCGCCAGAAGTCACTTGTGCCCTGGCAGAAGGGTTCGAAAATTCTCTCGAGGTCCTGCGGCGAGATGCCGGGGCCGGTGTCCTTCACGCTTACCTGGACGCGCTGATCCTGCCGGGAGACTGCCACGGTGATTTTGCCCTCTTCAGTGTAGCGAGCCGCGTTGCTCATCAGGTTGAGGATCACCTGCTCGATGCGCGTGCGGTCGCAGTAGACCTCGGGGACATCCTCCGAGACGGTCACTTGCAGGATCAGCTGTTTGCTTTCCATCAACGCGCGCACCGCTTCCACCGCGCTATCGACGACCGCTCCGATACTAAACCGTTCTCTGTGGAGCACCATGCGGTCCGTCTCGATGCGGGTCAGGTCCAGGACGTCGCTGACCATGTCGGAAAGGTGCTGGCAGTTGCGGTGCACCACCTGCAGGGTTTCCCGCATCCTGGGGGAGGGTGTGACGTCATAGATCTCGGGCGTCTCGGCCATCAGGTCGACCAGGCCGATGATCATGTTCAGCGGCGTCCGGAACTCGTGGCTGACCCGGGCCACGAACCGCGTCTTGGCCTTTTGCGCTTCTTCCGCGATGAGACGCAGCACGTTCACCCTTTCGTTCATCAACGTGAGCTGTCGATTGGCGTGCGCCAGATCTTCCAGCGCCTGCTCCAGATCGGCCCGGTGATCGCGCGCCTCCTCCAGGAACTGCTGCGCGTGTTCAAAGTACGCGTCTAGCCATATGCAGCGCTGGCGAACGCGATAGTGCATTGCGCACAGCGCGGCGAATACCCCCCAGATGGTCACCAGGGCTGCGACGACGCTGGAAGCATACCCCTCTGTTCCTCCGGTCGGGTAGCGCGCCAGATAGAAGACGATCGCGGACTCGCCGACTGCGGCGACTGCCGCGGCGGAAAGTCCAAGCATGGGAATGGCCAGGGCAACCGGGATGGCTGCCCAAAAAAGAGAACCGGGTATATCCAGCCAGACGCCCACCATGTGCACTGCCGCGCTCGATGCCAAAACGGTGAACCAGCGGCCGGCCTGCGGCTTCCAGTTCGCGAGCAGCCAGCCGGCGGCTGCCAGACCGCACATGACCAGGAAGAGCGTCATCATTCGCCCCTCTGTCTCCAGAGAGGAGGGCAGCAGCATAGCGCCGAAGTAGAGGAGAGCGCCCAGCGCCACGAATACGAGCAAAAGCGCTCTGGGAGAAATGAGCAGGTCTGGATCAATGCCTGAATTGGATTTGTTCATCTTGACCTTCTATCGTATCATCTCAATAAGCCGGGGGCTGGGGCGGGGGTGAGGGCGGCGCTCTTTCGGCTTCGCCCCTCGACTCGCTCGGGGGGCGCCTCAGGACAGGCGCCGCCCTCACATCCCCATTTTCCCCTACTTGTTGAGAAGATACCTTCTATCTGTTGAACCGCAAAATCAAGCCGACGATATCAATAGAGATGCTTTCCTGGAGTCTGGTTTGATTATACGCCGGTAGGGGGGATGGTCAAGACGGACTTGCGGCGAGTGTTGAGCGTCCCATCTCTCGACCAGACTCTCGAAAAGAAAAAGGCGCGCGGTGGCTCCTGTCGCGACTGGGCGGCGATCTGCGTGGTGTGCCAAGCGCAGCGATGTGGAGTATAATGACGACGAGATAGTGAGTGTGAGACAGCGCCTTCAAGTAGGCCAGAGTAACCTGTAGAATCGAGGCAATAGGAGAGTGGCATGGACGGGAATGTGAGACATCGCACATTGCTCGATGAGGGTTGGGTGTTTTTCAAAGGAGATGTCGCCGGGGCGCAGGATGCCTCATTTGACGACGCGGATTGGCGGCGTCTGAACCTGCCACACGATTGGAGCGTTGAAGGGCCATTCAGCGAGGAACACCCCGGCGGGCCGGGCGGTGCCTACTTGCCGGCTGGCCTCGGCTGGTATCGCAAGCGGTTCCGCCTGCCAGGGCTGGGGCAAGGTCAGAGGATCTCGGTCGAGTTTGACGGCGTGTACAAGAACAGCGACGTGTGGGTCAACGGTCAGCACCTGGGCTTTCGCCCCTATGGCTATGCCGGCTTTCATTACGACCTGACTCCCTATCTGAATGGCGCGGACGCCGAGAACGTCCTGGCCATCAGGGTGGACAATTCGGCCCAGCCCGACGCCCGCTGGTACACCGGCTCTGGCATCTACCGGCACGTGTGGCTGCTGGTCACGGGTGAGCTGCACATCGCTCACTGGGGCACCTACGTCACTGCGCCGGTGGTCTCGCGGGAGCTGGCCTGGGCCGTGATCCGCACCCGGGTTGTGAACGGAAGCGCCGCCGACCGGAAGCTCGCTTTGCGGACGACGATCGTCGATGCGGAAGGCAGCGTGGTGGGGGTAGACGAGAGCGGAAAGCCGTCGTCAACCTCTCGCCCTCACCCGCTCCGCGCCGGCGCGGAGCATGAGGCGATCCAGCGGCTTCGCGTGGAAAGACCACGCCTGTGGTCAGTTCAAGACCCCTATCTCTACCGGGTGCACAGCGAGCTGCTGGCTGGCGACGAGGTCGTGGACGATTACGTCACGTCCTTTGGCATCCGCACGATCCACTTTGACGTGGACCGGGGTTTTTTGCTCAACGGGCGGCGGGTCAAGATCAACGGCGTCTGCGTGCACCACAACGGCGGCTGCCTGGGAGCGGTGGTGCCGGAGCGGGTGTGGGAGCGACGGCTGGAGCTGCTGAAGGCGATGGGCTGCAACGGCATCCGCACCAGCCACTATCCGCCCGCGCCCGAGCTCCTCGATCTTTGCGACCGGATGGGCTTCCTGGTGATGGACGAGGCCTTTGATGAGTGGGAGGAGGGTAAGCTAGAGTACGGCTATCACGATTCCTTTGCCGAGTGGGCGATTGAGGACTTGCAGGGCTTGCTGCATCGGGACCGGAACCATCCGTGCGTCGTCCTGTGGAGCGTCGGCAACGAGATCCCCGAGCAGTCGCGCCCGGAGGGGGCGGCGATACTGGAACGACTGGTGGACGTCGTGCATCGAGAGGATCCCACGCGGCCAGTGACTGCAGCGTGCGATAACATCGCGGCCCCCATGCCTACGACGGAACCCTTTGCCGCGCTGCTGGACGTGGTGGGGTACAACTACGTCGACCGCTGGGGCGAGCGGGCGGAAAGATACTACAGCATCGACCGGCAGCGCTACCCGCAGCGCAGGATGATCGGCAGCGAGAACGTCTCTGTGGGCGGTGTGAGAGGGGAGTACAGCCTGGAGACGACGGGCGGTTGGTGGCCGCCCTATCACGTGCGTATGCTGCGCGCCGAGCTGTTGTGGAAGTTCACGCGCTCGCACGATTACGTGGCGGGCGACTTTATGTGGACCGGCGTCGACTACCTAGGCGAGGCGCGCTGGCCGCACAAGAGCAGCAGCAGCGGCGTGCTCGATCTGTGCGGCTTCCCCAAGGATGGATACTACTTTTACCAGAGCCAGTGGACGGACGAGCCGATGCTGCACCTTTTCCCGCA
>JAFGED010000458.1 GCA_016931785.1 Anaerolineae bacterium
TGGAGAGCGGCTTCGCCGCTCTCCAATCCCCCGCCCCCTCTCTTTTCACACGCGAAAGGCAACTGCGAAGCAAGGCTGAGTAGTTACTTACTTTTTACATCCCATTGACAGCATAGGCAGCGCGTTGTACAATGCCCCTCACAATCAGGAGGCACATCTTGGGCAAACCTTTCAATTACGGCGGGCAGGCAGTGCTTGAAGGCGTGATGATGCGCGGATCGCACACGATGGCGGTCGCGGTGCGTGCCCCCAATGGGCACATCGTCGTCAAGACGGAACCGCTGAACGAAAAGCTCTATACCGGCCCGATCAGCCGCATCCCCTTCGCGCGCGGGCTGATGATGCTGTGGGACGCGCTTGGCCTGGGCATAAAGGCGCTCAACATGTCGGCCGACGTGGCCATGGGCGAAGAAGCGTCCCTATCCGGGCCCGTCGCCTGGGGGACGATGATCGTGGGCCTGGGATTGGGAGTCGGGCTCTTTATGGCCCTGCCGTCCCTCCTGGCCGGGCTGGTGGCCTCATACCTGCCCTCGGAGTGGCTCGCAAGCCTGATCGAGGGCATCATCCGGCTGCTCCTGATCGTGGGCTACATCTGGGCGATCACGCTGCTGCCCGATATCAAGCGCGTGTTCGCCTACCACGGCGCGGAGCACAAGACGATCCACGCCTACGAGGCCGGAGCGGAGCTGACGGTTGAGAGCGTGCGCAGCTTTACGACGGCCCACACGCGCTGCGGCACGGCCTTCCTCCTCACGTCGGTTTTGCTGACCTTCCTCCTGCTAGCGCCCCTGGGCCAACTGCCGCTGGCCTGGCGCATCGCCAGCCGCGTCGTCTTGATTCCCGCCATCGCCGGCATCGCCTACGAGTTCATCCGCCTGACGGCCCGCTTCATCGACCGGCCATGGGCGCGCGTGCTGGCCACACCCAACCTGGCGCTTCAACGGCTCACGGCCCGCGAGCCCGATGACAAGATGCTGGAAGTGGCGATCAAGGCGCTAAAGGCCGTGCTGAGGAGCGAGGGCATACTCGAGGGCGAGGAAACGGACGAGGCAAGTGCAAATCCTGGAAGCGGTTCGACAGCGGACTAGCGTCCGCAGCTACGACGAGCAACCCGTAGAGCCAGACCGCCTGGAGCATCTGCTCGCCCTGGCGAAAGCCATCGAACCTCTGACCGACGCGCCACCGCGCGTGGCGCTGGTCAGCGGCGCGGATCAGACGCAGCACATCATCTCCCACGTGATCGGCTCCTACGGGCTGGTGCTGACGCCGCCCCACCTCCTGGTCGGCGTGCTGCCCCGGGAAAGCGACGTCGCCCGGATCGATCTGGGGTACGTGCTGGAGCAGGTGGTTTTGGAAGCGACGCGCTTCGGCCTGGGCACGTGCTGGATCACGGGCACCTACGACGCCCAGAGCGCCGGAGACGCGGTAGGGCTGTCGCCGGGAGAAGTGGCGGCGGCCGTCATCGCGCTGGGCACCCCCAGCCAGCGCAGCTGGGGCCGCGTTCACACGCGCACAATCCGCCGCTTGGCAGGCGGCCACAAGCGCAAGCCTCTGACAGAGATCGTCTTTGCCGAGCAATGGGGAGAGCCTTGGTCGCCAGAGGGCGCCGATCCGGCGCCCGTCTTCCTGCTGGAGCACGCCCGGCTGGCCCCCTCGGCTGCCAATCGCCAACCTTGGCGCTTTATCGTCCAGGCCAATAGTATCGCACTGGCGCTGACGAGACCCCACCCCATCGACGCCGGCATCGTGATGGCCCACGTCACGCTGGCAGCCGCGGCGCTGGGACATGGCGGACAGTGGCACGTGCGCTGGGGTGAAGATGAGCTGGCCCAGACGTGCGGTCTGCCGCAGGACGCGGTCCCCGTGGCGACCTTCGAAGGAGCGCTCGCATGAGCGCTCGATCACCGTGGCGGGAGGGCATTCGGTCAGCCGCACAGGCAGCGGCCATCGCAGAAATAAGACGCACGTTCTCAGGCCGCCGCGACTGATTCTGACATTCTAGAGAGGATGTAAATGGACGTTCGCAAGCATTTCCACCTGATCGCCTGCGCGGTTCTGATCCTGGGCGCTGCTGCCGGCTGCTGCCCTCCTGCGCCTGCCCAGCCGACGGCAGCGCAGGCTACCGCCCCTGCCGACTCGGGGCTGACGGACGCAGACTCGCGGCTGACGGACGACGAAACCGCCACCCTCGGCAGCCTGGAAAAGATAGACGACTATCCGCTCTACACGATGCGCTTCCACGGCGCGTACGACCAGTACAGGAACCGAGCAGGCACACCCGCCAGCCCTGAATGGGCCTGCTCCCTCTTTGCCGCCCTGGGCGACGCCGAGGGCATGGTCTATGGACGCAACTTTGACTGGGAATACAGCCCGGCCCTGCTCCTGTTCACCGACCCGCCGGATGGCTATGCCTCGGTGTCGATGGTGGATATCGGCTACCTCGTTGATAAAGACCAGGTCCGGTCGCTGACCGACCTACCCCTGGCCGACCGTGCGGCGCTGCTAGGGGCGCCCTTTTGGCCCTTTGACGGCATGAACGAGCACGGCCTGGTCGTGGGCATGGCCGCCGTGCCCGAGAGTGTGACGCCTGACGATCCCGACAAGGAGATGATCGGCTCGCTGGCGATCATACGCGAGATGCTCGATCACGCCCGCGACGTGGACGAGGCCGTCGCCATCATCGAGAGCTACAACATCGTCTGGAGCGGCGGGCCGCCGCTCCACTACCTGATCGCCGACGCATCGGGACGCGCGGTACTGGTCGAGTTTCAAGCGGGGCGGATGATCGTCATCCCCAACGAGGCGCCCTTCCACCTGGCGACCAATCACCTGCGCGTCACGGCCAGCGGCGCTGGCGGCTGCCGGCGCTACGCCACGCTCGACGAGCGCCTCACCGAAACCGGGGGGCGCCTCGCGCCCCAGGAAGCCGTCGATCTCCTGGAAGACGTGGCCCAAGTAGAAACGCAGTGGTCCATCGTCTACGGATTCAGCAGCGGCGACGTGCGCGTGGTCATGGGGCGAGAGTACGGCACAATCCACACCCTCCACCTGGACAATTCCAGCCAATAGTATCCACTTTGCTAAATTCTGAATTTCCTGTACAATCTATAGCAGTTCGCACATACATCAAAATGACTTTTGAAAAAGGAGCTAAAAGATGGAAGAAAAGACACAAGATGAAAAGTTGTGGGCAGCGCTGAGTTGGTTGCCAATACTGTGGCCCATCCTGGCCATCGTGGCCCTGCTGATGGAGAACACGAAGGGCAGTGCCTTCGTCCGCTATCACGCCATACTCTCTATCGCCACCGGCATCGTCACCGTCATCATCACCACCATCACTATTGGGTTTGGCGGGGTGCTGTTCCTCGTCTTTTTCTACTGGGCCTACAAGGCCTACCAGGGCGAGCTGGTAGAAATTCCCGTGCTGACGAACTTTTGCAAAAACCAAGGCTGGATAGCGTAGGGCCCTACGGTTCCAACAACACCCCTGGTCGGCGCGGCCAGGGGTGTCACTTTTACTCGATTCTCGGAAACAGCGGCGGCCCGGGGATTACGTGCAACCCTGGCTGAAGCCCGCCCCAATCAAGCCCGTCCCGCAACGGCTCCGGCGGCCGCCAGCCCAGGCGATGCCACAGCTCTGCTGTTCGCTCTGGCATCACGGGATGGAGCAGTACGGAGCAAAGACGCAGTGCCTCGGCGGCGGTGTAGAGGCTGGTTGCCACTCGCTCCCCCCGGCCCTCCTTGGCCCGCCTCCACGGCGCGGTGCGTTCCAGGTAGCCGTTGATCTCTTTGACGACGCCCATCGTCTGGGTCACCGCCTCGTTGGGCGCGATGATCTCCACGCGCTTGAACACCTGCAGCACTAGCGACCCGCACCGCTTGCGCAGCGCCGCTTCCTCGTCCGTTGGGTCACCTGCTTCTGGAATTCGACCGTCGCAATACCGCCCGACCATGTCCACCACCCGGTGAAGCAAATTCCCCAGGTCGTTGGCCAGGTCGTCCCGATACCGCTGCGCCACGACCTCGACGTTGAACTCGACGTCGCGCTCCCGCGCCATGTCGCGTGTGAGAAAGTAGCGAAAGGCGTCCACGCCATAGATATCCACCAGGTCGAGCGGCTCGTCCATTGCGACACCTCCTCGTCGGAGTGAAGCTCCCCGGCGCAAAGCGCCGGGGCTTCTTAAGGGAAGAAGCCAGTGCGAGCTTTGCTCGCGCGGGGGCTGCCGCCCCCAA
>JAFGED010000106.1 GCA_016931785.1 Anaerolineae bacterium
AGGCTATTCGCCCGAGCAGTGGCCCTCGCCCGAAAAAGGGAGAGATGGGGGTTTGGAGAGCGGCGAAGCCGCTCTCCAAACCCCCGCTCCCTCTCTTTTCGCACGCGAAAGGCAGCTGCGAAGCAAGGCTGAGTAGTTACGCTGAATGTATTATACTCATGTCGGCCAGTTGGGCAAAGTTTGAATCGGGAGCAGGATCTGTACGGATTTGGTAGGTTGAAAGCCATCTAGCCCATTGTGAGTGCATGTTGGCAGAGAGTGCGCCTCGTAGCCGTAGTTTCCAAACCGCGCGATTTGGAAATCGCGCCTAAAGAGCCCCGGGCAAACCCAAGTTTGTGCTCGCACGAACCCTTGCCCAGGGAACAAGTGCACTCAATTGCCCGGAAGTTTGAATTATTTCTACGGTGGTGCTATAATTTCTAAAGCTTAAGGACGGAGAAGGACCGTCGTTTATGGATTTTGAAGTATCTTGGTTGGAATACCTTCTCCTGGCGCTCTATGCGCTGGTCTTGCTTGCACTTCTTATTGTCGCCTGGCGCGACTTTAGATTTGGCTGGCGTCGCCTCGCCCTGTTTCTCGGACTTTTACTGGCCGTCGTCTTGGTAGCTTTTTTGACGAGCGTTGGCCTGGCGGTGCCTTTTCTTGCTCCTGACCTACCGCCTCCAAATCGCCCCGCTCCACCGCCCGAACCGTTTGCGTCTCTATTGGCTCTGCCCGTCATCGCCACTGCGGCCTGGGTAGGCGCAGGTCCCGCGCTGTTGGTGGGTCTGCTGTGTGGGACTTTTCGCACCTGGATGATGACCGGCAGTATCACCGACCCCTTCCATTTTGCCCTGTTCGGTTTTTTGGTCGGATTCTTTCTGCGCCAGGATTATCGGGGGCGCCTATCGTCTATCTTGCGTCAGCCCGGCGTCGCGGGGCCGCTGGCGACGCTGCTTGCGTCGCCGTTCCTGCTGCTTTCGGTCTTTGCGCATCATTTGGGCGAATCCTGGCTAGAGGCCGGGGATATGTGGCTGGCCGGGCTTGACTATGCGGTCACGTTGACGGGCTCTCACCTCGTGCCCATGCTGCTGGAGAGCCTCGTAGCCGCCCTCATCATCCAGGCGATCTACTTGTTCCTACCCTCTCTTGTGCCGTCCCCCGCTCAACTCCGGATACCTCCCTACCTCCGGACGCTCAACCGCAGGATGCTCTTTTTGTTCGTGCCGCTGATCATGGCCATGACGATTGTGCTCGTCTATGCTGTGACGATGAGGACGCTCGATGTGGCGACCTTGGAAGCGGTGTACGGGATGGAGCGGAGCGCTACCAGCGCCGCCGAGCAAATTGCCTATTTCACTCACATTGGCCAGGGATTGCTGGGTGGATTCGCCGATGATGCCGGGCTGCTGCAAGACGATCCCAGCGCGTTGACGGCGCGTTTGCAGAACGATCTGAGCATGTTGGCTTTCTTCAATCAGTTGATGCTGCTTGATTCGGATGGCAAGCTGCTGGCGTATTATCCTGAGCAGACTGATGACTCGGGTGCGCTAAGCTCCCCGGAGTTGACCGATCAGGAAAAGATGCTCGTGCAGCGCGTGACCGATCAGGGTGCGCCTCAGTCGAGTACGGTGCACCGCGCGCCCGAGGGGGAGGTCATCCTGTCGATTCTGATGCCGGTCGAGAGCGGCGTGGGCAATCGCTTTGGCGTGTTGCTCGGGCGCGTCCGGCTCGATGCGAGTCACCCGGTTCTGGGTCCAATCCTGGAAAGCCTGCAGTGGATAGGCACGCGCGGCGGCGAGCTGGGCGAGGGGTTTATCGTCGAGCAGGTGGGCGAGAAATGGCAAATCATCGCACATCCCGAGACCGGCATGCTTTTGACGGAGTGGTCCAAGATCGATGTCCCCCTCCGCGCATACGATGTGCGAGAGGGCGAGGCTTACGAAGGGCGCAATCCGAGGGATAACACGCGCCAGTTGGTCTACTACCTGCCTGTGCAGGGGCGCAGCGATTGGGCCGTGGTGGTACGCCTCCCTTACAAGGCCGTACAGGCGCAGGCAGCGCAGATCGCCGCGCCGTTGCTTGGCCTGCAGTTGCTGATGGGTTTGGGGTTGATCGTCGTCATACCGCTCGTGACCAGTTGGCTGACGCGCCCGCTGAAGCAGTTGGCCACTGCGGCGAGGCACATTGCCGAGGGCGACCTGACGCAATCCGTGCAGATACCGGGCGCCGACGAAGTGGCGCAGGTGGGGGATGCGTTCGAGAGTATGCGCGTGCGGTTGAAGGGGCGTATGGGAGACCTGTCGCTGTTGCTTCAGGTCAGCCAGGCGGTCTCGGCCACGCTGGAATTGCCAAGGGGGATGCCTTTCATTCTCGAAGGCGTGCTCAAGGCGACCCAGGCTGAGGTGGCGCGCATCGTCCTTCTCTCGGCCGACGGCTTTCCCCAAATGGTGATGTCGCGCGGCGAGCCGCGTGAAGGACTGGGCTCCCTCGACCGGGCGTTGGCCGGGGCAGCCAGGGGTATGGAGACGCCCCTGATCTTGGAGAACTTGGCGCGGGCCAGGAGCTTGACCGATGAAACACTGGATGGGTCGATCAAATCGGTCATCGCCCTGCCCGTGCGCACCAAAGCTCAGGTGCCGGCCGTGATGTGGGTGGGGTATGGCGAGGTGCGGCAATTCGAGCCATCCGAGATCGATCTGCTCTCTACTCTGGCCAGCCAGACGGCCGTGCTGGTGGAGAACGCGCGTCTGTTCCAGTCTGCGGAGGGCGGGCGGCGCCGTCTGGCGGCGATCCTGGCCAGCACCACCGACGCCGTTCTGGTGACCGACCGTGACGATTGCCTCCTTTTGGCGAACCCGGCTGCCGAGCGGGCATTTGGCATCGAGGCCGAGCGGGTCATCGGCCAAAAGATCGCCGAGACCGCGCTGGAATCCGTGTTGGAGCGAATCTTTGGCGGGCCTCTTTCCGATAGCGAGGCCCTGAATGAGGAAGTGCCGCTGCCCGATGGAAGGACGTTGTATGCCAGCGTCTCGATGATACTGAGTTCCGATGGCGAGCGGATCGGCCGCGTGGCGGTGATGCGCGATATCACCCATTTCAAGGAGCTGGACGAGCTCAAGTCCGACTTTGTGGCCACGGTTTCCCACGATTTACGCGCGCCATTGACGTTCATGCGCGGCTACACGACGATGCTCCCGATGGTGGGCAGCCTCACCGAGAAGCAGAGCGAGTACGTCGACAAGATCCTGCAGGGGGTCGGGCAGATGAGCGAGTTGATCGACGACTTGCTCGACCTGGGGCGCGTCGAGGCCGGTGTGGGATTGGAGCGCAAGCCGTGTCACCTGGGGGCGATCCTGATTGAGGCGGTGGACGGTATGCGGGCGCGGGCGATCACCAAAGGGCTGGCGGTGCGGCTGGAACCACCGGAAGGGACGGCGGTGGTCTCGGGCGACGCCGCGCTGCTGCGCCAGATGGTCGCCAATCTGGTGGATAACGCGATCAAGTACACGCCCAGCGACGGCGTGGTGACGGTGAGCCTATCTGTACACGACAAGCAGGCTGCGATCCGCGTGACAGATACGGGAATCGGCATCGCTCCCGACGACCAGGTGCGCCTGTTCGAGAAATTCTATCGCATCAAGCGGCGCGATACGGCGGACATACCGGGCACGGGTTTGGGTTTGGCCATCGTCAAGTCCATCGTCGAGCGACACGGCGGGCGGGTGTGGGTCGAGAGCGAGTTGAATACAGGGAGCACATTCCACGTCCTTCTGCCTTTGGCCGAGCCGGAGTCCTTGAGGTGATGCATGGCGTTGCACATCGGACTGGTGGGCTTGCCTAACGTGGGCAAGTCCACGCTTTTTAACGCACTCACGAATGCAGGCGCTACCGTGGCGGCCTATCCTTTCACGACCATCGAGCCCAACTTGGGCGTGGTGGCGGTTCCCGATCTGCGGCTGGCGGCGCTGGCAGAGATGGTGGGGCCGGATAAGGTGACGCCGGCGACGGTCGAGTTCGTGGACATCGCGGGGTTGGTGAAGGGCGCGCACAGCGGCGAAGGGCTGGGCAACCAATTTCTGGGCTACATTCGCAGCGTGGATGCCGTTGCCATGGTCTGCCGCTGCTTTCAGGACCCCGACGTAGCGCACGTCGATGGCACCGTCGATCCCCTGCGCGATCTGGGCGTGCTCGACCTGGAGCTGATACTGGCCGACCTGGAGGTGATGGAGCGGCGGCTGGAAAAGGTGCACTCGGCGGCCAAGGCCAACCCGCGCGACTATGCTGTCGAGATCGAGGCGCTGGAGGACCTGCACGCGCGGCTGCAGGCCGGGGAGCGGGCCGAGGTGTGGACAACGGGCGATGAGGCGCGTGTGCTGTTGGCGCAGGAGATGAGCCTGCTCACCGCCAAGAAACGCGTCTACGTGGCCAACGTGAGCGAGGGCGACCTGCCCGATGGCGGCGCGCTGGCCGCGGAGGTCGCCCGTTTGGCGAAAGGTAATGGCGCGCCCTTTGTCGTCATCTGCGCCCAACTCGAGGCGGACCTGGCCGGGTGGCCGCCCGACGAGGCCGCGGCCTACCGCGCCGACGTGGGGTTGGAGCGGTCGGGGCTGGAGGCGCTGGCCTGGGCGGGCTACGAGGTGCTCGATCTGATCACCTTTTGCACCATCACCGGCGGCAAGGTGGTGCGGGCCTGGGCGATCCAGCGGGGCACCAAGGCTGCCCAGGCGGCGGGCAAGGTGCACACCCAGATGGAGAAGGGGTTCATCAAGGCCGAGGTGTTGGGTTACAAGGAGTTGATGGAAGTGGGGGACTGGCACGCGGCGCGCGAGCGCGGCATCCTGCGCACCGAGGGGCGCGATTACGTGGTTCAAGATGGGGATGTGTGCCTGTTCCGCTTCAGCCCGTGAAAGTCGCCACCAATCGATCTTGCTCGTCGTAGCGATAATGGGCGAAGAAGGGGGGATCGCTCGCTTTCATCGCCAGCACGCGGGGAAGCAGGGTGGGTAGGTCCTACACCAGGTCCAGCTCCAGCAGCCGCCCGCGCGGCACCCATTCCAGCGTGCCTTCCTCCGATGGTCGCACGTCCCTCGCCTCAGCAGCGGCGGTAAAGATAAAGACCAGGATGCCAGTGTTGGTTTCCGCGTCCACGGGGACGTTGATCACACCGCGCAGCCGCAGGTCGCGCACCTCCAGCCCGGTCTCTTCGCGGATTTCACGCAGCGCTGCGCTGCGGACGTCCTCACCCGGCTCCACGTGCCCGCCGACGCCGTTGTACTTGTCCGGCCAGATGCGCTTATCGGGCGCGCCGCGCAGCAGCAGCACGTCATCGCCGTGGGTGATGAAGCACAGCGTGCGCGGGACGACCTGGTAGCGCCCTTTGATGATCTTCTGATCGGCTTGTCCCATCTAGGTAAACTTGCTATCGTCTAGCGCAGCGCGGGTGGCCTGGACGAGGCTGCGCTGCGCGTGCTTGATCGCCCGCAGCGCACGGAT
>JAFGED010000459.1 GCA_016931785.1 Anaerolineae bacterium
CGAGGTGCGCGTGCTGCGGGCCGGCGAGGGCGTCTGCTGCCCGCCGAACGTGCCCCACAGCGCCACGGTGCTCGACGAGCCCACCGTCGCCTTCGATGCCTGGTATCCGCAGCGGGAGGAATACAAGTAGGGGCAACGGGTTGGAGGAACAAGATGCCTAACCCAAAATACGACGTGATCATCGTCGGCGCGGGGCCGGCGGGCATTTTCGCCGCGCTGGAGTTGAGCGAGCGGCTCGACCTGCGCGTGGCGATATTTGACAAGGGGAACGCAATCGACAAGCGCCGCTGCCCGGCGCGGGAGGGCAAGGAGTGCGCCCACTGCCAGCCCTGCTCGATCATGACCGGATGGGGCGGGGCGGGGGCCTTTAGCGACGGCAAGCTGACGCTCTCCCCGGCCTCCGGCGGGCACCTGGGCGATCTACTGGGCGAGGAGCAGGCCCAGGCGCTGATCGACGAGGTGGACCGCATGTACGTCTCCTACGGCGCCGACCGGCCCGTCTATGGCGAGCACACCGACGAGTTCGAGCTGCTGGAGAAACGGTCGGCGCTGGCGGGCCTGCGTCTGGTCTCCGTCCCCATCCGCCACATCGGCACGGAGCGCAGCAGCGAGATCATGACGCGCATGCACGACGATCTGGTTCGCCGCGGCGTGCAGGTCAGCACACGCACGCCCGTGGCGCGGGTGCTCATCAACGGCGGATCGGTCACCGGCGTCGAGGTGGAGGATGGACAGACGATCGAGGCAGCGCGCGTCATCATCGCGCCGGGACGGGAGGGGGCGGACTGGCTCAAGTCGGTCGCCGCCGAGTTGGGCCTCTCACTGACCTGCAACCCGGTCGACATCGGCGTGCGGGTGGAACTGCCAGCAACGGTGGTGGAGCCGGTCACCGAGCTGCTGTACGAGTTCAAGTTTCTCTACTACTCAAAGAGCTTTGACGATCTCGTGAGGACGTTCTGCGTCTGCCCGTATGGCGAGGTGGCGCTGGAGTATGCAGGCGGCGTGACGACGGTCAACGGCCACTCCTACGCCGACCGCAAGACGTATTACACCAACTTTGCGCTGCTGGTGAGCAAGAACTTTACCGAGCCGTTCGACGACCCCGTGACCTACGGGCAGTCCATCGCCCGGCTGGCCAATCTACTGGGTGGCGGCGTGATCGTACAGCGGTTGGGCGACCTCGAATCGGGCCGACGCTCCACACCCGAACGGCTGCGGCGCTCGATCGTCACCCCCACCCTCAGGAGCGCCACACCGGGCGACCTGGGGTTGGTTCTGCCCCACCGTCACGTGGTCAACATCCTGGAGATGATGCACGCGCTGGACGAGGTGATGCCGGGGGTGTGCTCGCGCCACACGCTGCTCTACGGGGTCGAGGCCAAGTTCTACTCCAACCGGCTCAAGCTGACGGAAAAGTTAGAGACGGAAGTGGAAGGGCTGTACGCCTGCGGCGATGGGGCGGGGATCACGCGCGGCCTTGTGCAGGCTTCGGCTTCGGGGTTACTGGCCGCGCGGGCGATACTGGGCGAATGAGCGAATATGCGAATGCACGAATGAACGAGTGGACTCATTCGTACATTTGTCTATTCGTGCATTCGTTCATTCTCCCTCGGCTCCGGCAGCCCGGACGTCAGCATCAGTCCTATCACGCACAGCGCCAGCGCCGTTGCAAACAAGCCAGCGAAGCCAAGCCAGTCTACCAGCAGGCCGCCCAGTGCGGAAAAAAGGGTCACGACGCCGCTCAGTGTATTGGTGAGTCCCAGGCAGATGGGCCTTTCGCTTTCCGGCGCCAGCTCCAGTACAAAGTTGCTGCCCGCCAACACGCCAGCGGGAAACATCGCACCATCCAGGAGGAACAGGGGCAGCGCCAGATAGGGCAGCCACACCCCCTTGGGATTCAGAAACACGACCACCCCCACCAAGGCCAGGGCCAACAGCACCGTCAATCCCCTTCCTACGATGAGCAGCCGCATCACCAGGCGGTTGCCTTTCCGGTCGCTGATCGCTCCCCACGCCAGGTTGGAAAGCAACCTCGCCGCGGTGCTGACGGCCGTGTAGATGCCGGCCATGCTGGCCTCGGCTCCCAGGACATCCTTGGCATAGACGCCATAGAAAGGCAGCGCGGCGCCGGTCAGGGCGAGCAGCATACGAATGATCACGTAGCGCCGATAGATCCTGTTTTCTTGGAGGAGCCGGCCTGCCCGCCGCAATTGTTCTTTCAGTACCACCGGCTCATTCGCTGTCACTGCCGGAGGTTCGCGAACGGCGATAAAGGTCGCGAATGCCGGGATCAACAGCACGCTGTAGAGTGCCACCAGCAGCGCGATGTCGTGGGGGAACGGGAGATTCGGATGTCCCAGCACTTCTTTGACGACCCAACTGGATCCCAGCGCCAGCACGCCGCCGATGAACAACCGCGAGGCGAACAGCCGGCCTCGACGCCGGGCCGGTATCGTCTTGGCCACGATATCGAAAAAGGTCAATCCGGCCGGACCGGCGGCCAATTGTGCAACGGCATACAGGACGAAGAAGGCGACCAGGAGAAAGGCCGGTTTGTCGACCAGCCAGACCACCACAGCCAGGAGCGCCCAGACGATGACGCGGATCACCGCTGCCGTGGTGTAGACGGGCATCTTGCGCTCCATGCGCTGGATGCGGGCAGAGAAAAAGACCTGGGGCAGGAACCAACCCGCGTTCCCCAACGGAGCCACAAGCCCGACGAGCAGGTTCGACGTAGTTAGCCGTCCCACGAACCAGGTGGCAAGGACGAGGGACGGATCGATCAGCCCCCTGGCCAGCTCAAAGATCGCCCCGTTGAAAACACTGAGGATAAAGGTGCGCCGGGCTTCGCTTGGTTGGGCGGCCTGTGGTTTTTCCTCGTTTTCCATAAGAGCCTATGGCAACTTTTCGCTTTGCTCAAAGTTGCTTGGCAGTTGCTTCGCAACTGCCACTGGCAAACAGCGCCGTTTGCACGGCGTA
>JAFGED010000107.1 GCA_016931785.1 Anaerolineae bacterium
ATCGCCGCTCTCCAAACCCCCATCTCTCCCTTTTTCGAACGAGGGAGACTGCTCGGGCGAATAGCCTGAGTAGTTACCCTCTGTTTACGTTCGGGAGTCATATCAGGCGTATGCCTGAGCAGTAGCATTTTATCTTTATTGCCGCGTGATCGGGATCATGCGGCCGGTGCCGAATGACTTTTCGCTGACTTTTAGGATGACGCCCATCTGCCAGCGCTTGTGTTCAGAGCGCCGCAGGGCGGGATTGCTGCGGTTCTCCTGTACGAGGCGTTCCATTGCCGGGCCCACCTCGTCATAGTCGAACGGATCGACTTGATCGGGTTTTAGCTCGGCCGAAGGCGGGCGTTCCAGCGTGTATTTTGGGATGATGCTGCGCTGGGCGTCGATCCAGCGTGCCAGCGCGTACACTCCCGGCTTCGTCAGGTCCGCGATGGGACACAGCGTGCCGGCGGTATCGCCATAGACCGTGCCGTAGCCCAGGGCCAGTTCCGTCTTGTTGCTCGTGTTCAGGAGTATGCCGCCGTGGCGATTCACAAAGCCCATCAAGATCAGCGCGCGTATCCGGGCCTGGACGTTTTCGGCGGCCGTCCCGCCCGCCACCAGATCTGCGAGGGCCTTTTCTGCGGCGGCGTGCAGGGGTTCCAACTCCACGACCTCGAAGCCGATGCCCAGGGCCTGGGCCAGCTCGCGCGCACATGCTGTGGAGCGCGGGTCGGTGTAGCGGGATGGCATCGCCACCGCTGTGACGCGGCTGGGTCCCAGGGCCTCTGCCGCTATCGCGGCCACGACGGCCGAGTCGATGCCGCCGGACAGCCCGAGGAATGCGCGCTCCATTTGGTTCTTCCGGACAAAGTCGCGTACCCCCAGGACGAGCGCTTGATAGACCTCTTCCTCGGGGATCGCGTCCTCTGGCGCGATGGGCGCGCTTGCCTCGAGGTCTACGATTTGTACGTCCTCCTCGAATCCTTTCAACCGGGCGACGATGTCGCCATGCCGGTCGATGGCAAAGCTCCTGCCGTCGAAAATCAGCTCGTCGTTTCCGCCGCACAGATTGGCATACAATATTGGACTGCGAGGACGGCGGGCATGATCGAGCCGCTGTGCCATGACCTTGCGATGGTATGGTGAGGCGGCGAGACAGATCAGCAAGTCGGCGCCGGCACCGAGGAGATCAGCCGGCGGATGGATTTCGTGTCCCTCATTCCACAGGTCATCCCCCATCAAGACCCCTACGCGCCTGCCTGTAATGGTCAGGGTAGGCTGTGTTGGGCCCGCTACAAACCAGCGTGGCTCGTAAAAGACGTCGTGGGCGGGCAGCAGCCGCTTGGCTGCCGCTAAGCTCACCTCGCCGCCGCTCAGCAGAACTGCGGCGTTGTAGAGTCCGGGATGGTTGGGGGGATGCCTGCCGCTCGCCGTCAAGCTGCCAACAATGACGGGCGGCCCCTCGCCGGCCCGGCGGGCGAGGTCGGCGGTCGCCTCGAACACCGCCGCGGAAAAGCTGGGATCCAATAGGATATCGCGGGGCGGGCACCCGGGAATGGCCATCTCTGGCAGTACGATGAGCGCGGCGTTTTTCTTGCGGGCGGCCTCTATCGCCGCCAGGCAGCGTGCGACGTTGCCTGCAAGGTCGCCCACGCATGGGTTGACCTGCGCCAGTGCCATTCTCACCGGAATTCTCCCGCAATTTCTTCTAGCAGATTGAGCGCTTCAAGCAACGGGTCGCGTTGCAGGCACACGATATCGCCGAACAGAAACGTGCGGTATCCGAGGGAAATCAGGTACGCCACGTCGCCGATGTCGGCACTCACGGGGACCGGCGTGTGGGCTAGGGAGTCAAAGATGCGGCTTGCGACCACGGCCTGCGGGTCGGCTTTGATGATATCGCGCAGCGCGCTCACGATGCGATGCGGGCGCAGGACCTCGACGTACAAGTCCCCGCGCGCTGCCATGAGCTGTCCTTGCGAGGCTCGATACTTTCGTGCATAGTCGAGGCCGCGTTGTGTCTCGATCTTGAGCATAATCTCCGCATCCGGGAGAAGGCTCTTGACTTCGTCGGCGTCGGAAGGGCCCTCGACGTACGAAAGCATGACGCGCCTGAGCCCAAGTTCTCGCATCGCAGATAGATAGGCTCGATCCGTCTCGGTAAGCGTTCCCTCGATATCGAGAGAGGGATGCACGATGTTGACCGACTCCCCCGGCCCGACGAGCCGGCGCGGCCCATCCTCCAGGATGAGCCGGTCCCCGTCGACGGCCAAGGCCCGAATGCACTCGTTCCCGTCGCTGAAGAAGGCGTCGACTGGCGTGTCGACGCGGATGCGGTGGCTCAGGCGCACCTCGGTATACGGCGGGATCGCCGCTCCGACCACCCGCAGTTGCCTCCCCTTGAGATCGACCCACAGGGGTTGGCCGAAAGCGCGCAGGCGCTCCAGCGCCTCGGCCGGGCCGTCCTTCAGCGGCATCACCGAGTTGAGGCGGAATCCGCATACCAGGGGATGTCGGGCCACCTCGTCGAGAAAAGTCGCGTAAGGCGGAGTGGTGACGATAGCGCGTATGATCACGGGGGCGCTCAAAGCTTTAGCGTGGCGCCGCAGTAGCTGCAGCTGAACATGCCACTGGCGCCGACGGGGATCGGCGCGCCGCAGAGTGGGCATTTCATCGCAATTGGCGCGCTCACCTTGGCTACCTTTTCCTCGCTCTGACGGGCGCGCATGTTGTCCTGAAAGTCTCCAAAATGTCCCCAGGCTCTGGCGATCAGGCCCATGGCATAGTCCACAGCCCGCTGCTCATCCTCGATGTGAAAGATCTTTTGCTCGCCGATGGCCTTGCCCCATTGCTTGTCGACTTGGTCTCCCGGCTTGCCGGTTGGACGCCGCAGGAACCACGTGTTCCAGGTCTTGCTGATCTGGCCCCAGGTCTTGACGGCATCGACGTCGCTGCCAACGCGGTCGCCAAGATAGTGGGCTATTTGATCCTGGGGAACCTTTGAATGCATGGTGACGTCGCCAAACACGATGAGGAATGGGGTCTCGCTGGCGTTGGGCGCCTCGACGTGGGTGTTGACCCAATGCGCAAAGAGGCCATAGCTCTCGGCCGCATCCCCGCCGCCGCCCTCGCCATACAGGGAGCCCAAGAGCTGTTCGAGATCGAACCCGCTGGCGAAGGAAGTCACCTGTAGCGGCCACCGGTCGACCGCCGCGTCGCCGATGGCGGCAAAGCTGATCTCTAAATCCTCGCGGTATTGCGAAAGCGTGTTATAGAGCAGGGGCAGCCGGTCGAATATCTCGAACGGCCAATCGGCCATGGAGCCGGTCACGTCGACTGCGATGATGAGAGGGTTCGTAGATTCGGTGCGGATGCGCTTTTTGGGGTCGACGATCTTTTCGTTGGGACCCCCCTTTTTTTCGTAGGAGCGCGGCCCGTGGGCCTTGGCTCGCTCGGCCGATGCTTTCCGCTTTGTCGAACCTCCAGAGCTATAGCTATATGTCCCCTCGCCATACCAGGTGCTGGTGTCTTCATCCCATGAGTACATGCTTCCTCCTATTTTAATATGGTGTCCATCGCTAATGCCTGCAACCCAAACTCGCGGCGGAACCGCTCGTCGAGATGTTTCGCCGTGATGTAATCCGCTATCTCTTCGGGCACTAGAGCCTGCCAGCCATCTCCCTGCGCCATCTCTCTGCGCACCATACTACCATTGACTGCAACGCGTTCGTTTTTTGGAACAAGCTCGACTGGTCTGATGGTTTTGTAATCAGCCGCGAGCAAGCTCGCGACGTAAGGATTATCGGTGACGAATAGGTCCAGCGATCCGAACAGATTGACGACCATCTCGCGCCATCGTGGGCCGTCGTCGAGATCGGGCACGGGGATCAAGGCATAGTTCGTGCGCTCGGCAAGCGCCAGGCGAACCATGTCGATCCTTTCCTCAAGCGTGAACGGGTTGCGCAAGTCGTGCTTGTTCGAGCTGCCGATGCCGATGAGCGCCTGCGAAGCCCGGTCGCAGAGGGCGCGCAGTACGGGCACGTGCCCGCGGTGTACGGGCTGCCACCGGGCGACCATGCCGATGCGGTCAAAGTGCTCAGTTTGGTGACTGGTTCGCATGGGTGGTGCCATACTGGCTAACTCTGGTGCGTCAGGATACGGGGGTGAGTATAACATAGGTGGCGTGCGCGAGCAAACGGTAGGTCGAGTTGGGTGACTTCACAGCTTGGAGCTTTGCCGGTTAAGGAAATAATCCGGGTGCGCCGACCACCAGCCCGGTGCTTGCCGATGGTGTTCGCCATAAGGGCGACGCCGCTAGACGACGCCGGGCTGACAGTAGCCCGAAGGGCTTTCTTTTTTGAGCCCGCAGATTCATCTCCGGGCGGGGCAGCGTAGAAAGACGGACTCGATGTGGGAATTTTGCGTCTCTGTACTATGCTCATCCTACGCTCGTCCTGAGCCAAGTCCCTGCGCTAAGGCCTGCCCTGTGGACAAGGGCTCAAGCCCCTTTCGCAGTAAATACGTCCACTTGCACTCCCGGCTTGGTCAAGGTAGAATCAAACCCGCGGTGTAACTACTCAGCCCTGCTTCGCGGTTGCCTTTCGCGAAAAAAAGATGAAAGTCGGGGGGGCAAGGGCGCTTCGCCGCCCTTGCCCCCCCATCTCTCCCTTTTTTTGAGCGAGGGCCACTGCTCGG
>JAFGED010000460.1 GCA_016931785.1 Anaerolineae bacterium
CTTCCGGGAAGTCTTCCCTTCGGGGAGACTCGCTCAGAACAGGAGAAAACCATGTTCCTGAAATCTCTATGCCTGGAAAACATACGCTGCATCGAAAAACTCGAGTTGCCCCTGACGACCGACCAGGACAAGGTCCGCCAGTGGACCATACTCCTCGGAGAAAACGGTATGGGAAAGAGCACCATCCTGCGATCCATCGCCCTGGTACTGGCGGGCAGCGAAGCGCTCGCCAGCCTGGTCGGGGCTACGGACTCGTGGATTCGGTCCGGCGAGAAAAAAGCCGAGATCCAGGCAGTCCTGACCACGGCCAAGGGAGAGGAGCGCGAGATTGCCCTGCGCTTCGAGCGCGGGCAGAACATCAGGCAGATGTTTGACGAAAACCGCGAGTCGCTGGACGCGCTGGATCGCGCCCTGGCCCACTCGTACCGAAACTACTTTACGGTGGGATACGGTGTGTCGCGCAGGCTGCCAGTCAAAAAAAGCTTCCAGGCGCTTTCCAGCGAAGGGATGTACGACCACCCCCGGGCAAACAGCGTGGCGACATTGTTCACCCCCGAAGCGGATCTGGTATCCTTCGAGACTTGGGCTATGGATCTCGACTACCGCAGGAGCGGAGAAGCCCTGGACCTAATCCAAATGGCGCTGGGTGATTTCCTGCCGGGCGTCAAATTCCACGGAATCGACAAGGAAAAGCGGCGTTTGATGTTCCAAACCCCCGACGGCCTCGTGCCACTGGCGCTGCTCAGCGACGGCTACCAAAACGCGATCTCGTGGTGCGGCGATCTCTTGTTCCGCCTGACAGAAACCTTCGAGGACTTTAAGAACCCCTTGCACGCGCGCGGCCTGCTGCTGATAGACGAGGTCGGTCTGCATCTGCACCTGAACTGGCAGCGCAAGCTACGTGAATACATCATCAACAAATTCCCCAACTTCCAGGTCGTCGGCACGACCCATTCCCCCTTCACAGCGCACCAGGCGGGCGTTGGGGAGTTGTTCTCTCTGGTCAGACATGACCCTTCCGACGCCGAGGTAGAGCTGCTGCACTATGAAGGCGCCCCCAACCAGTTACTGCTGCACCAGTTGATCATGACGCCGTTCTTCGGACTGGACACGATGAGCTCCCGCAAATGGGAGGAGATTCGGGAAGAATATAGAGCGTTGGAGGCAAAAAAGAAAAAGACATCGGTCGAAAAAAAGCGCATGAAAGAGCTGGAGGAACAGCTCGAGGACCAACCGGACTGGAGCGCCGGGATGTCCCAGTATGATGAAGTAAAATCACTGCTACAGGAAATCCGTGACGAAAGGAAATCCAAGTAGTGATCACGCTCCACAGGGACCGGCAAAAGCGCAAGATCAACGGCAAGCCGCAATACCGAATTCCCAACGGCCTCCGTGGAGCGCACTTGCGCAAGAAAAATCGCCAGATACTGGAGCTAAGGCGAAGCCAGGGCGCACTAACTTCAGGTGATTTCAAAACCCAGTATTGGAAGCCGGCCAAAGAGGCGCTGAAAGCCGAGTCGCACGAAAAATGCGCCTATTGCGAGCTCACGGTGAGCGCTGGCGCACACGGCGATGTCGAGCATTATCGGCCCAAAAAGAAATACTGGTGGTTAGCGTACTGCTACGACAATTACCTGTACGCTTGCCAGCTATGCAACCAGGTCTACAAAGGCGACAATTTCCCCACTCAGGGCCCTCCCCTGGCGGAGCCTGCGATCAATACACACACGCCGGACGCAG
This sequence comes from Anaerolineae bacterium, assembly GCA_016931785.1. GTDB lineage: Bacteria > Chloroflexota > Anaerolineae > B4-G1 > B4-G1 > JAFGED01. Next base: position 1,741 of record JAFGED010000460.1, read on the forward strand.
ACCTGGACGCCCTGGCATCCCGGCTCTGCCCGGACCCCATCAAGATCGACGAAGGATATCCCCTGGCCAACCACCTGCAGGACTGTCTGGTGGAACGACCGCTGCTATTGAATCCCTACACGGACGAACCGGAAAAATACATAGCCTGGAAGGCAATCCCTGCCCTAAAAGAAGTACGGATGGTCGCCGTGGAAGGCTCCGCCTTCTCGCGTGAGGCGGTCCAGGCCATGGAGAAGTATTACGGTTTGAATCGAGAGCTCCTGTGCCGCTTGCGCTGGGAGTGGTACGACATCTTGATCGAGTTCCGCGACGATCTCTTGGACTCAAACCTGAGCCCGGTTCGCCGTGAAGAAAAAATGCGGAAACTAAAGGCCTTGATCGGACCAGACCGACAATTCTCGGGCATGGCCCAGTATTTTGTGCAAAAAGTCTGGAAGCTGGCGCTAGAGTAGACGTGCGCGGCCTTCTTGGCCGCGGCCAAAAAGGCCGCCTATTCTTGGAACAGCGGCAAGGTAAACGTGAACATCGCACCGCCCTCAGGCGGGCTTTCCACCCAGATGCGCTCGCCGTGTGCTTCGATGGCCATCTTGCAAAAGACCAACCCCAGCCCACTGCCGCGTTCTTCCTGCCGGCCGGTGACGAATTTCTGGAACAGCAGCTCCCGAATATCCGCTGGAATACCAGGGCCGGTGTCGCTGATGGAGACGAGGAGCGAAGGTTCGCCCGACATGTCGGCACGGGCAGCCACGTGGACAATATCCCCGGTCGAGGTAAACTTGATGGCGTTGCCAATCAAATTTCGCAGCACGCGCTCGATCAACGCGGCGTCGGCATAGGCCGGAGGAAGGTCAGACGGCACCTCGTTTTCCAAGCGCAACCCTTTCTCGGCCACCAGCGGCAACTGCGACTCCACGACGCCGGCGACGAGCTCCCCCAGCGACACCGCCGATTTCTGCAACGGCATCCGGCCGCTCTCCATCCGTCCGATATCCAGAATCGCGTTGACCAACTCCAGCATCTTGTCGGTGTTCTGCCGGGCGATATCCATCATCTGTCGCTGAGTGGACGAGGCCGCATCGCCAAAAACCTTGTTCAGCAAGTCGAGCGAGACAGAGATGGACGTGAGCGGGTTGCGCAGGTCGTGTACCAGTGTGCGGGTGAGATCATCCCGCATTCGCTCCAGCAGCCGCTCTTCGGTGACGTCACGCAGCACCAAGAGGCGTCCCAGGGGTTTCTTGCCCGAGGTCACAGGCAGGTTTAGCCAGTGAATCTGGCGCGGGGGAACCTCGTACTCGCCCTCGCCAAACGGCTCGTCCCCTTTCCGAACCCGGCGCATTTCGAATATGGTGGCCTTCACAACAGAAGGGACATACCGCCGGAGAACGCTTAGGGCATCCTTGAGGGGGCGATCGATCCAATCCTCAGGTTGGCCACCCAGGTGCAAAAAGTTGATAGCCGTTGCATTCATGACCAGCACGCGTTGGTCTATCCCGATGAGAATGATGCCATCGCGGCTGGACGCGATCAACGCCTGTAGCTGGCTGCGCTCGTCAGCGATCGACCGGAAAAGCCGCGTGTTGGACACGGCCGCCGCGATCTGTTGACCGATGGCCACCTGCTGGGCCAACATCCTGGTAGAAAATGTACGCGGCTGACGGGCAAACAGGGACAGTATGCCAAAGGATTGCTCCTGATACGATAGAGGGATGCCGACGTAGGCTCGCATACCCATAGCGCGCAGGCTATCTATAGCCGCCGGCGCTTCCTTCCGCGCCCAAGCCAAAGAGGGCGTCTCCTGCTCGATGTCGCCTATGGCCAGCACGCCCCGCCCGCTATTATGAACGTAAGCACACAGCGTCCCGGCCAATCCCTCTTGCTGAAGCCGTTCGCGGAAGACGGGCGGCAGTCCTAGCTCTGCCGCCAGGTGCAGGCCACCGTCGACAAGATCGGTCAGGCTCACAACTCCCGCGTCGAGATCAAGATAGGTAATGGCCGAAGACAGGGTCTCGGCAAGCACATCTTCCAGCACCAGTGACTGGCTCACGATGCGCGTGATCTCGTACAACATGCCCAGATCGTCCGCATGCTGGCGCATCTCGGTGTGGAGTTGGGCGTTATCCATCGCCAAAGCGATGGCCTCGGCCAGGGACTCGGCCAGCAGTACGTCGTTGCCATCAAAGGCGGCCTGCACGTCGCTCTCGATATCGAGCACGCCCAACACCCGCTCGCTTCGCCGCAGGGGGACGGCCATCATGCTGCGGACGGCAGGAATATCCCCCACGTAATCCGGATCGATGCTGACATCGGGCACGTACTGGGTCTCGCCAGTTCTAAAAGCCCGCCCGACAATACCTTGTTCAGCGGTAATCTCCCACTTCTCGGTCGACGCAAGCACGCCGGCCTCTGCTTGAGGGGCCAGGCGGGCTGCCTGGCCGCCCTCCGAATCCTCTGGCAATAAGACGGTAACGACGGGCCAGTTCGTCATGCGGGCCACCACGATGACGGCGGCCCGCGCCACGGTCTCCGGATCGAGGTAGGCACCCACGGTCCGGAGAACCTCGTAGAGCGTAGCCTGGCGGTTGGCCAAGCGGCGTTGCGCCTCCTCGGCCTCTTTCCGTTCGGTGATATCGTGCAGCATGACGATTTGCCCGGTAGGGCGGCCGTGCCGGTCGTGCAACGGCGACGTGCGCAAGTCGTACACGCCCAGCGCTTGCCCTCCGCCAAGCACAACATCCCCCCGCGCCTCGCTCGTCGCGCGAAAGTGCTCGACCACATCGGGACGCCCGGATAGGACCAGCACGACCGACTGCCCGATGACATCTTCCTGGTGTCCGATAATCCGCTGCGCGGCAGGATTAAGGTCGATGATGCGGTTCTCGGCATCCAGCACGATCACGCCGTCGGGCATCTCGGCGATGACGGCGTCGCGCGCCACCGGCACGATATCCAAAAGGCGGAACCGGAAAAGCCCCCAGATGACCGCCAGACCGGTCAAAGTGTAGCCAAAGGGCGTCAGGTCCAAGCCCGGAAACGGGCCCAGACGAGAGATGTACAGCGCATTGCCCACCCACGGCGCCAGCAGGCCCACCAGCAGAATGGCGACCTGCCTGCGGTACAGCCTCGACGACCCGATGAACGCCCTGGCAAGCAGCCACGTTCCCAACGCAAGCAGCACGTAGGAATACGCCGCGTGCAACCAGAAGAACGCACCATATTCTATGATATTCAGCATCGGAAAAGAGCCACTGGTACGCAGCTCGGTACTCTGCCAGATCTGGCGATGGAACTCGTTGGTCCAGACCAACAACAGCGTGACGACCGGCTCAATGGATAACAAGAGCCGATTTCGGCGCGTCAGCCACTTTTCTCGCCCCGTGTATTGGAGGGCAAAGGCGAGCCACAGGGGTGGTACAGTAGTGATGCCCAGATATTCGACCTTGGACCAAAAGAGCTTGCCCGCTAGGCTATCGCTGCTCAACTCCAGCGCATAGCTCAAGGACCACACACTTACGGCGAGCATGAGCAAGGCAAACCACCCCTCCCCGGCGGCCAGGTGGCGGCGACGGGAGTAGAGGGCCAGCCCAGCCGAGATGGCTGCTGTGATGACCAGAGGGATCGCGTAAGGCGCAAATTGCATAATTGGAGCATATAATAGCCTGAACCCATGCAAAAGTCAATCGTCGTGTGTGTTTGAACAGAGTACCATCCGCGCAGTAAGAGCCCTGACAGAACCTGCCCTGAGCGCAGCCGAAGTATCATCTCAACAAATCGGGGGCAGGGGGTGCGGGCGGCCTCGCTCTCCAAACCCCCGCCTCTCCCTTTTTCGAGCGAGGGAGACTGCTCGGGCGAATAGCCTGAGGAGTTACAAGAGGCTTGACAAAGACGATCCAGTTTGGTATAATGTCATTACATTACACCAAAGGTAGGGGCTCTATGAAAGACCCTTTCCCTAAAAAGATCGACCGCAACTCCCCTATTCCCATCTACCATCAACTCAAGACCTTGATCTGTGAAACGATATCCACTGGCGCATGGCGATCGGGAGACCGCATACCCACCGAACACGAACTGTGCCAGTTGTACAACATCAGCCGCTCTCCCGTGCGTCAAGCATTGAGCGAGCTGGCCCATGAGGGAATCCTCACCCGCCGCCCGGGTCTCGGTACTTTTGTCCATGAACAGGCTATCGCGAGCTGTCCCGCCAGCACACAGATTCAAATTATGAGTTCAGACCCCTATTGGACCCAGGTGCTCAACCACGTCGCCGACGAATGGGGTAAGACACACCCTGATCAAACAATAACCTTTCAAATCAACACGGTTGACCATAGCCAGTTCCACAACTTGTTGAGCAAAGCTGTTGGCAATGGCATCGCCCCCGACGTCGCCATGGTGGACAGCGTGTGGGTAGCCGGACTGGCGCGAGCAGGCTTTCTGTATGCACTGGACGAACTAGATTCTGCCTGGGACCATGCCAAGTTTGTAAGAGGTCTGCACCCAGCCTTTGTCAAGGCCAACTCCTTCGCCGGTAAATTGTTCGGTATTCCCCTCAAAGC
>JAFGED010000012.1 GCA_016931785.1 Anaerolineae bacterium
ACCACCGACCGGATGGCCGGTGCCACGCCGGCTGCCTTTGCCAGCCACGTGTCTCACCGCAGCATGATGACCGAGATCGTCAGCCAGACGTTGGCGCATCGCGTGGACGTGCTGCTCGGCGGCGGCGAGGATGAGTTCCTGCCGACGGGTGTGTCGGGGTGTTATCCAGATACCGGAGAGCGCACGGACGGGCGCAACTTGATTGACGAGGCGATTGTGGCTGGCTACACCTACGTCTGCACGCCGACGGCCTTTGCCGCTGTGCCGGTGACGACGACGCATTTGCTCGGCCTTTTCGCCGAAGAGGGGATGACGCGCCCCTTTTCGCCCACGCTGGCCCAGATGACGCAGAAGGCCATCGCCATCCTGTCGCAGGATCCCGACGGCTTCTTCCTGATGGTCGAGGGTGCTCAGATTGACTGGGCCTGTCACGACAACGATGCCGCCAACGCGATCACCGATACCGTCGACTTTGACGCGGCGGTCGCCGTGGCGAAAACCTACGCCGTGATGAATCCAAACGCACTGGTGATCGTCGTCGCCGACCACGAGACGGGCGGGATGTCGGTCTGCCTCGACCCGACGGGCAATTCCGGCGAGGATGGCCCCTTCCATATGCCTGACGACACGCCTTTCTACGTCAATTGGGTTGTGACCACGCACACCGCCGCGGACGTGCCGGTCACGGCACAGGGGATGTTTTCCACCTTACTCGATGGGACGGATGAGAATACGTACATCCACGACGTGATGCTCACCGTGCTGCAGGCTGACTATTGGCTGTGGCTCCCTCTTGTTTTGCATGATTAGGAGAAAAGATGAGACTCAGACTGCATTGGTTCGTTTTGGTAGGCTTGGCCCTTCTTGTGACCTGCGCCGCTTCCTGCTGCCCGAGAGAGCCCTTGGATTTTGACGGCGAGGCGGCTTATGAGCACGTGACCGCTCAGTGCGACTTTGGGTTTCGGCCTACCGGGTCGGCTGCTTGGCAGGCCACGGGCGATTACATCATCGCCGAGCTGGAGGAGCGCGGTTGGGCGGCGGAGACGCAGGAGTTTACCTACCGCGACACGCCCGTGCGCAACATCGTCGGCAAGCTGGGCCAGGGACCGGTGATCATCTTGGGCGCGCACTATGATACCCGCCGCAGCGCGGATATGGAGGATGCCAGCGTGCCGGTGATGGGGGCCAACGACGGGGCCTCCGGCGTGGCGGTTCTGCTGGAGCTGGCACGCACGTTGGATCGGAACAAGTTGAAGAACGAGATCTGGCTGACCTTTTTCGACGCCGAGGACAATGGCAGGCTCGACGGCTGGGACTGGTGTGTGGGGTCCCGCTACATGGCAGAGAACCTGGCGATCACGCCTGCGTCCGTCGTCGTCGTTGACATGATCGGCGACGCCGACCAGAACATCTACCTCGAGCGCAGCTCTGATCCGGTCTTGCAGGCGCGTTTGTGGGACATCGCGGCGGGCCTAGGCTACAGCGACACGTTCATCGACGAGTACAAGTACGCCATCTACGACGACCACCGGCCCTTTATCGATCGCGGTATCCCGGCTGTGGACATTATCGACTTTGATTACCCCTACTGGCACACGACCCAGGATACACCGGACAAGGTGAGCGCCGAAAGCCTGGAGCGCGTGGGGCGCGTGCTAGAAGTGTGGTTGGAGAAATAGTTGTGATGTAGGGTCACCTGTCGGTCCTCTGTGAGGTGTGACTACTGGTGACTACCCTTTTTGGGTGGAAGGTATATACTATAGCTTAGAAAGCGCAGCGTATTCTGACTCAAGCAGTCTCCGGGCGGGGAGGTGCGAGATGGCAGGGACATCGATTGTAGCGCGCTGTGGTGACCTGCAGTGCACGCCCGAAAGCACGATACCTGCTTTCGAGAGCGCGATTGCCAAAGGGGCGGATGTCATCGAGTGCGACGTGCACCTGACCAAGGACGGCGATCTCGTCGTCCACCACGACTACTACCTGGGCAGGACAGACGACGGCAGCGGCTACATCAGTGACTTTACACTGCCTGAACTGCAGGCTTTGGATGCGGGCGGCTGGTTTGGCGATCAGTTCGTTGGGACGCAGATGCCAGCGCTGGAAGATGTGCTCGCTCTGGGGAGGGGCAGGGTGCGTTTCGAGATCGACATGCGAACGCCGACCTTGCGGTTTCTCAAGCGGCTGATCGGTGCGATCATTCGCTTCGACGTGATGCGTGACGTGGAGTTGACCTCTGCCCACCTTCCACTGCTGTTCCAGACCAGGCGGATCGATGCCAATCTGCGCACCGGCGTCTTTTTCTCGTCGCGCCCGGATTGGATGACGCCTGTGTTGGGTCAACAGCACGTCGTCGGTTGGATGCGTCTGATGGAAGCCCAGGTCGCTCATCTGCCAGTGGAGCGGATTGACGGTGCATTTGTGTGGCGGCTGCACGAGAGCGGCTTTTCCGTGCACGGCTCGAATCTGAGCGATAAAGAGGACATGCGGTATGCCATTCAGTTGGGCGTCGATCAGTTTTCTACGGACAGGTTGGATATCGCTTTACAGGTGCGGGACGAATTGAGCCAAGAGGAGGCAAAATGACGGGATTAAAGACCGCGATTACCGCAGCCGCCGTGTATCCTGACCGCGCGCGGGTCAGCCGCAGCGGTACGATGGCCCTAAAACCGGGTAGCCACAGGCTGGAGCTATCCGACCTGCCCCTGAGCCTCGACCCCGCCTCGGTGCGGGCCTCTGCGCGGGGGACCGCCCGCGCGCGGCTTCTCGGCGTGGACGTGCGGCGCGATTTTTACGTCGAGACGCCTGCCGAGCGCGTGCGCGAGCTGGAGAAGCAGATCGAGGCGTTGGAAGATGAGATGGGCGGCCTCGACGCGCAGGTCGAACTGCTCCAGAGGGAGAGCGCCTCCTTGGGCGAGCTGGCAGGCCAGGCCAAGGCCTTTGCTCACGGATTGGCTTATGGTAAGACGACCCCCGAGGCGCAGATGGCCGTTTTCGATAGCCTGCGCGGGCGCGCCGAGGAGGTCAACACGGCCTTGCTCGACCTGGCTGTACAGCGGCGCGACCTGGAGCGCCGCCTGCAGAAATTGCGAAACGAGCTCGCTCAGATGCAGGGGGGCGGGCAGCGCGAGCGATATACCGCCGTCGTCGAGGTCGAGGTGACCCAGGCGGGGGATTTGACGGTGGAGCTGACCTACGTCGTGTCAAAGGCGGGCTGGCGGCCGCTTTACGACGTGCGCTTGCTGGAGGAGGGCGGGGAGTCGATACTGGAGGTGGGCTACCTGGCGCAGGTGACCCAGCGCTCCGGCGAGGACTGGACCGACGTGGCGCTCACGCTTTCTACGGCCCGGCCCGCCCTGGCCGAGACGCTGCCCGAGCTGAAACCGTGGTACGTTGGCCCTTTGGTCGCGCCTCCCATGCCGCGAGCCAAGATGATGCTGGGATCGGCTGCCCCTGCCGGGATTGCCCCTGCGCCGATGATTGACAAAGAGATGGCGCTTCAGGCTGCCGTGGAGGCGGGCGAGGGGGTCAAAGAGGAGAAGGCCGAAGTGGCGGTGGCAAAGGTGGATACCTCCGGCGCGGCGGTGACCTACCAAGTTCCCGGAGCCATCACCGTCCCTGCCGATGGCGCGCCTCACAAGGTCGCCGTGGCAGGCTTTGAGCTGAAGCCCGAACTGGATTACGTGACTGCCCCCAAGCTGGTCGAGGCGGTCTATCGCCGGGCGCAGGTGACCAACGATAGCCCGTACACGTTACTTCCCGGCCCGGCCAACCTCTTCGCGGGCGACGAGTTCATCGGTGCGACCGAGTTGGAGCTGGTGGCCCCCCAGGGAGAGATCGAGCTCTACCTGGGGCCAGATGACCGCGTCAAGGTCGAACGCGAGCTAAAGCGGCGCGAGGTGGATAAAAAGTTCATCGGCGACAAACGCCGCCTTCACTACGCCTACGAGATCACGCTGGAGAACTTGTTGTCATCGGAGGCGCGGGTCACGCTCCACGACCAGATTCCGGTGTCGCGCCACGAGGACGTCAAGGTAAAGCTGTCGTCCGCCGAGCCCGAGCCGTCGGAGCAGTCCGAGTTGAACCTGCTGGATTGGGAGCTCACTCTGGCTCCGGGCGAAAAGCGAGACGTGCGTTTTGGTTTCACCGTCGAGCACCCACGCGCGATGCGCCTGACCGGGTTGCCGTAGCCTGGGTGCGAGGGTGTGGGAGTATGGGGGAGATGGGTAGACATAGCGTCGATTGGATTGGGTTCGCGTGTCTGTCTGGTGTGCTATCTTGCGCTTTGATTCTTGTGTCTTGCGTTTCTACACCGACATCTACGACTGTTTCTACTTCCTCTCACACGCCCATACCCTCACCCTCTGCCGAGGCGGCCGTCTTGCCCACACGCCTCTCGACCTGGACGCCTACTCCCTATGCCGCGTCAACTCCAGCCCCCACCATCGACCCCGCCGCCGTGAGCGCGATCTCTGCACGAGGGCTTGCCCGCCTGGAGGCGCGCGGCGTCGAGCCGCTGTGTATGCGCTGGGAAGACGTGGACGGCGACGGGAGTGCGGAGTGGGTCGGTTTGTACTTTCGCGAGCGCCTGATGGCCTTTGTCCTGGATGGCGACGCGTGGTACGACTTATTGTCGCTTGAGGGGAGCAAGTACGGTCTGGGAGAATACGCCACCTGCGGCCTGGAGGTGCGCGACGTCAACGCCGACGGGCGGATCGAGATCCTCGTCTGGGGGCACGCGGGGACGAGCGTCGACGTCCTGCACATCTTCGTCTGGGATGGGACGGCCTACGCGCTGGTGGCTCCCTTCGAGGGTGAGGCCGGCGTGCGGGTGGAGAACGCCGATGGCGACCTGGTCGATGAGGTCAGCGTGCGCTACGACGCGGGGAGAGACCTGGTGTGGGAGGCGGTCTATACCTGGGATGGGAAGCATTACGGCTGGACGTGGGAGCGGTACGCCTGGCGCTATCTTGACAGGCCGCATACGTATCTTGACGACACCCCGGAGCACGTCGTTATTTCCTACTACCTGGCGACAGACGATCGTGACTTTCCGGCGGCCTACGCACTGCTCAGTGCCGAGGTGCAGGCAGCGCAGTCGTACGAGGGATGGGCGGCGGGCTTCGCTGCCACTGCTGCGATCGAGGTCGGCGCGGTGCACGAGCAGGGGGAGCGCAGCGGCGGGACGGCCACCGTCGCCGCCCAGGTGCGCACCTACGAAAACGTCGATGGCCGCATCATCGCCTCGCTGTGGGATGTCACGTGGAAGGCGGTGCAGACTTCAGGCGGCTGGCGGCTGTCCAGCGTCAGCGGTGCCGAACTCGTTCGCTGGGAGGCGAGCTATTACCCATAGCGGGATAAAAGAAGCGGCTCTGCCGGTCGTTGCTCACACGTTCCTGTTGCGTTCCGGGTCGGTTCTCTTGGTTAGGCGGTGTGACACCGGGTTCGAGGATGGGAACTATGGCCCGGTCGGCGGGCACCTCGATGGCGGCGAATCGGTCAAGCATGCGGCCATCCGCGAGTGCCGGGAAGAGATCGGCGTGGAGATCGGCCCCGGTGGCTTGGAGATCGTCGGCGTCGCTCACTATCGTTCGCCGGAAGGCGAGGGTGTAGACTTTTTCTTGAGCGCGACGCGTTGGGCGGGCGAGCCGTACCCGCGGAGCGAATGTGACGATCTCCGGTGGTGTCCCCTCGATACGCTTCCTGGGAATACGATCCCCTTCGTGCGCCGGGCGATAGAGCGTCACCTGCAGGCTGGGGTTTGGTTCGACGAGGTTTACTTGGGTGTAGATTGGCCTCCGTCACGGCCACCTGGGAAGGGAGATTCAAATGCAGATTGTGACCGATAGCGGGGCCGACGTGTGTTTGCCCCCTGAGCAATTGGCCGGACTGGATGTGCACGTCGTGCCCCTTGTCGTCACCCTCGAGGGCAGGTCTTACCGCGAGGGCGTGGACATCCAACCGGAGGCATTCTATCGTCTGTTGGCGGCGACCGCTAGCTTCCCTACCACGTCGCAGCCCTCGGCGGGAGACTTTGCCGAGACCTATCGGCGTTTGGCGTTGACCGATCCAGATATTTTGTCCATTCACATCTCTTTGGGGCTGAGCGGTACGCTCAACGCGGCTCGGGCGGGTGCCAAACTGGTGCCGGAGGCGAACGTCACCCACTTTGACACCAAGACTTTGTCTGCCGTGACGGGTTGGCAGGTAGAGGCTGCTGCACGGGCGGTGAAGGCGGGTTGGTCGAAAGATCGGATACTGGCTTTATTGGAGTGCATAAGAGACGCCAGCGATACACTGTTCACATTGGATGAGCTTCGATACCTGATCCACGGCGGGCGCATCAGCCATATAAAAGGGTTGGTTGCGTCGGTTTTGAACATCAAGCCGTTGATCGGGGTGGAAAAAGTGAATGGAACCTATGTGCAACAGGGTCAGTCTCGGACGTTCAAGCGTGCGGTCAAAGGGTTAGTCGATTTGATCGCGCGACAGCACGCGCCCGGCAGCGCGTTGCGTGTTCAGGTGGTCCACTCACAAACCCCTGAAGGGGCGGCTATGCTGCAAGAGCAGGTCGATCAGCGCTTTGAGTGTACCTGGCTGCCGGTTGGACACCTTTCCCTCGTGCTGGGCGCACATACGGGACCAAGTATGGTAGGGGTGGCGTACGCGCCCCTGGCCAGTTTCGCCGATGTGCCGTGAACGTGAAGCTTGAGCGAGCCCGATCGGATTGATTCGAGTGCGATGAGCAAGACACGCAAGGCTTTCCTCGCACTGGTGTTAGTGGCTCTGTTTGTGCTTGGTATAGGCCTGGCTCGCGAGTGGCTTCTTCCGGCGGTTGCCGCTGGACAGGCACAACCCCTCGAAAGCGACACGCTGTTTTTCGCAAGCGGTTCGCCGGTAGGTATTCGGCGTGTCTCTGCGGATGAGCCGAGCCGGCTGGATGAACAGCCCGTGTCTGCCGCCGCCGATGGTTTGCAGATCGAAGCTGCCCGGTGCGAAATCTCCGGTATGCATGGTTCCCCCGATGGTCGTTGGATCGCCGTGGACGTCAACTGCGAGGCCGGTTCCCATACCTTGCTGCTGGAGGCAGCTACAGGCCTGGTGCGTCCGGCAGAGCCCAGCCCCTGGCACGAGAGCTTTTTCCTCAACTGGTCGCCCGATGGCGGCGCGTTCCTGCTGCGCGTGGATCCCATCGGTGATGACCTCGTCTTGCTGGTGGATGTTAAGAGTGGCCGCTTCGAGCGGCTGGACGTGCCGCCGTTCACCTACGAAGTCGCGTTTTCCCCCGATGGCGCGCGGGTGTTGTACGCCTTCAGCCGTGGGTTGGGTTTTGGCAGCGAGGTGTGGACGATGGATCGGGACGGGCAACACAGGGAGCGAATCGTCCGTGACCCGGCTCGCATCGTCGCCTACGCGCGCTGGTCGCCTGCCGGGGATCGGATCGCCTACATCCGCATGCCCGATAGCAACGTGCCGTTCACCGTCGGCGAGCTGGTGTGGGCTGATGGGGATGGTCGTAGCGCGCGCGTGATCGCTCAAGCGGACGCCGGGCACGGCTACCCACCGGTGTGGTCACCCGATGGCGGGCAGGTCGCGTTCGTGGCGCGCGAGAACCCGGAGAGCGGCGCCGCCGACGTGTCAGCGCGTTACCTGGAGAGCAATATCTACCTGGCTGACGCGGCCTCGGGTCGCGTGCGCGCGGCGACGCGCTTTGAAGGCGCGTTGGCCGATGGCCCGGCCTGGTCGCCGGATGGGGCGTGGCTGGCGTTCAGCACCGCTCCTTCGACAGGCTCAGGACAGGTTGCTGGCGGCGTGGCTGACGTGTGGCTAATAGAGGTGAGCAGCGGTCAGCTTTACCGAGTGACGCAGAGCGCGGATGCGCGGCACCCTGTGTGGCTGCCAGGGGAATCGCCCTAGGTGTCTTCATGATCGAAATCTTGTGCAAATGGGGCAGGATTCCGCTTCGTCGAGTCTCGCATACGGCAGTTTCGCGGCGTAAATCGCAAACTGGTTTGTGAGTTTGTCGTAGCCGCGAAACACTCGCCGCGATAGGGCCTTCCCGCGGTTGAAGGCTTTTACGAATCAACGATGTTCAGCAGACCAAACACAGGCGTGGCTCCGACAGTAGCAATCATCGCTGTGCTGCTTTTTGTGACGGTGGGTTCCAGCGTGCGGGTCGGCGCCGCTTCTACGCGCCGGCAATCGGCGGGCCTTCTAACTCCGCCCTACTATGGCACGTCAGAGATCACTTCCGTGTTCGACCACGAGCTTCCGCTGTGGTCGGTGAACGATGGCAATAGCTGGACGATGCACTACGACGGGGTCAAGGATGGGGCAGGCGCGCGCAGCAGCTACGACCAACACCGGGGCATCGACTATTGGATGCGGTACGAGCCGGTGCGCGCCGCCGCTCCCGGCACGGTCGCCCGGGCCAATTGGGCGGACCCTGCCGATCACCGCGCCAGCTACGGCCTCCACGTGCGCATCGACCACGCGGACGGTTTCCGCACCATCTACGGCCACATGAGCGTGCTGCGCGTCCAACAGGGCGATACCATCCCTGCCGGCACCGACGGGTTCGGACGCATCATCGGCCTCAGCGGCAACACCGGCCTGTGTTACGGCTGGGAGGGCACGGGGCCCTACGGCCTGTGCACCGTTAACGATCCGCCGTCGTGCGGCGCGCACATCCATTTCCAATTGGAACACGATGGCAAGCCAGAAAACCCCTATGGTTGGATCGGCCCCTTTGCCGATCCCTGGTCACTGCGGACCGATGGCGCGACGAGCGTCGACCGGTGGCTGCATCACCCAAGTGTGACCAACTGCGACGTCTTTCCCGCCGATGCGCCACTTTCGTTTCCTACCATTGTCCTGGACGAGGGGGAATACGTCACCGTTGACGACGGTGACGCGGATTTCGATGAAGGGCCCGCCGGCTGTTGGACGGCGGACGGCACCGCGGGTTGGGATGGCGATTATCGCCATCGGGCTGTGCCGGGCGCGGATTGCACGGCAACATGGCATTTTCCAGAGAGTCGGCCCGCCGGCAGGCATCACGTTTTCATCCACGTTCCCAATGACGATGTGCCCCTCAGCGCGCGTAGCGCCACGGTGGAGGCGGCTCGCTATACGGTTCACCATACCGCATCTCTCGCCACACCGGAGGTCAAACAGAACGAGATTGCTATCGTAAACCAGTGGGCTTACCCCAATACTTATCACACCTCCCGCTGGGTCTATGCCGGGACCTATTATTTTGATTCGAATTCGTTTGGCGCGGATTACGTGCGGCTGGAATCGCAGGCGCTGGATTCCACGGGGACCCTGGCGGCGGACGCCGCGAGGTTCGTTCCCGTGGCGTATCCGTATGAGACGTATCTACCTCTGGCAATGGCACACTGGCCGCCGATTCCTTCTGCGCCGGTGCTGAACGCTATCGAGACCACGGGGGGCGATTCCTTCAGCGTAAGCTGGACGCCTGTCGATCTTGCGGAAACGTACGTGCTTCAGGAGGCGACCGATCTGAGCTTTACGCGCGTCGTGACGCGTTACGCCGGCGCGGACACCTCTTGGGCGGCGCAGGGCAAGCCGATGGGGACGTACACCTACCGCGTCAAGGCGGTCAACGCGTTGGGGGAGAGCGGCTGGAGCAACGCGCAGCAGATCGCCATCCCTTCACCGGCGGAGTGGCAGGTCATCGCCAGCCAGGATTTCGAGGGCGAGTTCCCCGACCTGTGGACCGTCCGGGACGACGATGGAGATGAGCATGGAGAGTACGTGTGGGGCAGGCGCGATTGCCGTCCCTACGCGGGTGGTTACGGCGGTTGGGGTGTTGGGGGCGGAGCTCAAGGAGCCTCTTTGGCTTGCGAGGCCGACTATCCGCACAGCGCCAATAGCTGGCTGGTGTACGGGTCTTTCGATTTGGAGGATGCGCTTGCGGGCGATTTGAGTTTCAAGCTGTGGCTCGATACCGAGCCACAGAATGACACGTTCTTCTACGGGGCCTCGGTCGACGGTACGTATTTCTACGGCCTTGTCGTCTGGGGGGATACGCAGGGTTGGGTGGATTTGAGCCTGGACCTGGCGAACGTCCCGACGCTGGGTAACCTGCTGGGGCAACCCCAGGTGTGGGTTGCGCTGGTTTTTTACAGCAACGACTCGCTTGCCTATCCCGAGGGTGGTTACGTGGACGACGTCGTGCTGCGCAAGTGCATCCGGGAACCGTGTTCTGGCGAAGGGCGGCGGGATGTTTCTGGGGGCGGTTGGCTTCAAGAGCGTCCTGTGATGATGGTATGGGGGCGTGGGCGGATTTGGGAATGATAGGTGGGGAATGTTTTGACTTTTTGGTTACGCGGGTATAGAATCGCTTTCCGGTGAGGCAAATTGAGATGAAGAACCTTCCCGAAAGCTGCCAACGTGCGCTATAAAAATGCGTAACTACTCAGCCTTGCTTCGCAGTTGCCTTTCGCGTGTGAAAAGAGAGGGGGCGGGGGGTTGGAGAGTGGCTTCGCCGCTCTCCAAACCCCCATCTCTCCCTTTTTCGAGCGAGGGAGACTGCTCGGGCGAATAGCCTGAGTAGTTACAAAAATGCACTAGATGCTTTTCGGGTGCGGGCTTTGTCCATTCAACTTTTGAGCTTTCGGGAAGGTCATTGGTGAGGCAAATAGTGCCAGGAAAACGGTCTACGCCGAACGACATGGAAAAACTGACCGAGCAGGTGAAGCAACTGGCAAAGCATCAGGGGGCGGTCCTGGTGGGAGTGGCCCCGGTTGAGCGGTTCGATCCGATACCGCCGGTTCGCGATGCTGCGCCCAGGGGGCATCACCCCAAGGACTTCTTGCCTGAGGCGCGATCCGTCATTTCGATTGCGCAGCCCATATTGAATCCGGTCTTGGACGCTCCCGCCGTCTTGGCGGATATAGAGATGGAGATGATCCCGGATCACGTCAAGTATCCTTACCTGGAGATGTTCTACAACCGGGTAGGGCACGTCGTGCACGATTATATGCTCGAGTTCATCGGCCAGGTAGTGGGTCAGTATTTGATGAGCCAGGGCTACCAGGCCATGATCTTTCCCACGACCGGTCTGCATCCCAGGATGGAGGGATTTACCGATATAGAGCTCTGGGAAGGGCCGGCGCAGGAGGGACTCGAAAAGTTTTCGCCGTTCAGATACACCTATGGTCCGTTTTCCCATCGCCACGCGGCGACGCGGGCCGGGTTGGGTGAATTCGGTTATAACAACGTCGTCCTTACGCCGCAGTTTGGCCCCCGGCAGCGTTTCAACTCGATCATCACCGACGCCGAGCTGGTGCCCGATCCACTGATCGCGGAGCCGATTTGTCTCAGGGATAGGTGCCGGCTCTGCCTCAAAGCGTGTATCATGGAGTGCATCACCCTGCGGGATGACCCCGATGTGATTGACTATCGCTCTATCGGGCAGGACGATAGGGACCGGATATTCATCGACACGCCAGCCAAGACGGATCCCACTTTGTGTCGGCGGCGTAGGGAGGGCCGGCCACATTCCCCCATTCGGGGAGACTGCATTCGTGTGTGTCCTATTCCCACCCTGCCCAAGCGTATGCCGGAGCGCCTGAGCGGCATCGTGTGGGATTGGCAGGCGGGAGAGTATTGAACGAGGAGGCAGCCAATCGCAAAACTACCCGAGCCGACCAGTTCTCCTCCGGAGAGAGCATTTATCGTCGGGGTCGAGTTCAGAGATCCCAAGTCAGGTTCGTCTGACGGCCACTGGCCGGTCGAAGAATCCTTGGCCGAGCTAACGCAACTGGCTCGCACGGCGGGCCTTGTTGTGGTGGGGCAGGCCGTGCAGCGGCTGGATCATCCCAATCCTGCGACCTTTATCGGGTCGGGCAAGGTCGAAGAGGTCGTCCAGGGGATCGAGGAGGCAGCAGCTGGCGTGGTCGTCTTTGACGACGAGCTCTCGCCGCGTCACCAGCGGGAATTGGAAAAGGTGCTGGGTGAAGACGTCAAACTGCTTGACCGCACGGCCCTGATCCTCGATATCTTTGCCCAGCATGCGCGTACGCGAGAGGGAGCGCTGCAGGTCGAGCTGGCGCAGTACGAGTATCGCCTGCCGCGCCTCACGCGGGCCTGGACCCACCTGGCGCGCCAGGCCGGCGGGCGGGCTGGTGGAGCTAGGGGCGGCGTTGGCGTGCGCGGCCCCGGAGAGACGCAGCTGGAGACCGACCGGCGCGTCATCGGGCAGCGCATCGCACAGCTTAAGCGCGAACTTGAGGAGGTGCGCGCCCATCGGAGCCGTTATCGTGCCCAGCGACGTCGACAGGGTGTACCCGTCGTCGCTATCGTTGGGTACACCAATGCTGGCAAGTCCACTTTGCTTAACGCTCTGACCAACGCGGGCGTTCTGGCGGAGGACAAGCTTTTTGCTACGCTCGACCCGACTACGCGCCGCGTTCAGTTGCCCAAGGGTGGGCTGGCGCTTTTCACCGATACCGTCGGTTTTATCCAAAAGCTTCCTCCCCAGTTGGTCGCTGCTTTTCGCGCGACATTGGAGGAGGTGACCGAGGCTGATTTGCTGTTGCACGTTGTGGATGCGACCCATCCGCAGGCAGCCCGCCAGGCTGAGGCAGTGTTCGAGACGCTGGAGGATATCGGCGCTGCCGGCAAGCCGATCCTTGGCGCGCTGAACAAGGCCGATCGGCTATCGGATCCCGGCGCAGCCTTTGCCCTTGTTCCCGATTTCTCCGATGGGGTCGCGATCTCGGCATTGACCGGGAGCGGATTGAACGCGTTGTTGGTTCGTGTCGAGGAGATTCTCGAAGCGCAGATGACCTGGCTGGAGGTCACCATCCCTTACGAGATGGGGGAGTTGGTGGCTCTCTTCCACCGGCGTGGGCTGGTCGAGCGGGAGGAGCACACCGACGTCGGGACGCGCATCGCGGGACGCATGCCGCGTGCTTTGACGGGGCGGTTCAGCGCGCTGCTGAAGCATAACCTGCCCACAGGTGATGAAGGGTCTTTGTGAGCGAAAGCACTGTTTGTTGAAAACTAGGTAAGCGTTCAAAGACAACTTGCGCTTTACCCATTGTCCAGGGTGATTTCGCCCAAAAAGTGCGAACTTGTTTTTGAACGCGGCCTAATCTGAGCAAGCCCGAAATTGCGAAGGTGTTGGGTCTGTGCTAAAATAGCGCGGGAGGTACAATGGTCGCCGAATTCCTAAAGCGCATCAGTGACTTTTTGGCCCGTTTACCTGGCCTGCCTGTCTTTGTTGCCGTTTTACTCGTGATACTGAATTTCGTGATCAGATTGCTACCTGGCACCTGGCCCGTGGTCGGTTGGCTGGCGCAGACGGACCTCTTGTTGCATCTTGGCGTGATCCTGGGGCTGGTTGGGATATTGTTGGGGGACGCGCTGTAAGGCTGAACCTTGCCGCGCTGCCAGGGAGTGCGGGCGACAGAATGGCGAGAGGGGCAAGTCCCGCTCTCGCTTTTTTTATTGCCGAGGGTCTTACTCAAATACAGCCGCGTGGGGGAAGACGAATTGTGTGGGGTCGGTGACACCCCGGGTGAGCAGCCGCTGGTTAGCTTGCTCGAAGTGTGTCTGTAGATCGCGCAGCATATCGAGTTGGGCGCGGGCCGGTTCGTTTGAGAAAAGCACAGCTAGGGTGGTGTATTGGCCCGGGACAAACCGCACCCACCGAGCATTTTCAATTTCGATACTGCGCATCTGTTTCTCGATGTCTTCTGGGGCGCTCGTGCGAAAGCTATCCAGGGTCGAGGTTACAAGGCGCTCGTCCATGTTGTATTCGCCGACAGCGCGCAGTAGGACATTATTGGTATTGAGATAGATCGCGTACCCGAGTATGCGGGCGGCGTGACGGCGGCGGATGATGATGCTCTCTCCTTCCTCTTGAGCGACTGCGGCACGCCAGGCAGCGGCTTCTGGGGCCTCTTGCAAAATCTCCTCGATCGCCTTTCGTTCTTGCTGGTAGTGGGCGTAGAGTTCCTGGAACTGGGTGGTATTGACCCTGCCTGCCGCAAAATCGCCTGCCAGCCGTTCCATTTTCTGGCGAACCTCTTCGAGATATGCACGGGCTTTCTCGATGGCGAGTTCATCCGCCGACGCTTGTTCGGCGGGGGGAGTGGGTTCTTCGCTTGCTTCTTCTTCTTGCTGACGTCCGAAAAGGCGGCGCAAAGGATTGGAGGAGTTGGGCATTGAGATTCTCCTTTTTTGATTACCGACGGGGTGATTTTAGCACGGCTTCTCCAGGATGTCAATTAGGGCAGTTTAGGCGGGTGTAGTTGTTCCTTGGGGCGTATACGCTGCTTGTGAGGAAATGGTGTTGCCAAGGTGTAGTTTGGGCGCAAGCCCAAACTGCCGGGGCGCATTTGCTGCTGTCTGATGAACGCTAAAGCGTGTGTTATGCCTATTTCGCTTGAAACCGAGCGCCCGCTGCCCCAGGGGGCAAATG
>JAFGED010000461.1 GCA_016931785.1 Anaerolineae bacterium
CCCTGCTTCGCAGTTGCCTTTCGCGACAAAAAGAGGAGGAAGGCTGGGGGTTCGAGGGCGGCTTCGCCGCCCTCGAACCCCCAGCTCTCCCTTTTTTGAGGGCGGGCCACTGCTCGGGCGAACAGCCTGAGCAGATACCAGACCATTATCTTTCTGTGTCCAGTTCAAAGATACCCAGGGGGGTTGATACGTAGACGTTGTGGGGCTTGCGAGGGTCAACGGCGATGTCGTAGGCCACCGTCCCATTCTGCTCCCCCCCACTGACCAGCTCCCACTGCCGGGCGCCGTCGCGGGAGACGTAAACGCCATCACTTGTGGCAGCGTAGATGATATCGGGGTTTGCTGGGTGAACGGCAATACCGCTCACGAACAGATTCCCTAACTCACTACTGCGCATCTCCCACCTCATACAGCCATTTTCGCTGGCCCACACACCAGCCCCCTTCGTTGCGACAAAGATGCGCTGGCCGTCGCTGGGGTCGATGGCCGCGTCCACGATATCCCCACTAATATCTTCACAAGCGTTCCAATGTTGGCCGTTGTCCGTTGACTGGTATATGGAATAGTTGCCCAACAGATACCTGGTCTCACCTTGCTGATGGTCGAAGTAGAGTCTATCGCCGAACAGTTCCGCTGTATCCTGATTCCAGCTTAGGCCATCGTCTTTCGATATGTAAAAAGTTCCTCCACAGAAGGCGTAGAGAGCGCCATTCCGAGGGTGCACGGCGATGCCTTTTATCATAATCCCCTCCTCCTCGGTCAGGGTGAGGGTTGCCCACGACCGACCGCCGTCTGTAGAGCGATAGATCTCATCGCCATACCACTCGAATCTGTATAGAGCGCCACTGACGGGGTCTATTGCCAGGCCTTCCGAGTCTTTGGGAGTCGCCAATTCGCGCCATGTGAGGCCTCTGTCCTGCGAGCGGTAGAGGGAGTGGTAGCTGGATCCAGTTCCGTCGAGCGCGTACAGAGTCGCTTCGTTGTGAGGGTCAACCAGGATTTGCAGGCGGCCGACGGTCGGGCCGGCGTGCACCATGCCCCATATCTGACCCCTGTTCGACGATCTGAGAAGACCTGCCGGACTCCCGGCGTAAATGGTCTGCCCGTCAGGGTCGAAGGCGATAAAGTAGGGGGCGGTGGGCCAATCACCTTCCCAAGATAGCCCGCCGTCGAAAGACACCCTCGTTCTGCGCATACTCTCGTCAAAATCGCTGCTCCAGCAATATAGGATCTGCTCGTTGTAAGGGTCTGCGCGCAGGCCGGAGCAGAAACCTTCCCCTATAGGCGTCCAATTGGCACCGCCGTCCTGAGAACGGTACAGTTGTCCCCTCTCCCCGACGTACAGAGTGGGGGGATCGCCCTTCGCGATGGCCAGCGCCAGGCCGTATCCTGCTTGCTCGCTGCTAGGCCAAATCTCTTCCCATTCGATGCCGGGGCCATCGGAACGGTATATGCTGGTATCGTAACTGTCTTTCTCGAACCCCGCTACATAGATACGCTCACCGTCTTGCGGGTCCACCACCATGTTGTCAATACGGTTGAGCTCGCCACGGATCTCCCAGGAGGCACCCCCGTCCCTCGATTCGTATATTCTGTCATCCCCCAAATCGGTGCGAGCTTTAAGGTAAATGTGTCGACTGTCCTGTGGATGCAGAACGATGGCGCGAAAAAGAACAGCATGCGGAATGCCGGAGCTTGCAGGCTGCCGGGTGAGGCCGCCGTCTGTGCTCTTTTCAAAGTCCCCCTCACTTGAGATGGCGTATAACGTCTGCGGGGTGTCTGGGTCTATCGCCAGGTCTAGGATATTCCCATCTCCTGGCCCATTGTAGATGTGCTGCCACGACGCGCCACCATCGAGCGACTTGAAAATACCCGAGGCTTGGATACCCGCATACATCACGTTGGGGTCCTGCGGATCAACGACCAACGCTGTGAAAGGGCCGCGGGTGAAGATTTCCCCATCGTATAACTGCTGCCAGGTTGGAGCCAGGTCCGGCGCCAGTGTCAGTGGCGAGTGTGGGCCGGCGAGCCACCAGGCCAGAACCATCAGCAGCACTGCCGCGATGACCGCACCTCCTGTCCACAGGAGTCCTCGGCGCCGCGGAGAGGTTCTCACAGGTCTGCGGGGCCGTGCGGGAACGTCTGTCGCCTGCCCCTGAGCTGCTCGCAGGGCGCGGGCCAGGTCTCCCGCGCGCCGGTAGCGCTTCTCCGGTGACTTGGCTGTCGCCCGGGCGACAATTTCGTCCAGCCGCGGGGAGACGGCAGGGTTGAGCGCACTGGGACGCGGCAGAGGTTCGCTGATGTGCTTGATGATGATGCTAATGGGCGTCTCGCCGGCAAACGGATGCCGGCCTGCCAGCATCTCGAACAGCACCACACCCAGGGCGTAGATATCGGCCCGGCCGTCAATCTCTGCCTCCTGCGCCTGCTCCGGCGCCATATAATCCGGCGTGCCCAGGAGCACACCCGCACCGGTCAGGCGACGGTCGCCCGGGACCGGCTTGGCTAACCCAAAGTCGGCCAGCAGCGGGCACCCGTCGTGGCTCAACAGGATGTTGTTGGGTTTGACGTCGCGGTGAACCACTCCCTGGCAATGCGCGTAATCCAACGCTTCGGCCACCTGGGCCACGAGCGCGATCGCCTCTTCCTGCGTCAATCGGTCTTCTCCCGTCTGCCGAGAAGTAGCCAGGCGGTCGTGCAGCGTGCCCCCTTCCACGTAATCTATCACCAGGTATGGGCGACCATCCTCCGTCTCGCCATAATCGTGGACGGTCAAGATATTGGGATGGCGCAGCCTGGCGATGGACTGGGCCTCCCTTTCGAACCGCTGGCGGAAAGTAGCATCCGCTGCCAACGCGGGCGACATCACCTTGATCGCCACATCTCGCTGCAGGCGGATTTGTAGCGCCTGGTAGACGGCGCCCATGCTGCCCTGGTCAATGAACCTGACGATTTTGTACTGCCCCAGCATCTGGCCGGTCAGATCATCCAGGATGGCGGAGAGCGGCTGCCAGGTCGCATCGTCGTAGCGGGATTGCCCCTGAAGCAGTTTCTGGGCCGCTGCTGCCCCCCAGAAGGCCACCTGCTTGGGCAACGGTGCTTGCGGCGCTTCGTCCAGGTTCTTGAACTTGAGGGCTCCCATCAGATAGAGAGTTAGACCTTGATAATATTCCTTCCAATCATCCAGGTCATACAGGCACTCGCGGGCTGCCTCTCGAATGCTCACCAAAATGACAAAGGGCTTCCTGAGTACGGAATGGAGCGTCTGAGGCGCGGAGAGATGGCCTGGGCGACGCACGGCGTGATGGACCTGCTCATATAGATCGCAGACGGTCTCCGCCGGCAGTCCGGCTTCGACCAGGACTTTTGGGAGAAAGCGGGTCACTACCCCTGTCTCGAGGCGCAAGAGGTCGTGCAGGACGTGGTCGCGGCGAGCCATACAGAAGTCGATCAGGCTGACGTCTCGTGCATCTGTATCTACGAGGACGTTTTCCACATTCAGGTCACCGTGGATGCCGGCGATGCGTACGTTCTGTGGCTCGCTCAAGATGGTCGGCAGCGCAGTCAGGGGGTTGGGCAAGGTGATTTCGGGTTCGTCGGGTATGCCCAACGTGTAGGCCGTCGCGATATCTTGCCCTAATACGCGCGCCACCTGCTCCTGCAACAGGTCGTGGCGAGTCGCGGCGACCAGGCCCTCCAGGTGGCTGGCCACGTCGCCCTCATGGCAGGGCGGCATCGGCTCGACAGGCTGGATACGCAGGCGGTAAGAAGCGGGCAGGTCGTTGCCCGGAGGCGGCAGGTTGAGGGTGATGGCCTGGTTGGGATAGTCCACCTCCTCGACCAGAAAGCCCTCTACGCGGACGTAGCTGCCACGCCCGATTGGCAGGCTGCCTGCGGTATTGGGCTTCAACAGGTGCACCGACGCCCCCGGCGGAGGTGTGGCGGGCGCCAGGAGCAAGTTGACCGGCAGGAGGCGATCGTAGCTCGCCTGCAGGCTGAATTCGGGCCGGGGAGTGCTGAACCGCCACAGTGGCTCGAGGCGCGCAAAGAGTCGCTTCTCCAACACGTGCCAGACATCTTTAATGCTGGCGCGCCGGAGAAAGCCGAGCAGGCTTTCGACTTCAAAAATGCCGCTGCCCACCAGGTGGTAGCGCAACCCGCCCCAATCGCCATCTGGGATCAGAGTCGGCTCGCTCCTGATCTCAGCCACGCCCGAAAGCTTGTCGCGGATATATGTCCGATACGCCTCGTATTCCTTTTCGACCAGGGCGGCGGGCGCTATCTTGACCACGGTGAGCAGCTCGGGCGTGTCGCTGATGGGGGTGTACCAAAAAGACCCGACTGCCGCTAAAACCGCTGCCCAGCTCCGCCTTGATGACCACGCGCCGTTGGGCGGCGAACATGCGCCTGAGGATGGCTTCGGACGGGTCGGGCAGGAGCAAACGATTGGGGTTTTCGATCTGTAGCATGGTTCGGGCCACCCTCTGTGCAGACTACGCCGGTCGTCCTTCAGGAAAGAACTGATAGCCGCCCTCTGGCCGTCCACGCCAGGTGACCAGGTAGCACGGCTTGGCCGGTTCGGGCTCGATCTTTTTGCGCAGCGCCATGACGACTTGGTAGAGGCTGTCGTCTGTGACGCCCTGACGACGGAGCTCGTCAGGCCAGGCGTTCACGATCAGGTCCGTTTTGGTGTGCCGGACCCCGGGATCGGTGACCAGAAAGTGCAGGACGGCCCTCTCCAGGGGAGCCAGGTTTTCCAGAATGGTTTGGCCCTGATACAAGTCGCCGGTCTCGCGGTCGAGCCAGATTCTGCCAACGTTCTGTACCCGGGCCTCAGCTGCATGGGCGGCGAGCAGGGGGCCGACGACGCGCCACTCCCCGGCTATCTCCTGGCAAAGCCCCTTGTCAGCCAGTTGGGCCAGGATGTATTGCTGTCGCTCCGTTGTCCTGGGGAGGGATTGATCTTTCTGCATCGCCAGCAGGGCCTGTTTTTCCTCCTGGGTCAGGCCGCCCCATATCTCTGCCAGGCGAAACTGGACGCTACGTTCTGCCAGCAGCGCCTCCAGCCATGCGGAGGCGGCCGGCCTGTTGAACGTATCCAGCCACCAGTGACAAGCGACTTTGAGCAAGGCTGGGTAGCTGCTGGTGAGGGCTAACAGGTGAGCCACGTCGCCTTCGGTTGGGGGAGTGGGGGCAGCGTGCGTCTCCTCGGCGACGAGCCGCCGGGCGTCGCTCTCGTCCATTGGCCCAACCTGGCATACGTGCATATCCAGCACCTCGTACATCTCCCCCAGAGCTTCAGGATCGGGGAGGTAGACCGGCGCGTGGCGCAACCCCGTGATGTAGCAGAGGGTGTCCTTGAAGCTATCGCGCAGCCCGCGCAAAGTGTCCATCATCTGCGGCGTGGCGACCTGGGAAAACCTGTCAAAGCGGTCCAGGACCAGCACGACACGCGTCTCCTGGGTCTGAAAGTGCAGCAGCAATTCGCGCAGCCCACTTTGCGGCAGGAAAGGGTCACGCGCGCCCTGATTTTCCTGATAGACACGGGCTATTGCAGCCTGCGACTCTTGATCGAACCTCTCGCGGATCTCGTAGAAGGAGCGCAGGATCACCCGGTAGAACGTGGCGAGGGTGTTGGCGGGGAGATTGTTCAGATCAACCGGAATCACTGCTACAGAGCCGCTCCCGGGCGGGAGGTAAGCCCGGAGCGCGTCAGGCCGATGACACAGAAAGCCCAGCAGGTTGGATTTGCCGGCCCCGGGCAGCCCCACCACGGCACCGCTCGTCCCGTTCGCAATCCAACCCGCCAGGATTTTCATCTCTTTGGCGCGGTAGGTAGGAGCGTATGCACCCCACGATCTGCAGAAAGTCACCATCGGTTTCTCATCTGTCGTTCAGAAGTATCATCTCAATAATCCCAGGGCAGGACCCCATCTTTCCCTATTTATTGAGAAGATACGTTCAGAATTTGTTCAGGCTATTCTCAGGACTTGGCGACCGTTCAATGGTAAACTCTAGCCGAAAGCGGCCAACGCTTTTGGTCTCGCAGGATATTATACCTGGCAGCCAGTTTCTGGACAAGGGTACGGCGTTTTGGATGGCAAAGCGCCCGGGTCAACGTAAGCCCTGCGGCTTGGATTAAGGGCCTGTAAAAGAATACCTTCCCGCCACTGCGCGATAGGAATCGCCACTGCGCGATAGAAATCGCCACTGCGCGATAGAAATCGCCACTGCGCGATAGAAATCGCCACTGCGCGATAAAAAGCACTTTGACTCACCAGATGTATCTACTCAGGCTGTTCGCCCGAGCAGTGGCCCTCGCTCAAAAGCCGGAGCGAGACGCATAGGAAGTTATTTCTTAACAGGTCCCGGGGAGGAAAACTATGGTCAACAGACATTCGAATCGGATTTCGGCTCTTGCGCTGCGCGCCGTGCTGCGCGTCACACTCATGGTCTGTCTGCTA
Source organism: Anaerolineae bacterium (assembly GCA_016931785.1). GTDB lineage: Bacteria > Chloroflexota > Anaerolineae > B4-G1 > B4-G1 > JAFGED01. The sequence goes on from JAFGED010000461.1 coordinate 6,465, forward strand.
ACGGGGGTCTTGTTTGTACTTCCTGTGCCCGATGCGCGAGCCCAATCTCCAGACGATGGCTTCAACCCCTTGGCAAATGCCGGGGTCTGGTCCCTGGCAATGCAAGCGGACGGCAAGATCGTGGTGGGGGGGAGCTTTACCACGGTGGATGGGCAAACGCGGGAGCACATCGCACGGCTCAACCCCGATGGCAGCCTGGATACCGCGTTCAACCCCGGCGCGAACGACACGGTCTTTGCCCTGACGCTGCAGCCGGACGGCAAGATCGTGGTGGGGGGAAGCTTTACCACACTGGGCGGGCAGGCGCGCAGCTACATCGCGCGGCTCAACCCCGATGGCAGCCTGGACGCGGCCTTCAACCCCGGTACGAACAGCACGGTCAAAACCCTGGCGGTGCAGGCGGACGGCAAGATCGTGGGGGGGGGGTACTTTACCATGCTGGGTGGAAGTACACAGCAGGGCATCGGGCGGCTCAACCCGGGCGGCAGCCTGGACGCGGCCTTTAGCTCGGTGGCAAACAATGGGGTCATGGCTGTAGCGCTGCAGGCGGACGGCAAGATCGTGGTGGGCGGCGCCTTTACCACGTTGGGTGGGGGCGCGCGGGAGCACATCGGGCGGCTCAACTCCAACGGCAGCTTGGATGCCGCCTTCAACCCTGGGGCGAACGACATAGTCTGGTCCCTAGCGACGCAGGCGGACGGCAAGATCGTGGCGGGCGGCGAGTTCACCACGCTGGGCGGGCAGGCACGCGAGCGCATCGGGCGGCTCAACCACAGCGGCAGCCTGGACGCGACGTTCAACCCCGGCGCAGATAACGACGTCTACGCACTGGCGCTGCAGTCAGACGGCAAAGGCCTGGCAGGCGGTCCCTTTACCGCGTTGGGCGGGCAGCCTCGGGGCCACATCGGGCGGCTCTCCAGCCTCACCGCAGCATCGCAACGCCTGACGGTCGACCCGGGCGGCACGACGGTCACCTGGACGCGCAGTGGGACCGGCCCTGAATTGGCGTGCGTCACCTTCGAGGCGTGGATCGAAGGCTCGGGCTTCATCCCTCTCGGCAGCGGGACGCGCATCAACGGCGGCTGGCAGGTAACCGGCCTGCAGTTGCCGTCGCAACAGGGCGTCTGGATCTTTGCCCACGGCTATTACGGCACGGGGTTGTACGCTGGCGGGACGTCGCAGGTGCAGGCGATACAGTACGTTTACCTCAATCACACGGTCTACTTGCATGCAGCCTACCTGCCGCTCGTTCTGAGGTAACTCGGGTTGACAGCGGGCGGAGGGGCAACGGGAACGGGGACACCGGCCCGTTGTTGGCCCTGCTCGATTCCCTGAAGGACGGCACGCTCAACGAGGACCAGCGCGAGACGGTGCACGCGTTGCGCGTTGGCATC
>JAFGED010000108.1 GCA_016931785.1 Anaerolineae bacterium
CAATTTTTGTTTATTTGCCCCTGGTGCTTGACGAGCAGTACACTTGTCCGGCAGCTTCTGGCAATATTTACGACTATGGGATTGCCAATCAGTACGATACGGACAACCCGGTCCGTCCGGCGTACCTGCACGCCGACAAAAACCTGGCCCTGCGCAGCTACACGCCCACCGATCCGCCGCTGCGGGAGCTGGTGAACTATGGCTCGGGCGATCCCATACAGCCGCCGCAGTTTGCCACGTTGTTCGATCCCCCGCGCGTGCCGGCGTTGGTGAATTTCTACCGCGTGCACGATTGGTATTGGGCGCCTTCCCCGGCACCCGGCACGCGCGGCAGCCCGCTCACCAATTACCCGGTCACGGCGCTGGGGCTCCAGACGACGCCGGGCGAGGTTTTGTCTGTGCCCGAATCGGGCTATAATATAGGCGGCGGCATGGAGGTCTTGGTGCTCTTTGCCGACGAGGACTCGGTCGCGTTGCATTACGGGCGGGAGGATAGTTCCGCGCCAGGCTACACGGTGCACGTGGATAACATCTGCACAGATCCCAATTTGCTGGTTTTGTACAATTCGCTTGACGATCCCGATGGGCCGCGTTACCAGTTTCCCAATCCTTCATACGACTTGCCCAATCTGCCCGCCGGTCATCCTTTTGGCACGGCGCGCGGCGACGAGGTCGTCGTGGCGATTGTGGACAGCGGTGGGTTTATGGACCCGCGTTCGTGCAACGAGTGGTGGCAGATGCGGCCCGGATATGCCGGTAGCTGCCCGCCCCACGAGTAGGGAGGATTATTCAGGAGGGGTATCATTCATGCGTTTTGCTGAGCAATGTGCCTCGGAGGGTGACTGGTGCCGGGAGTGATCGGTTTCGACAGCGAAAAGTATCTGGAGGAACAGACGTCTGCGATCCTCGAAAGAGTGGGGCGTTTTGGCAAGCTGTACCTCGAGTTTGGGGGAAAGCTGCTGTTCGATTATCACGCCGCCAGGGTCTTGCCGGGCTTTGACCCCAATGTAAAGATGCAGCTTTTGCGACAGCTCAAGGATGAGACGGATGTGCTTTTGTGTATCTATGCCGGCGACATCGAGCGGAAGAAAGTGCGGGCCGATTTTGGCATCACGTATGACTCGGATGCGCTAAAGACGATCGACGATCTGGCCGAGTGGGGCGTGGATGTGACGGCGGTGGTGATCACCCGCTACGAAGATCAACCGGCGGCGAAGGCGTTCAAGAATCGACTTGAGCGGCGCGGCGTCAGAGTTTACACGCACAGGTTCACGAAAGGGTATCCCACGGATATCGACACGGTTGTGAGCGACGAAGGGTATGGGGCGAACGTGTACGTCGAGACCGGGTCCCCCATCGTCGTCGTGACCGGTCCCGGTCCGGGCAGCGGAAAGCTGGCCACCTGTCTTTCCCAGCTCTACCACGAGCACAAGCGGGGAGTCAGCGCTGGCTATGCCAAGTTTGAGACTTTTCCCATTTGGAACTTGCCGCTCAAGCATCCCGTCAATGTGGCATACGAGGCCGCGACGGCCGATCTCAAGGACGTGAACATGATCGACCATTTTCACCTGGAGGCGTATAATGAAAAGACTGTCAACTACAATCGGGATATCGAGGCTTTCCCCTTGCTCAAACGGATCGTTGAGAGGATCACCGAGGCGCCGTCGTTTTACAGGTCGCCGACCGACATGGGGGTGAACCGGGCAGGCTTTGGCATCGTCGAAGACGACGTCGTGCGCGAGGCCGCCGTCCAAGAAGTCATCCGGCGCTATTTTCGCTACACCTGTGAGTACGCCATGGGCCTGACCGATAAGGAGACGGTACAGCGGCTGGAGCTTCTGATGGAGGATCTTGGCGTCAAGGCTGAGGATAGGCGCGTGGTCGAGCCTGCCAGGGAGGCGGCCCTGGAGGCGCAGCGGCGAGGGAAGGAGGGTGAGGGAATTTTCTGTGGTGCGGCCATCGAGTTGAGGGATGGTACGATCATAACGGGCAAGAGCTCGCCCTTGATGCACGCGGCCTCCAGCCTCATTCTGAACGCGACCAAGCACCTATCGGGAATCCCAGATAACATTCACCTGTTGCCGCCCACTGTCATCGAGTCCTTGAGCCATCTCAACAAGGATGTTCTGAATACCAAGATGGTGAGCCTAGACCTGGGAGAGACCCTGATAGCGCTCAGCATCAGCGCGGCGGTGAACCCCGCCGCACAGGTAGCGGTTGAGAATCTCAAGGACCTCAACGGTTGCGAGGTCCACATGACACACATTCCCACACCCGGCGATGCGGCGGGCCTGAGAAAGCTGGGGGTGAATCTGACCAGCGATCCGGATTTTGCGACCAAGTTTTTCTTTGCCGGGTAAACGTTTTTTGACTTTTCCATGGCCCCGGTATAAAATGTGGTGGTTGTACTAGAGCCTATCCGAAAAACGCCAGTATGATGCCGTTCGACTGGGGGTTTCGAGGAGTTCGATGGAAGTCTCGCGCCCTCTTTTATAAAGGCTGCGCTACATTTTTCGGATGGATTCTGGATATAAACAAATAACCTAAAGGAGGCACGAAATGAGAAAAAGAGGGTTAGTCATAGCGCTGGCGTTGGTTCTGCTGGGCAATGCCTTGGCTTGCAGTATCGTCGGGGGTCCAACCAAGGGATCGGGGACGATCATCAAGGCGGAGAAGGATGTGAGTGGCTTTTCTGGCGTCACCCTGGCAGCGGTAGGCAACCTGATCATCGAGGTGGGCAGCACAGAGGAGCTACGCATCGAGGTTGACGACAATCTGGTTCAGCAATATGAGGTTGACGTGGACAGTAAGATGCTGACCATCGCGCTCAAGGAAGGCGCGCAGGTGGAGCCAACCGAAGAGGTCAACTTTTACCTGACGGTGAAGGAGCTGGACACGATCGTGCTGACTGGCGCCGGAAACGTCGAGGTTGAATCCGCTGGGCTGCAGGCTGGGCAGTTTTCTGTGGATTTGAGCGGCGCTGGCGATATAACGATGGCAGGTTTGAACGCTGATTCCCTCGATGTCGAAATCAGCGGCGCAGGCTCGCTCGAGATCGAGTCGGGGTGGGTTGACGAGCAGACGGTCATTCTCAGCGGAGCAGGCGACTACAAGGCCGAGGGAATGCAGTGTGGGACGGCCAGTATCGAGATCACAGGTGCTGGATCGGCTACCGTTTGGGTGGTGACGCGGCTCGAGGTTGCGGGCACCGGCACCGGGACAGTAGAGTACGTCGGGAAACCCGAAGTGAGCGCCGAGTCAATCTCCGTCAAGCCGGTCTCTGAATGATCGTCGGCGCGCATCAATAGCGTTTTTTGCGACGAGGCCTGGGCGCGCGCGTCGCCCGTGGTCCTCTAAAACGGTACCTGCACCCCCTCCAGCACGTTTGTGCTGGAGGGGGATTGTGCTGGAACGTCACTCTTGCTCGAGCAAGGTGTTTTATAGGATGTGGCTTACCGTCTTGGCGACTGGTAGGATTCCCGATAGATGCGTGCAGAGGGTGCTTTTAGGAGGGATGGGGATTGAAAACGGGTGACCGGATTCGGTACCCTCGCCGGCGTCTGTTCCGCGGCCTGCTGCGCGTGCTGGCACGCGCAGCGTTTTCTGTGCTTTCCGACCTGCACATCGTCGGGCAGGAGAATCTCCCCAAAGGCGGCCCATTGGTCGTGGTCGCCAATCACTTTAGCTTCATCGACCCTGTGGCGATGGTGCGCACAGCGCCCTGGCCTCTGGAGTTCATCGGAGGCTTTCGGAACCCCAGCGCGCCGCGTATAGTGACCTGGATTCCCAAGGTATGGGGGTACTTGCCCGTTTTTCGGGGCACGGCCTCGCGTCGCGCTTTGCAGGCCGCCGAGACGGCGTTGACTCAGGGGGGTGTGTTGGGGGTCTTTCCGGAGGGTGGCAGCTGGGCAACGGTGTTGAGGCCAGCTCGTCCCGGCGCGGCGTTCCTGGCCGCTCGGACCGGCGCGCCGCTATTGCCGATGGGCTTTGACGGCTTGGTCGATCTATTTCCAAGCCTACACCAAGGGCGGCGCGCCCGCGTCACGCTGCGCATCGGCAGACCCTTTGGGCCGTTTCATGTGACGGGACGGGGACGCGAGCGTCGCCGCCAGTTGGACGATATAGGTCACGAGATCATGCGGCACATTGCTGAGCTAATTCCTCCCGGAAGGCGTGGGCACTATTCAGACGACCCGGCCGTCCGCGCCGCGGCAAAGGGAACGGAAGTGTATCCTTGGGCCACCGCTTCTGAAAGAGACTTTGTCACAGGCGAATTCCTATAGTTCTCCCCCGGTTCTTCCTAAAGCAACTGCTTGCCTCTCTGGGTGTTCTAAGTGTTAGCTAGAATGGTATCTTCTCAATAAATAGGGGGAAATGGGGGGGTGTGAGGGCGGCGTAGCCGCCCTCACACCCCCCCGCTCCCGGATTATTGAGATGATACCTAGAATGCCTTGAAAATCTCAGGCGTATAGCATCACGAACGAGGAGGTAGCATATGGAAACGGCCTTGCAGCAAAAGTCCACCCGGCGCGAGCGCTGGGCGTGGTATCTCTACGATTTTGGGAATTCGGCATATGCTGCTGTTGTCTTGCTGGCCGTTTACTCGGCCTACTTCCAGGGTGCCGTGGTCGGAGGTGTGGAAGGCTGGCCAGAAGGCAGGGGCTCGATGCTATGGGGGATAGCCGTCGGGATCGCCATGCTCACCGTGGCGCTCACCGCTCCCGTGTTGGGCGCCATCGCCGATTTCTCCGGCGCCAAGAAGCGCATACTCTTCTTCTACACCGCCATGTGCGTCGTCTTCTGCGCATTGCTCTTTTTCGTTCAGCGGGGCGATTGGTTCATCGGCATGCTGTTCTTTATCCTTGCCGAGATCGGCTATCGCAGTGCGCAAGTCTTTTATAACGCACTGCTGCCCGAGATTGCCGATCAGGACGAGATGCCCAAGATATCGGGGAACGGTTGGGCAATTGGATCGATAGGTGGGATTGTCTGTCTGCTGATCGTTTTGATACCCATCGTCTTGACCAAGAGCGACCCGTTGGTCGTTCGGTTATCGTTGGTGTTCACGGCGGTCTTTTTTGCCGTTTTTGCGCTCTTTATTTTCCTGTGGGTGAAAGAGCGCGCGGAGCGAAGGCGGTTGCCGGAAGGTGAGACGTATCTATCGCTCGCTTTGAAACGCCTGGGACACACCTTTAGAGAGGTGCGCAGCTTTAAGGAATTCGTCAAGTTCATGGTCGCCTTCTTGATCTATAACGATGGTATCTTGATGGTCCTGGATTTTGGGGCGATTCTCGGCGCGGTGCTGTTTGGGATGGAGCAGCAGGAGCTGATCATTTTCATGATCATCGTGCAGATCACCAGCGTCGTCGGCGCTTATCTCTTTGGGCTGATAGCTGGCGACTTTGGCGGCAAGCGCTCCCTGGTGCTCTCACTCTTGCTGATGCTCATTCCAGTGGTCTGGCTGTACTTTACCAACTCCAAGCTCGCGTTTTACTTCATCGGAGGGTGGGCAGGGTTTGCGTTGACGGGTGTGCAGTCTGTCAGCCGTACGCTGGTGGGGATGTTCAGCCCGCCGGGGAAAAGCGCCGAGTTCTATGGATTTTTCGCCGTCACGGGGCGCACGTCGTCTTTCATTGGCCCGACCATATTTGGCTTGCTGGCAGCTTGGGCCACCAAGCAGTTCGAGCTGCAGGGACAGATCGCCGAGCTGGCCGAGCAATCTGGACATCGGATTGCGTTGTTCTCCATCCTCGCCTTTTTGCTGGTTGGCCTGATGATCTTGCTGTCCGTCAACGAGAAGAAGGGGCGCGCTGCGGCTCAGGCAGCGCCAGAGGCCGCCGTGCCTGAAGGATCGTAAGCTTACAGATGACCTGCGGAGGTTGAAGTGAAAGCTCGCTTGCTACTTATGAAGGTGGTTGTGGTGATGCTTCTTTGTGCGGCTTGTTTTACGTCGTGTTGCCAGTCTTCTTCTAACGATCCCTTCGAGCAGAACCGCCGTCTCGGTCGGGGGATCAACCTCGGTAACGCGCTCGAGGCGCCCAAGGAGGGGGAGTGGGGCGTGATCCTGCGGGAGGAATACTTTCAGGCCATCAAGGATGCGGGATTCGACTCTATCCGTGTTCCCATCCGCTGGTCGGCGCACGCCGACGAGGCCGCGCCCTACGCCATCGATCCGGCGTTTTTCGAGCGGATAGACTGGGTCGTGGAGCAGGCGCTCTCCAGGGACCTGCTCGTGGTGATCAACATTCACCACTATGAGGAGGTCATGCGGCTTCCGGCGAAGCACCGGGAGCGGCTGCTGGCGCTGTGGACGCAGATCGGCGAGCGCTATCAGGATCAGCCGAACGAGCTCTTGTTCGAAATCCTGAACGAGCCGAACGGCTCGATGCGGGCTGACCAGTGGAATCCTATTCTGGCAGATGCTCTCGCCGTCATCCGTGAGACCAATCCGGAGCGCAACGTCGTCATCGGCGCGACAAGCTGGAACAAGATCAACACCCTGAGCCAGTTGGAGCTGCCGGAGGACGACCGGCACATCATCGTCACGTTTCACTACTACGATCCGTTCGAGTTCACCCACCAGGGTGCCGAGTGGGTGGTCGACAGCGAATCTTGGCTGGGGCGGACGTGGGGGGGCGGCCTGATGGATGAGCGGATCATCACCGCAGATCTCGATAGGGCCGCGAGGTGGGGTGAGGAGAACGATAGGCCGCTCTACATGGGCGAGTTTGGCGCGTACAGCAAGGCGGACATGCAGTCCCGCGTGCTGTGGACGGCCTTTGTCGCGCGACAGGCGGAGGAACGCGGGATGAGCTGGGCGTACTGGGAGTTCTGCTCCGGCTTTGGCGCGTACGATCCGGTCAGAGGCGCGTGGCGGGAGGAGCTTCTCGGGGCCCTCATCCCGGCGGAGTGATTGTGAGTGAAATTGAGAAACCGGGTTTTTCGAAAACCCGGTTTCTTTTTTCCAGAAGACAGGGGTGGATATGGGAAGCGTGTTGGTGCTGTACGATAGCAAGACCGGCAACACTGCCAAGATGGCCGGGTACGTGGCCCAAGGGGCTGGGGAGATACCGGAGACGCAGGTGCGCCTTCTCTCGGTGGACGAGGCATCGGCGGACGACATCTTTTGGTGCGACGGGATGGCGGTGGGCAGCCCGACCTACGTGGGCGTGCTATCTTGGAAGATGAAGCGCTTCTGGGACGAGGTCGTGCCCAAGGTGTGGGGCAAGACCGATGGCAAGATCGCATGCGCGTTCTCGTCCTCGGGCGGGTGGGGCGGCGGCGCGGAGCTGACGTGCCTCTCGCTGCACATCATGCTGATGAACTTTGGTTTTCTCGTGTTCGGCATCCCCGATTATACCGGCGAGGCGTTCACGCTTCACTATGGCGCCGTCGTGGCCCGCGAGCCCAGGCGCGAGGAAGAGATCGCCGCCTGCCGGCGCCTGGGCAAGCGGCTGGCGCAGTGGGTGGCGGTCTATGTCGACGGGCGCAGGGAGCATCGCCCGGGACCTATAAAACAGCGCTAGGTGCCCAATGTCTCCAGCGCCCTGGCCAGCACGGCGATGGCCCGTTTGTACTCCTCGACGTCGATGTGTTCGTCTGGGGTGTGATCCAGCGACGAATCGCCCGGTCCGTATGCGACGATGGGACATCCCCACGCCGGGCCGACGGTGTTCATGTCGGAGGTGCCGGTCTTGAGCTTGAAGCGCGGCCGCCCTCCTTTGGCGCGGATGGCCCTGAGCATCGCGCGCACGAGGGGGTTGTTCTTATCGTCCTGGCGGTAGGGCATGTCGAGAGGCAGGGACTTGAGCTTTGCGCCCTTGGCCCACATTCTCATCTTGCGCTTTAGTATTTCGGGCTTAAAGTCCGGGGGCAGCCGCATGGTCACACTCATCTTGACCCCCGTGCTCAGTCCATCGCTGTAGGTGCGAAAGTCGCGCAGGGCGGGGTCGAGCGTGTCAAAGTGACCTTCTCGTCCGTGATTGCGCTGCTCGGCATAGTCCATCAGTTGGTTCCAGAAGGTGATTGCTTTCTCCGCTGGGCCCGCCTGTTCCCCGGCGCTGTGGCTATCGGGCTGTTCCCAGGTATAGTCCACGCACAGCCGCCCCTTGTAGCCCAGCGTGATGCACTCCCAGTCGCTCGGCTCGCCGATGACGCAAAAGTCCGGCGCGCGCATCGTTTTGGCCAGGTGGCGCGCTCCCTTGCTGAACGCTTCCTCTTCCACTGCGCCGATGACGGTGATGCACGTGTCCTGCAGCTTGGCGCCCATGCGCGCCGTCGCCAGGATGAACGTCGCCAGCGGCCCCTTGGCGTCCACCGCGCCCCGCCCGTAGAGCAGGTTGCCGCGACGCTGTACGGGGATGTAGCCGGTGACGGTGTCCATGTGCCCCAGCAGCACGATTTTTCGCCCGGCATCCGGTTCTCCCATCACGCCTACGGCGTTCCCCACTTTGTCGAGATGCGCCTGGAAGCCGAGCGTCGTCATCTGTTCGACCAGGAACTGGCCGACCTGCTTTTCCTCGCCTGAAGGGCTGGGGATGGAGACGAGTTGTTCTAGGAAATTGACTTGATCCATACTCCTCCAAATGATGTGCAAAGCGTGAGGCGTGGCTCTCGCATTCTCTTATGTTCCGCGCAATCTCTCCGCCACGTGCATCACGTTCTCTCCTAACACCCGCGCCTGCCGCAAGCGTTTCTCCTGCCTGAGCACGTCGCCGGGTTCATCCGCTACTGCGGTCAGGCCGTTCAGCTCACCCGGCACGCAGAGCGCGCCGCACGAGAGCATCCAGGTATAGATGCGGTCGATGGTCAGCGCCTGGCCGCCGCCCGAGCCGCGTCCCACGGCGATGGCGCCGCCGGGCTTGCCCGCCAGCGGGCGCTTCTCGCGCACCCCATAGTGCCGCTCCATCACCGCCATCAGGTGCGCGCACACGTTGCGATAGTAGACTGGCGTGGCCACGATCAGCGCGTCGCACCGGCGGAAGGCATCGTAGAACAGGTGCATGTCGTCGTCGAGCGCGCAGCTTCCGTGTGCGGTGCAGTGCTCGCAGGCCAGGCAGGGTTTGACCGTCAGCTCGCGCAGGCGCAGGAGCGTCGCCTCCCAACCCGCTTCCTCGAACGGACGCAGCGCGTGCTGCAGGAGGATGTCGCTGTTGCCGTTTTTTCGCGGCGTGCCGGAAATCCCAAGCACGTTCATCGTAACCTCAGCCTTTGTCCAGATCGAGCCGGGCAGTCACCTTACCATCACTCGCGGTTACTTCAGTGAATCCGAGGCTTGCGTAGAGTCGCCGTGCAGCGTCATTTTCAACTTGATAGGCGATCAGAATCTCGTTGCAGTCGGGCCTTGCGTGCAATTGCTCAATGACCTGCTCCATTGCCGCGCGGCCGTAGCCTTTTCCCTGCTGTGCTCGGTCGATCATCAGGCGAAATATCTTCCACTTTCCGCTCTCGACGTCAACACCATACATCACAAAACCCACCATCTGGTCCTGCTCGTTGTAGATAGCCAACGGCGCAGCCTGTGGATAGAACTGAGCCTCCGCGATAGAGTAAAGGTTACTGGGCACAAAGTCGGCTTGCTCGTCCTTAACCTTGAGGCCGATGCACTCTTGCCAGTTGTCGGCGGAAATAGGTTTTAGAAAAACCTCTGTCATGCTTCTCGCTCGGCCTCTTCATCTTCTTCGACTATGGATCTCATCTCACCTATGAGTGCCTTGATGAGAAATCCTCTCTCGTTCTCTGCTGCATCCTCGTATGCCATATGCTCTTGTAGCATGAGCAAGAAGGATAGCCACCTGCCTGGATACTCGCCGGTGTCCATGACTGTAGCGATCCTGGCCCGCAGCTGATCGAGCCGATCCGGTGTGAACAACTGGCCGACATAGTTATCTATTGCCAGTACGACGGCCTTGCCCTTTTCTTCCGACATCGATGCGGCGATGGGTTCGCTTTCTGCCTCGTTGATTGTGTCGATTCCTAGCGCGGTCCTCAATGTGTCAACCCCTCCCGCTAACTCTTCCAGCGAGTAAAGCTCGAGGCTCAGCTTCCCTTCATAGATGGCATTCACACCTTCTTTCCAGATGCTGTCAGCCTGCTTTGTCAAGAACCCGCTCAGGCCGGGCACCTTTTTGAGCAGTTTGTCAAATTTCTTGACGAGGGGCGATTCGGCCAGCCTTTGAGGCAGGCCGGCTAAGCCTCGATCCTCGCCGCCGACTTGGTCTTTGATCTCCATCGATGCCTCGACCATCTCAAAGCCGACGGCGATACTCCGGGCGACGATGGCCTGCACCAGGCCGATCATGGGCCAGGCTTCGTCGTTCCCATCCCCGCCCATACCCAGGAATGACTGCACGGCGGCGATCTGTGCGACTCTTTTTCGCTTGCGAGATCGCTTCAAGCGCAACCGTAGGCTGTTCAGCCCATCGAGTATCTCCTGGCGCACCTCATCGGTCACGACTCGCCGTGCAACTTCTTCTAGCATGTCCAGCCTGGCATCTTCGCCCTCTTCCTCGTCGAGTACGCTCAAAGATTCGGGGTCGAGACCCATTTCCTGTCCCACCTGGGCGAGCGTCTCGGCGCAGAGGAACGGATCGATAAAGATGTGGTCGAGCTCCGGTTCGTCGGCCAGGGCATCGCTCATCAGTATCGGCGTCATGAGCTGTTCGGCAGCGGAGACGTCTGATACACTATCCAGCTTGGGGAATAGGGGCAGCATATCCTCGAACAACTCATCTTGCTGATGGGAAGATGCTTTGGCAGTCTTTTCGAGCCGCCGCTTCTTGGGAGGCACTCTCTCCGGCGCCACAGCGGCTTGTTTCCGGCGCATTTCCGCGGCCCGACGTTCTCGCTCGCGCTTCCTGCGGTCCTTTTTGCTTCTCTTGGTCATATTCCCTCCGCTCCTCGTCTCTTGCCTCCTGCATCCTACTCAATCTCTTGCAGCGCCCGCACCGGCAGCTTGCCCGCCCGCAGCGATTTGATCGCCGCGACGGCGGCCCGCAGGGCGACTAAACTGGTGACGTACGGTACGTGATGGTCCAGCGCCGCCGTGCGAATCTGGTAGCCCACGGTGCGCTTTCCCTGGAGCGGCAGCGGCAGGCCGCGCTCCTGTGCGTGGGCGGGCAGCGGTTGCTTGGATACCACCCGCTCGGCCTGGGTCGACGAGGGGGTGTTCACCACCAGGTCGACGTGTCCCTGGGCGATCAGGTCTACGCAGTCCGGGCGGCCCTCGCCCACCTTGGTCACCTCCCGCACCGGGATGCCCATCGCCTGCAACACGCGCGCCGTGCCGCGCGTGGCCACGATCTCGAACCCCTGATCGCTCAGCTGGGCCACCAGCGGCACGCCCTGGCGCTTGTCGGGGTCGGCCAAGGTCACCAGCACCGTGCCCTCGGTGGGCAGCGGGTTCCCGGCGGCGATCTGCGCCTTGGCGAATGATTCGGGAAAGCTGGCGCCAAAGCTCATCACCTCGCCGGTGGAGCGCATCTCTGGGCCAAGGCGGGCGTCGGTGCCGGGGAAGCGGCGGAAGGGCAGCACCACCTCCTTGACCGACGTGTGGGCCGGCCAGGGCGTCGGCGCCATGTGCGTCTCGGCCAGGATTTGCTGTAGGGTGCGCCCCTCGTGGTGCATCCCTGAGCGGGTGGGGAAGGGCCAGTAGGGGGCCAGCAGCTCGCCCAGCTTTTTGCCGACCAGCGTCTTGGCCGCCAGCTTGGCCACGGGGATGCCCACCGCCTTGCTGACGTAGGGCACGGTGCGCGAGGCGCGCGGGTTGGCCTCGATGATGTACAGATCGTTCCCCTTGACCGCCATCTGGATGTTGACCAGGCCAACGGCGCCCATCTCGGTGACGATGCCGTAGGCGGCGCGCTCGATGCGGTCGATCATGTCATCCCACAGGCTTACCGGCGGGAGCACGCAGGCCGAGTCGCCCGAGTGGACGCCCGCCTCCTCGATCTGTTCCATCAGCCCGGCCACCCACACGTTCTCCCCGTCGGCGAGGATGTCGACGTCCATCTCCAGCGCGTCCTCCAGGAAGCGGTCGATGAGCACGGGATAGCCGGGCGAGACGCGGGCCGCCTCGCCCACGTAGTGGCGCAGCTCATCGACCGAGTCGACGATCTCCATCGCCCGGCCGCCCAGGACGTAGCTGGGGCGCACCAGCACCGGGTAGCCCAGTCTCTCGGCCACCGCCAGCGCGCCCTCGACCGTCGTCGCCGTGCCGTAGGGCGGGCTCTTGAGGGCCAGGCGATCCAGCAGCGCGCCGAACGCTTCGCGGTTTTCGGCCATCTCGATCGTGTCAAAACTCGTGCCCAGCAGCGGGACGCCCTCTTTGACCAGCGTGCGGGCCAGCTTGAGCGGGGTCTGACCGCCAAAGCTCACCACTACCCCGGCGAACCCGGAGGGTTCGCCGGGTCCTTCGTTCTTGACAATGGTCAGCACGTCCTCGTCGGTCAGCGGCTCAAAGTAGAGCCGGTCGGAGGTGTCGTAATCGGTCGA
>JAFGED010000462.1 GCA_016931785.1 Anaerolineae bacterium
CACCTGCGCCATCCGCGCCAGCCGGAACAGGCCGACGGTCACCACGTTCTCGCCGGGCTGCAGGGCAGCCTCGAAATCGTAGATAAACAGGTACTCGCGATCTACCACGAGGCCGGCGGTGTCGTAGACGATCTCTCCATTGATGGCCACCACGGCGCGCTGTGAAAGCCCGACGAGCAACCGCCAGCGCCTGAGGCCCGGCGCATCGGGCGTCACCACCGTGGTGAGGAACGCGGCCCCCAGGTGGTTGGAGATGTTGTAGGTGCCCCACGAGAGATACTTCTCTGGGCGGCGCACCAGGCTCCAGCGGGCCGCCTGCCCGCGAAACGTGGCTTCGTCGCCCTCGCGCGGGCTGGCGGCGAGGATGGCCCCGGCATCCTCCACGATCTCGTCCATCGCCGCGCGCCCCACCGTCGCCCCTGGCTTCTCGAAGAACGTCAGTCCCTCAACCTGAGCGGAGAGATCCTCGTAAAAAGGCCCCAGGATCAGCCACGGCTTGATGATCTCCCCGGCCTGCACCTGGCGGGTCAGATTATCGCTGCTGCTCATTGCACTCCCTCCATCGGATAGCGGCACTCGTTCTGCACGGCCCACATCAACCAGCGCATGCGTCCCACGCCGGTGCCCGCGGCAAGCGACCCTGCCGTGGTCACGAGCAAGCCGCCGCTCGTTCCCGCTTTTCTGAAATCGTCGATCACGCGCTGGCGAATCTCCTCCGGGCTGCCGTTGCGCAGCAAGAACGGCGGCATCTGCCCGTGGATGTAGGCGCCTGGCATCTTTTCACGGATCAGGCCCGCGTCGACCTCCGGCCCGTAGTTGACCGCGCGGATGCCCAGCTCGTATTGCTGGCTCAGCAGGTGGCCCATCGCGCTATCAGAGTGCTGGTAGCGGCGGGCATCGCCGGGGGCCAGCGCGTTCAGCACCTTTTCGAGCACCGGGAAGCAGTACGCGCGGTACAATTTTGGGCTGAACAGCGCGCTATTGTCGTCGGTGATCCACCAGCCGGGCTCGTCGTTGGCGCTGAAGGCGCGCAGGATTTGGTTGAACGCGATCATCTTTTCGGCCAGGACGTCGCGAAAGCGGGCCATCAGGTCGGGATAGTCGTACAGCCACAATAGAAGCGTGGTCGGCTCGATCACCGAGGTCATGATCGTCGCCGGGCCGCGGCTGCCCGTGCCCAGCTTGGGCAGCGGCTTGCCCGCATTCTTGCGCCGTTCCCATTCCTCCCGGTACGCTTTGGGGAGGCTCCATTCATGCAGGTCGGTGCTCTCGGCCTGGTCGAGGATCTCGGCAAACTCGTCCGGGTTGTCCGTCACTGCTGTCAGCCAGGGCGTGCTGCCTTCCTTGTAGCTGAACTCGCATTGGAAAAGATTTTCGATGCGCTTGGGCTGCTGCTCCCAGGTGTCCTCGTCGAAAAAGGCCCGGCCCACGTATTCCTGCGTGACCGCGTTGACCTTTCTGTGCAGCTCGTCGCGGTAGGCCTTGTCCTGGTAATAGCGCAGGGTCGAAGGGACGTCCATAAATTCGAAAACCCAGTGGTCGTCGGGGGAGAAGGCGAGCGGGCAGCGCGGCTTGGCGGTCGTAAATTCGTGGCACAGCGCGTTCTCTTCCCAGAATGCCTCGACGTCCAGCTCCTGGGTCAAGGCTAGAAAATCTCGTTCGATAATAGCCATATGTTTATCACAGCGAATCGGAGCGGCAGGGAGGCATCGGACTTTTGTCCGGCTACCGCCTCAGCCGCTCCGCTTACTTGAACTTTTCGGCGACGACCCCGCATCCAAGTCGGCGCGACAGGGCCAGGCTCTTGCCTGGGCTCTAGGTGGCGGTGAAACACTGTACCAGATGGCCTGGCTCGACCTCGACGAGGGTTGGTTCTTCCACGTTGCACTTTCCAGCTATCGCCACGTCGCAGCGGGGGTTGAACGGGCACCCCTGCGGCAGCGCGTACGGGTCGGGCACCATGCCGCGGATGGATGCCAGCCGCCGCTTGTCGCGCGTCTCTTGACCCAGGCGCGGGATGGATTGCAGCAGCGCGCGCGTGTAGGGATGCCGGGGGTTGTGGAAGATGGTGTCCACATCTGCCTGCTCGACGATCTTGCCCATGTACATCACCGCCACCTCGTCCGCCATCTGCGCCACGACGCCCAGGTTGTGGGTGATGTACATGATGGCCATGCCCAACTCGTCCTGGAGGCCGCGCATGATCTTGAGTATCTGCGCCTCGGTGGTGACGTCGAGTGCGGTGGTAGGCTCGTCGGCGATGAGCAGGCTGGGGTGGCACGAGAGGGCCATGGCGATGATGCAGCGCTGGCGCATGCCGCCGCTCAGCTCGTACGTATATTGGTCCAGCGTACGTGCAGGCTGCGGCATGCCTGCCATCGCGAGCACCTCGATGGCCTGTTCCCTGGCCTCCGCCTTGCTCACGTTCTGGTGCAGCAGGATCGTCTCCAGGATCTGGTTGCCGACGGTGTGCACCGGGCTGAGGGACATCATCGGCTCCTGGGGCACCAACGCGATCTGGCAGCCGCGGATGGCGCGCATCTCGGCGCTCATCGGCTTGAGATCGGTCAGCTTGACCTCTTCGGACAGCGCGCAGCTTTTGCCCTCGGCTTCGAGCGTGCGGTAGAGCGTGATCTCACCTTCCACGATGCGCCCGGGTCTGGGGACGATGCGCAGGATGGAGCGGGCGGTGACGCTCTTGCCGCACCCGCTCTCGCCCACCACGCCCAGCGTCTTGCCGCGCTTGATGGCCATATTGACCCCGTTCACTGCGCGGACGGTGCCCTCGTCCAGAAAGAAGTAGGTCTTGAGGTTCTCGACCTTGATCAGTACGTCATTGCCGTTATTGTTTTCTTCCATACCAAGCACTCCTGCTCTTTATCGTGCGTAAGGATCGGCGGCGTCGCGCAGCCCATCGCCCACAAAGTTAAAGGCCATCACGGTGAGGATCACGGCCAGGGCCGGCAGCAGCACCCACGGCACCAGCGCCAGCGAGCGCAGGTTCTGCGCCTCCCGGAGCAGCACGCCCCAGCTGATGGCCGGCGCGCGCAGCCCCAGCCCCAAGTAGCTGAGGCCCGTTTCCGAAAGGATCATGCCGGGGATAGAGAGGGTGAGCGAGGCGATGATGTGGCTGAGGAAGGAGGGCAGCATGTGGCGCAGGATGATGCGCATCTCGTTGGAGCCGGCCAGGCGGGCGGCCAGCACGAAATCCTCCTCGCGCATGGCCAGGAAGCGCCCGCGCACCACGCGCGCCATCCCCGTCCAACTGATGAGGGAGAGGAGTATCGTGATGCCAAAGTAGATGCGTATGATGGGCCAGTCCTTCGGCAGGGCAGCGCTGAGCGCCATCCACAACGGGATGTTGGGCACGGTGCGGATGAACTCGATCATGCGCTGGATGGCTATATCGATCTTGCCGCCATAGTAGCCGGAGATGCCGCCCAGAACGATGCCCAGCGTCACGCTCAACAACACGCCCGCCAGGCCGATGGAGAGCGAGATGCGTGCGCCGTAGCACATGCGGGAAAAGAGGTCCCGGCCCAGCCGGTCGGCGCCCAGCACAAAGATCCCCTGCTCCTCGTGGGGCACCGGCAGGCCGAAGAGGTGTAGATCCATCTTGAACAAACCCCACATCTCGTACTCGGTGCCGCGGACGAAGAACGTGATCGGGTAGCGGACTGTGGTGTCCTCGTTGAACAGGTTGCGCAGCGTCACCTCATCTCGCGTGCGCACGATCCTATGGACGAAGGGCATGTGGATGCGGCCCTCGGCGTCAAAGATGTGGATCTTGGTGGGCGGCGCATCCTTGTATTTGAGGAAATATTGCTCCGGGTCGTAAGGGGCCACGAACTCGCAAAAGACCGCGACGAGGTAAAGCAGGAGCACGACGACGGCGCTGACCATGGCCATCTTGTGCTTGCGAAAGCGCCACCACATCAGCTTCGAATAGGAGGCGACGTAGATTTTCTCCTCTTCGCCGCTGATGATCTCTTCTTCCTCAAAGGCTAATTCTTTAGCATCGGCTTGGGCCACCGCCTTCTTCTCGTTGTCTAGTTCTGCCATTGCTCCTACCCCTTATCGTGTCAATCTGATGCGCGGGTCGACCCACGCCAGCAAGATATCCGAAAACAGCGTGCCCAGCACCGTCAGCGTGCTCAGCAACAGCAGGAAGCTGCCCGCCAGGTACATGTCCTGCGAGGTCAGCGCCCGCAGCATGAGCGGCCCCGTCGTCTGCAGGCTCAGCACCACCGCCAGCAGCGTCTGCCCCGAGATCAGGCCCGCCAACTGCCACCCCACCGTGCTGAAGAAGGGATTCATCGCCACCCGCACTGGGTACTTCCACACCAGCTTGCCCTCCTTCAACCCCTTGGCCCGCGCCGTCTCCACGTAGGGCTTGTTCAGCTCGTCCAGCAGGTTGGCGCGCGTGGTGCGGATGCCCCCGGCCGTGCCGTTGA
>JAFGED010000109.1 GCA_016931785.1 Anaerolineae bacterium
CCCCCCATCTCTCCCCTTTTCGAGCGAGGGAGACTGCTCAGGCGAATAGCCTGAGTAGTTACCCGAGAGCTTAACTTCTGATCCAAGATGATCAAGGCGATTATATTCGACGTCGACGGCACAATGCTGGATCACGCCGGCGCGCAGCGGGCCGGGTTGGTCAAGCTCCATGGGATGTTGGAGGAGGCGCAGCGCGTCTCGGCGGACGAGTTCGTCGCCATCTGGCAGCAGGAGGCCGACCGGCACTGGGAGCAATACCAGGCTGGAAAGGTCACGTTCGTCCAGCAGCGGATCCTGCGCGTCAAGGCGGTGTTCGAGCGCCTGGGAGCGTATGCGTCTGGCGAGGTGGCGATGCGCGTCTTTTGGGCTTATTTGGCAGAGTACGAGGGGAGCTGGAAACTGTACGACGATGTGTTGCCCTGCCTAGAGTCGCTGGGGGAGTATACGTTGGCGGTGATCTCCAATGGGGACTCGGGCCAGCAGCGGCGCAAATTGGAGAAAACGGGTATCGCGCCGTATTTCTCCTCGGTCGTCATCTCGGGCGACCTGGGTGTCTACAAGCCCGACCCCGGAATCTTTGAGAGGAGCCTCCAGGAATTAGGCGTGCCGGCCGGGGAGGCCGTTTATATCGGCGACCACCTGGAAGCGGACGCGCTGGGGGCAAGAGAGGCGGGGTTGTGGGCCATCTGGCTGGCGCGGGAGGGGTACGAAGGCGACCCGGCGGACATCCCCGTGCCTATCGTCAACTCTTTATCCCAGTTGGTTGGAATTGTTGCCGAGTTGGAGTAGGAAGTATGGAGTAAGGAGTAGGTATGATCAACGGGCACACCAAACTGGTCGGCCTGATGGCCTGGCCCATCGGACACACGCTCTCACCGGCGATGCACAACGCCGCCTTTGACGCGCTGGGGCTGAACTGGCGCTACGTTCCGCTGCCGGTGCATCCGGCTCAGGTCGAGGCGGCGGTGCGCGGGTTGGCCGCGCTGGGCTTTCAGGGGTGCAACGTGACCGTCCCGCACAAGCAGGCGGTGATTCCCGTACTCGATTCCGTCGCGCCCGACGCGGCGACGTTTGGCGCGGTCAACACGATTATCGTCGCGCGAGACGAGGATGGGACCGCCACGCTCAAAGGCGATAACACCGACTACCAGGGGTTCGTCGGCTCGCTGCGCAGCGCGGGATTCGAGCCGGAGGGAAAAAAGGCGGTGATCGTCGGCGCGGGCGGCGGGGCGCGGGCGGTGGTCTTTGGCCTGCTCCGGGCAGGGGCAGAGCAGGTTCTCGTATCCGATCTGGTCCCCGATCAGGTGCGCGCGCTCGTCGCCGGCCTGTGGGATGCCCGGCTGCGGGAGCTGCCGGCTACGACGGAGGCGCTGGTCGAGTCGGCCCGCGCCGCCGACCTGCTGGTCAATGCGACGCCGGTGGGAATGACGCCAAAGGTGGATGGGTCTATCTGGCCAGGAGACGCGCCGGTTCCATCCCACCTGACGGTGTTCGATCTGGTGTACAACCCGCTGGAGACCAAGCTGCTGAGGCAGGTCAAGCAGGCGGGCGGATGTGCCATCGCCGGGTTGGACATGCTCGTGCGGCAGGGGGCGGTGTCGTTCGAGATGTGGACGGGGGTGGAGCCGCCCATCGAGGTGATGCGTGCGGCTTGTGAAGAGGGGTTGAAAAATCGGTAAGAGACCGAGGTGAGTATGTTGCGATTCCTGACTGCGGGTGAATCCCACGGGCCGTGCCTGATGGCCATCGTCGAAGGACTGCCCGCCGGGCTTGAAGTGGACGTCGAGGCCATCAACCGCGACCTGGCCCGCCGCCAGGGCGGCTATGGCCGCGGCGGGCGGATGAAGATCGAGCGGGACAAAGTTGAGGTTCTTGGCGGTGTGCTCTATAGTAAAACGATAGGCGCACCGGTGAGCCTGCGCGTCGAGAACCGCGATTGGGCCAACTGGCGCGAGCGCTGGGCTGCGGGCGATCTGCCCAAACTCACTGTGCCTCGTCCGGGCCACGCCGACTATGCCGGGATGGTCAAGTACGGCCTGGATGACGCGCGCCCGATCCTGGAGCGGGCCAGCGCGCGCGAGACGGCGGCGCGGGTGGCGGTGGGGGCTCTGGCCAAGCTGCTGCTGGCCGAGTTTGGCGTCGCCGTGGGCAGTCACGTAGCCGAGATCGGCGGCGTGGTGGCGCAGGCGCCCGACCTGGCCTGGCCCGAGCTGTGGGCCCTGGCCGAGTCCAGCGACGTGCGCTGTCCCGACGAGGCCGCCGCGACCAGGATGCGCGAGGCCATCGACGCGGCGCGCGAGGCGGGAGACTCCTTGGGCGGCGTGTTCGTCGTCGCCGCGACGGGGCTGCCGGTGGGCCTGGGCAGCCACGCCCAGTGGGACCGGCGGCTTGACGCGCGGCTGGCCCAGGCGGTGATGAGTATCCCGGCGATCAAGGGGGTGGAGATCGGCCCGGCGTTCGAGAATGCGCGGCTGTCGGGCACGCAGGTTCACGATGAGTTCGAAATCTCCAATCTCCAATCTCCGTTCTCCAATGTAACGCGCCCCTCCAATCGCGCGGGCGGCATCGAAGGCGGCATGACCAACGGCGAGCCCGTCGTGGTGCGCGCGGCGATGAAGCCCATCCCGACCACCGTCACGCCGCTGCGTTCGGTCGATCTGGCCACGGGCGAGGAGGCCGCCACGCAGTACCAGCGCGCCGACGTGTGCGCCGTGCCCGCCGCATCCGTCGTCGGGGAGGCGATGGTGGCCTGGGGGCTGGCCGACGCGCTGGTGGAAAAGCTGGGCGGTGACAGCCTGGATGAGATGAAGAGGCGCTCGCGTCGATGAAACTCTCGGTTATTCTGGGCCATCCCCGCCAAGGCAGCTTTAATCACGCGATTGCCGGGACGGTCGTCCAGGCGCTGCGGGCAGGTGGGCATACGATCTGGTATCACGATCTGTATACCGAGGGTTTTGATCCGGTCGCCACCTGCTCAGAGATTCCCAAGGGCGCGCCGCTCGATCCCGCCATCCAGCGCCACTGCGACGAGATCGCCGAGGCGGACGGCATCGTCGTCGTGCATCCCAACTGGTGGGGGCAGCCGCCCGCGATCCTCAAGGGCTGGGTCGACCGCGTGCTTCGTCCCGGCGTGGCCTACGCGTTCGAGGAGGGGGATAGCGGCGAGGGGGTGCCCATCGGGTTGCTGAAGGCAAAAGCCGCGTTGGTGTTCAATACGTCGAACACGCCGGAGCAGCGGGAGACGGAGGACTTTGGCGATCCACTGGAGCGGCTGTGGCGGGACTGCATCTTTGACCTGTGCGGCGTCGAGACCTTTTACCGCAAGATGTACCGCGTGATCGTGACCAGCACGCCGGAGCAGCGGCAGGCGTGGCTGGATGACGTCCGCGAGATCGTCCAAGAGTATCTTGGTCACTCTCTGGCCTCTAGTCTCTAATTGGTTTGTCGCAGCAATCGGCTTGATGGGAGATGTGGTTAATGAGCAATGTCGCTTTGACCGGTTTTATGGGCACGGGCAAGTCCGCCGTCGGGCGGGAGGTGGCGCGGCGGCTGGGCTGGCGCTTTGTCGACATGGACGACGCGATTGTGTTGCGGGTGGGCAAGCCGATCCCGCGCATCTTTGCCGAGTATGGCGAGCCGGCGTTCCGCCAGATAGAGTCGCAGGTGTGCGCCGACCTCAGCGCGCAGGAAGGGCTGGTGATCGCCACCGGCGGCGGCGCGCTGGTGGACCCCGATAACCGGCGGGTGATGATGCGCGGCGGCACCGTCATCTGCCTCACCGCCGACCCCGACGAGATCCTGCGCCGCGTGGGCGACGACGACAACCGCCCGCTGCTCAACGTGCCCGACCCGCGCGCTAAAATTGCCGAGCTGCTCGCGGCGCGCCGCGCGGCCTACCAGGCCATCCCCTGGCAGGTCGAGACCACCGGCCTCTCGGTCGAGGAGGTCGCCGAGCAGGTGATCGCGCTTTCTCACGTCATCACCTTGCCGGTCGCTCATCCGGGTGGCGAGTACCCGATTCACATCGGGGAGGGGATACTTGTGCGTGTCGGCGACGCCCTACGTGCGGCGGGCGCGCCCGAGGCCTCCCGCGCCGCCGTCGTCTCCAATACCACCGTCGCGCCGCTCTACGCCGAGCAGGTGGTGGCTTCGCTGCGCGCGGCGGGGTTCGAGCCTTTCACCTGCATCATCCCCGATGGCGAGCAGCACAAGCGGCTGGATACGGTCCGCACGCTCTACGACCAGTTCCTGGCGGGCGACCTCGACCGCAGCGGGACGGTGCTGGCGCTGGGCGGCGGCGTCACCGGGGATATCGCGGGTTTCGCGGCGGCCTCGTTCATGCGCGGCGCGCGCTTTGCCCAGGTGCCCACGACCCTTTTGGCGATGACGGACGCCAGCGTGGGCGGCAAGACGGGCGTCGATCTGCCGCAGGGCAAGAACCTGGTCGGCGCGTTCAAGCAGCCAGAGATCGTGTTCATCGACCTGGCCGTGCTGGAGACGCTGCCCGAGGAAGAGGTGCGCGCCGGGATGGCGGAGGTGATCAAGCACGGCGTCATCGGCGCCCCCGATCTGTTTGCCGAGTTGGAGGCCGATCAAGCGTCTATCACTGCTCGCCAGCTTGCCCGCTCGATCCGGGTCAAGATCGACGTGATCGAAAAAGACCCCTTCGAGAGGGGCCGCCGGGCTGTGCTCAACCTGGGCCACACCACGGCCCACGGTTTGGAGCGGTTGAGCGATTACGCGATGCGCCACGGGGACGCCGTCAGTATCGGCATGGTTGCGGCGGCGCGAATTGCGGCTAAAATAGGCCTGGCAGATTCGGCTTTGGCCCAAGGAATTGAGGCGGTGCTGGCGGCGTGGGGACTTCCGGTCAGGTGCCCTGCGCACGAAGCCGGTGCCATCTACGAGGCGATGGGCCACGACAAGAAAAAGCGCGGCAGGATGCTCCGCTGGGTGCTGCCGCGCGAGATCGGCGCGGTAGAGATCGTGGAGGATGTTCCGCCCGACGTGGTGAAATCGGTGCTGCGCGGTCTGGGCGCGGAGTGAGCAGATAGCATGCACAATGACTGGCAAAACCCAAGTGTCATCGAGCGCAACAAGGAGCGCGGGCACGCCGCGCTGGTGGTCTATGCCGACGAGCCGACGGCGCTGGCCGGCGACCGCGAGGCCAGCCCTTACTTCAAGCTGCTGAACGGCGATTGGCGGTTCGACTGGGCGCCCAACCCGGCCTCTGCGCCCGTGGGTTTTTATCGGGAGGATTCCGACGCGGGCGCGTGGGACACCATCGCCGTGCCGGGCAATTGGCAGCTTCAGGGATATGACAACCCCATCTACGTCAACTGGGGATACACGTTCCCGCAGAATGGCGTTCCGCGCGTGGACCCACGCGTCGCCAAGGACCATCCCCTCCCACCAGTCCCGGACGACGACAACCCGACCGGCTCCTACCGCCGGACGTTCACCATCCCGCAGGGCTGGCATGGGCGGCGGGTGTTCATCCTCTTCGAGGGGGTCGATTCGGCCTTTCACCTGTGGGTGAACGGGCAGGAGGTCGGGTACAGCCAGGACAGCCGCCTGCCCGCCGAATTCGACATCACGCCTTACGTGCGTCCCGGCGAGAACACACTGGCCGTGCGCGTGTACCGCTACTCCGACGGCAGCTACCTGGAGGATCAGGACATGTGGCGGCTGAGCGGCATCTACCGGGATGTTTACCTGTGGGCCGCGCCGCCCGTCCACGTGCGCGATTTCTTCGTCCGGACGGAGCTGGACGCGGCTTACGAGGACGCGACGCTCAAGGTCACGGCCAAGGTGTGCAACTGTGGGCAGCGGGATGTAGAGGGGTACACCCTTGAGCTTGCGCTTTTTGACGGGGCGAGTCGGCGAATGCCGACCTGCGGTCGGGACGAGTCAGCGATAGGGGTTGCGGTCAAGGCGGGGGGTGAAATCGCGGTAGATGTGGAACAGATAGTCGCCAACCCGAAAAAGTGGTCGGCGGAGCACCCGCACCTCTACACGCTGCTGATCACGCTCAAGGACGCGGCGGGACAGGTGCTGGAGGTCGAGCGCTGCAGCGTGGGCTTTAGGCAGATCGAGGTGAAGGACGGGCAGGTTCACATCAACGGCGCGCCGGTGCTGTTCAAGGGCGTCAACCGGCACGAGCACGACCCCGATACAGGTCATACGGTCAGCGTCGAATCGATGGTCGAGGATATCCTGCTGATGAAGCGCTTTAACTTTAACGCCGTGCGCACCTGCCACTATCCCGACGATCCGCGTTGGTACGATCTGTGCGACCGGTTCGGCATCTATCTCGTCGACGAGGCTAACCTGGAGACCCACGCCGTGGTGGGCAAGCTGCCCAACGATCCGAGCTGGGCTGCCGCGTTCGTCGACCGGGGCGCGCGCATGGTCGAGCGCGACAAGAACCACCCCAGCGTCATCATGTGGTCGTTGGGCAACGAGTCCGGGAGCGGACCGAATCATGCGGCCATGGCCGGCTGGATGCACGATTACGACCCCACGCGCCTGGTGCATTACGAAGGTGCCACGGGCTGGGGCGGGCGTTACGAAGGGCCGGAGGATGCGCCTTACGTGGACGTCGTCAGCGTGATGTATCCGACGCTCGAAAAGCTCGACCAGTTGGCGCAGATTCCCGGCGAGACGCGCCCGATCGTGATGTGCGAGTATGCCCACGCGATGGGCAACAGTTGCGGCAACCTGCTCGAGTATTGGGAGGCCATCGAGAAGTACGCGCGCTTCCAGGGAGGCTTTATCTGGGACTGGGCCGATCAGGGCATCCGCCAGGTGACCCCCGATGGCGTGGAGTGGTTCGCCTACGGCGGCGACTTTGGCGACGATCCGAACAACGGTCCCTTCTGTCTCAACGGCGTGGTCTTTCCAGACCGGCGCATCCAGCCGGCGATGTGGGAGTGCAAAAAGGTCCAGCAGCCGGTCAGGGTCGAGCCGGTCGACGTGCTCGCCGGGGAGGTCAGGGTCGTCAACGGGCATCACTTTTCCGACCTGGGCCACCTGGATATCGCCTGGGACCTGGTGGCCGATGGCGAGGTGCTGCAAGCGGGCCATCTGCCGCGCTTGGACACGCCGCCCGGCGGCAGCGCCGTGGTGAGGGTGCCCTTCACCAGGCCGGAGCTAAAGCCGGGGACCGAGTACTGGCTCACGCTGCGCTTTACGCTGGCCCGGGATCTTCCCTGGGCGGAGGCGGGGCACGAGGTGGCCTGGGAGCAGCTCCGGGTGCCGTTCGATACGCCGCAGGTCCCGACGTTGCGCATCGCCGATATGCCCGCCGTGGAGGTGGAGGAGACGGGGGTCGGCGTGACTGTGCGCGGTGCGGATTTTCGCCTGGTTTTCGATAAGCAGACCGGCACGCTCGCCTCCTGGCAGTACGCGGGACGCGAGTTGCTGGCGCGCGGGCCGTTGTTGAACGCCTGGCGCGCGCCTATCGATAACGACCGCGGCGGGTGGAGGGGACGGTCGGTGGACGATTGGCTTGCCGCTGGCCTGGATCGGCTGCAGCACCGGGTGCGTGCGTTGGAGGCGAGCCAGGTGCAGCCTCAAGTCGCCCGAATTGAAATCAGTTCCCACGTGTGCGCGCCCGATCTTGCGGAAGGCTTTGATTGCGCGTATACCTACACCGTCTACGGCAGCGGCGACGTAGCGCTCGATACACACGTCGTGCCGGTGGGTGCTCTCCCCCACCTGCCGCGCGTGGGCCTGCAGATGGCTCTCCTCGGCGGCTACGAGACTTTCACCTGGTACGGGCGCGGCCCGCACGAGACCTACGCCGACCGCAAGACCGGCGCGCGGGTCGGCGTGTATGCAGGCTCCGTGGACGAGCAGTACGTGCCCTACGTCGTGCCGCAGGAGAACGGCAACAAGGCCGACGTGCGCTGGGTCGCGCTGACCGACGCTGACGGCGCGGGCCTGTTGGCCGTGGGGGAGCCGTCCTTGGAGGTCAGCGCGCACCACTTTACGACGCAGGACCTGGAAAAGGCCCAGCACTCTTGCGAGCTCGAGCGGCGCGACGAGATCACACTGAACCTGGACCACAGGCAATCCGGGCTGGGGGGTGCCAGTTGCGGCCCATCCACGCTGCCACAGTATCTGATTTCACCTGAGGAAATGCGCTTCAGCGTCAGGCTGAGGCCGCTTGTGGCGGGGGCGTCTTTGATAGACCTGAGCAAACGACAAATCGTATCTTTTCAATAGGCAGGGGAAGATGGCGTCCCTCGCTTTACTGAGGAGATACAACAAATCGAATCATATAGGAGGAATCATCAATGAAGGTGCTAGTTTCCGATTCGCTGGCCCAGGATGGCCTCGATATCCTGAAAGCATCGCTGGATGTAGACGTCAACACCGGCCTGAGCGAGGATGAGTTGGTCGGCATCATCGGCGAGTACGACGCCCTGGTCGTGCGCAGCGCCACCAAGGTAACCGCTCGCGTCATCGAGGCCGGGAACCGCCTGCAGGTCGTCGGGCGGGCCGGCGTGGGCGTGGATAACATCGACGTCGACGCCGCCACCAAGCGGGGTATCCTGGTGGTCAACGCGCCCGATGGCAACAGCATCGCCGCCGCCGAACACGCCATCGCGCTGATGTTCGCCCTGGCGCGCAACGTTCCCCAGGCCTCCGCCTCGCTGTCTGAAGGTAAGTGGGAGCGCAAACAGTTCATGGGCGTCGAGGTGACCGGCAAGACGCTGGGTGTGATAGGCATGGGACGCATCGGCCGCCACGTGGCCCGGCGGGCGCGCGGGCTGGAGATGTGCGTCATAGCCTACGACCCCTACGTCACCGGCGACCTGGCCGAGCAGCTGGGGGTGGAGATGTGCGAGCTGGACGAGTTGCTGGCCCAGGCCGATTTTATCACCGTCCACGTCCCCAAGGCCCCGTCCACCGTCGGCATGATTGGAGAGCGCGAGTTTTCTCTGGTCAAGCCCTCGGCGCGGCTGATCAACTGCGCCCGCGGCGGCATTGTCGACGAGGGCGCTCTGATCAAGGCGTTGGAGGCCGGGCAATTGGCCGGGGCCGCGTTGGACGTCTTTTCCGCCGAGCCGCCTCCGCCCGATAGTCCCCTGCTTGGCCACCCCAAAGTCGTGGCGACCCCGCACCTGGGCGCATCCACGCAGGAGGCGCAGGTGGCCGTGGCCTACGACGTGGCGCGGCAGGTGGTGGACATTCTTGCCGGACGGCCGGCGACCTTCCCCGTCAATGCCCCCATCATCCCGCCGGAGACCCAGGCCCAGTTGCTGCCCTTCTGCGAGCTGGCCGAGAAGCTGGGACAGGCCGCCCGGCAGTTGGCCGAGATGCACATTGACCAGGTGCGCTTTAGCTACGCCGGGCAGCTCGCCGACATGGATACCGATCTGCTGCGCGCGCTGCTCATCAAGGGCTTGTTCGGCATCACCGAGCCCCGCATCACGCTCGTCAATGCCAGCATGGTCGCCCGCGAGCACGGGCTGCGTGTGGTGGAGGAAAAGACCGAGGATGCGACGCCTTTTGCCAATCTGATAACGATCTCTTTCCAGGAGGGCGACGAGGAGCGCGTGCTTTCTGGCACGATCATGCGCGGCGAGCCCTTTATCGTGTGCATCGATCAGTACTGGATGGACATCGTGATGCAGGGGTACCAGTTGTTGGCCTTCCACCGCGACCGCCCCGGCCTCATCGGCGAGGTGGGGCAGGTGACCGGGCGGCACGACATCAACATCGCCTTTATGGGCGTGGGACGGTTGGAGCCTCGCGGCGAGGCGCTGATGGCGCTCACGTTGGACGAGCCTGCCTCGGCAGAGGTGCAGGCCGAGATCGAGGCGCTGAAGGACATATACCGCGTGCGGATGTTGGAGTTGTAGGTCAGGGCGCCTGGTAGATTGGACAGGATTTACAGGATTGACAAGAGGAGACAAAAATCCTGTAAATCTTGTAAATCCTGTCGAAAAAATGGCTTGAACATGCCAAACTCCAAAGCGCAAATTGCAAATCGCAAAATCCTTGTTCTCCACGGCCCCAATCTCAACCTGCTGGGGCGGCGGGAGCCGGAGACCTACGGCCGCGTGACGCTGGCCGAGATCGACGCGGCGCTGCAAGAAGCCGCGGCCGAGCGTGGTGTAGAGCTGCGCATCGTACAGTCCAACCACGAGGGCGTGCTGATCGATGCCATCCAAGAGGCGCTTGCCTGGGCCGATGGCATCGTCATCAACCCCGGCGCGTACACCCATACCAGCGTCGCGCTGCGCGATGCCATCGCCGGGGCAGGGTTGCCCGCGGTCGAGGTGCATCTCTCGAACGTCTATGCCCGCGAGGAGTTTCGCCACAAGTCGCTCATCGCGCCGGTGTGCGTGGGGCAGATCAGTGGGTTCGGGTGGCGGAGTTACGTGCTGGGGTTGGAGGCGCTGTTGGATCACCTCGAGTCAGCGAATGAGCGAATGGGCGAGTAAGCGAATCAGCGAGGGGAGGGAGAAATGACGTACGAAGAGTGGGAGGAAGACGTCCACGAGCGAGTTAGGGCGGAGCCGATTTGGCAGTTCTTGGGTTACCGAAAGGCACTGTTTTTCTACGAACTAGTTTGGCAAGACTCGGAAAAACTGGTGAGCGATAGACGCGGCCGCGCTATAGCGGAGCAGTTGGTTCGCAGCGCGGGCTCGGTCAGCGCCAATGTCGAGGAGGGGCACGGGCGCGGTTACGGCAAACAGCGAAATTGGTTCTTTACAGTTTCCATTGGCTCGGCGCGCGAGAGCAAGGGGTGGTATTGGCGCGCCAGGCATCTTGTGTCGTCGGAAGTATTGGACCATCGCCTGGCACTAGCTGATGAAGTTATCGCCTTACTGGTCACCGAACTCCGCCGTCAGAAGTCTCGCTGACTCGCTCATTCGCTCTATCGTTAGGAGATGCTGAGAGATGAAACTCGCCAACCGCCTCACCAATTTGCCTCCGTATCCCTTCGCCCGTTGGGCCGCGCAGGTGAACGCCGCGCGCGCTAACGGCCTTGACATCATCCGCCTGGATATCGGCAGCCCCGATCTGCCGCCGGAGGATGACGTCGTCGAGGCGCTGTATCGCTCCGCGCGCCGGCCCGATAGCCACGGCTACCCCGGCTATCGCGGCATCCCCGAGCTGCGCCAGGCCGTGGCCGATTACTATGGGCGGCGCTTTGGCGTGGAGCTCGACGCCGATACGCAGGTCGTGCCCCTCATCGGCTCCAAGGAGGGCATCGTCAACCTGGCGCTGGCCTGCCTCGATCCCGGCGATCTCGTCCTGGTGCCCGATCCCGGCTACGCGCCTTACACCATGGGCACGATTCTGGCGGGCGGAGAGGTGGCCACTTTTCCGCTGCTGGCGGAGAACGACTTCCTGCCTGACCTTGATGCTATTCCCACAGGTGTGGCCGATCGGGCGGTGCTGATGTGGCTCAACTATCCCAACAATCCCACTGGCGCAGTAGCCGGCCTCGATTTCTTCGCCCGCGCCGTTGACTTTGCCCGCGAGCACGATATCTTGTTGTGCCACGACGCCCCTTACTGCGACGTGGTCTACGGCGGCTACGTGGCCCCAAGCCTGCTGCAGGTGCCGGGCGCGATGGATGTAGCGGTAGAGTTCAACTCCCTCTCCAAGACGGCGAACATGGCGGGGTGGCGGATCGGCATGGCGGTGGGCAATGCCGAGGCGTTGAGCGCCCTGGCGCAGGTCAAGTCCAACGTCGATTCGGGCATCTTCCGCCCGCTGCAGGAGGCGGCGGTTCAAGCTCTCTCTGCCTCTCCGGAATGGCTGGCGGCGCGCAATGCGATCTACGAGGAGCGGGTAGACGTGATCCTGGAGGCGCTCGCGGAAGTAGGGATGGAGGCGGTTCGCCCGCGTGCTACGCTCTACGTCTGGGTGAGGGTGCTGGAGGGATGGACGTCGGAGGGATTCGCACAGGGGGTGTTGGAGCGGACGGGCGTCTCCATTGCGCCCGGGCCGTTCTTCGGCCCGGCGGGTGAGGGGTATGTGCGGCTCTCCGTCACCGCGCCGACGGAGCGGGTGCGGGAAGCGATGGCGCGGCTGAGACAGTTTGTGATCGAGCGATGATGGCCAAGCCAAGCATGCTCGTCACCGGCGGCAGCGGCTACCTGGGAGGCTGGGGGGTGCGGCTGGCCCGCGCCGGGTGGGACGTGACCGCCACGTATCTTGCCCATGTTGTAGATGAGCCCGGTGCCGATTGGCGCCAATTGGATGTGCGGGACGAGGCGGCGGTGATGGCGTTAGCTCAACAGGTTCAGCCTGCCGTTATCATCCACACAGCATCCCTCAACCCCGGCCACGACGACGACTTTGAGGCGGTGAACGCAGTCGGCAGCCGAAACGTCGCCCGTGCTGCGGCGAGCGTCGGCGCGCGGTTGATCCACCTCTCCACTGACGTGGTCTTTGACGGCCAGAAGGGCAGCTACGTCGAGGAGGATTCCCCCAACCCGATCACGCCCTACGGCCGCAGCAAGGCGCTGGCCGAGGAGCAAGTGCAGGCCTCTGGTGCGGAAGCCGCCGTCGTGCGCACCTCCCTGATCTATGGCTGGCGTCCGACTGTAGCCCGCGCCGTGCAGTGGATGATAGACGATTTGCGCGCTGGCAAGCCGGTACGCCTGTTCACCGACGAGGTGCGCTGCCCCGTCTGGGTGGAGAGCCTGGCGGCGGCGGTGGTCGAGTTGGCCGATCTGAGTTACACGGGAGTGCTGCACGTCGCCGGGGCGCAACCGCTCTCGCGCTACGGGTTCGGCGTGCGCTTGCTGCGCTTTCACGGGGTTGATCCAGGCCCTGTGCTCCCGACGCCCAGCCTCAGGGATACGCCCCGCCCGCTCGACTGCACCCTCGATTGCGCCCGCGCCCGCGCGCTCCTCCAGACGCCCCTGCCGGGTGTGGACGAGGTGCTCGACCAGGAAAGGAATTCAGCGCGATGAGATGCCGCAAGTGCAATCATATCTACAAACCGACCAGGAGAAGTCGCGCCTGCCCGCAGTGCGGGTATGAACCTCCGCCGGATGAAACTCGGCGTCGCGCCCCGCTCTCTGAGCGGTGGGCCGGGATCGAGGACCGCGTCGCCCGCGCCGTCTTGGTCGTCTGTCCCATCATCGCCCTCGTGGCCCTGGTGACCGGTCAGATGCTGATCCTCGGCGGGCTGCTGGCGGTGGTGCTGGGAGCGTATCTGGTGCTTTACAGCGCCTTTGGGCGTTTCGACAACCTGTCCAACGGCGGGCTGGCCCGCGGCCTGAGCATCGGTTTCGGGCTCTTGATGCTGGCGGGGGGCATCGGCAGTTGGGTCTGGGCGCTCAGCGGCGGGCCGGTGCCGCCTTTTCCTCCTCGGATCGAGATCAAAGAAGTCGATATCTATGATATTTCGCCGTTCATCCCGATTGGCATTATGGCGCTGGCTTCGGGCTTGGGCTACCTGGTCACCCGTTGGCTGGCCCGCCTCGAGGCCCACCGCCGCAAAAGGAGCGCGGAGGAAGGCCATGTCTTTGCGATCCCATCCATGGCGCGTGGGCCTATGATGATGGTGATGGTGCTGCTTGTACCGATGATGTTGTTCCTCGTGCTCTCCGCGTTGAATGGGGCCAACACGGGTGTCACACCCTCGATGGGGTTTGGCGTGCCCCTCATCCTCTCGCCGATCCTGATTTTCGCCCTCTATATGCTGCGCCACAACAGCGGTCACGTCGTGCTCACAAAGGACGCCGTTCTGCTGCGCCGCCTGGGGCGGGAGCGGCGCGTGCGGTACGAGGAGATTCTGGCGGTCAAGGATTTCGCGTTTGCGCTGCCGCCGGACCTGGTGTTGAGAGGGCGTGGCAAACGCTTGCGCGTTCCCCGCTCGGTGGAGAACTTTCCCACGTTGTACCAGATCATCCGGCAAAGGCGGGATGCCCTGCGTCCGACTGAGGCCCCCCGTTTCCCGTACCGGTTGGCAGTTGCGAAGCGGGCGTGGGTGTTCGCCGTAGCCGTGCTCGTGGTGGCTGGCGTGTTCTATCTGGGCCTTGGCCTGTATCCCGCTTGGGACGCACTCCTGAAGGGGCAGGGGCTGCCCCTCGCGCCCGAGGTCGCCAGGAGTACGGCCATCTTGTTCTCTATCATGAGCGCGGTGTTCATCCCGGCGATCGTGCTCTTTATCGTTGGATCGTTCAAGCTGAGGCAGCCGAGCGCGCTTGTGTTCACCAAAGATGAGATTCGCTTTCGCTTTCCCTTCCAGGGCTGGCGGACGCGGGAGGCGGGCGAGCTGGAGCGCGTCTATCTGGACCCGGTCCACAGGGCCGTCACTGCTCGCCACGAGGGCGTCGCCGTATCTGTGGAAATGACACATTACGCTTTGGTGCTGCGCTTTGAGGACGGGCTGGAGCTGTGGATCGACCTTGACCGCGCCCTGCAGTTTGGCTCTTCGCCGGAGCGGCTGCACGGGGCGCTCACCTGTTTATACCCCGGTAGTTCTCCCTTGACGCTCCCATAGAATGCTGTAGAATGCGCCAGAAAATGGTTCGAGGCGTCTAGAGATGACATCTACTGTATCAGGCCCTGCATATCGCATTCATACCCCGCGGCTCGTCTTGCGCTGCTGGCAACCGGAGGACGCGCCGCTGCTCAAGACTGCCATCGACGCGAGCCTCGAGCACCTGCGCCCGTGGATGCCGTGGGCGCACCAAGAGCCCGCCGATATCGAGACCAAGATCGCTCTGCTGCGCCGTTTCCGCGGCGAGTTCGATCTGGGCAAGGATTTTGTCTATGGTGTGTTCAGCCGGGACGAAAAGCAGGTGCTAGGGGGAACCGGGCTGCACTTGCGGCTGGGCGAGGGCGCGCGCGAGATTGGGTACTGGATTCACCAAGAGCACGTCGGGCGCGGGCTGGCCACAGAGTTGACCTCGGCGCTGACCAAGGTCGCGTTCGAAGTCGATGGGGTCGAGCGCGTCGAAATCCACTGCGATCCCGAAAATCACGCCAGCGCCGCCGTCGCCAGAAAATCGGGCTTCATCCACGAGAAAACGGTGCAGAGCGAGATGGAGGATGGCGAGCTCGATTGCTCGATGATCTGGGTGATGCGCGCCGATGCGTATCCGGCCAGCCCGGCGGCGGAGGCCGAGGTCGAGGCTTTGGACGTCATCGGGCGAAGGGTTCTATGAAGTATCACGTCTCTACGATTGGCTGCCAGATGAACGAGGCCGACTCGCGGCGGCTGGCCTCGGCGTTGGAGCGGCTGGGTTACACACCCGCCGAGCGCGCCGAGGAGGCCGACGTGGTCGTGCTCAACACCTGCGTCGTGCGCCAGTCGGCGGAGGACAAGGCCGTCGGGCGGCTGGGCGCGTTCAAGTCGCTCAAGGACCGTCGCCCGGAGATGGTCCTGGGCCTGATGGGCTGTCTAGTGGGCGTACGCGACGCCGCCCCTTTGCGCAAACGCTTCCCGTGGGTCGACGTCTTTATGCCCCCCTCCGAGCCAGAGCCGCTGCTGGCGTTCCTGGCCGAGCGCGGGCTGGTGGACGAGGCGCGCGTGCTGGAAACGGAGGCCGCTGCCCGGCGCTACCATCTGCCGGATGGCGGGCTGCTCCTCCCGGCCCGTGAGCAGGGCGCGCTCGTCTCGGCCTACATTCCCATCGTGCTTGGCTGCTCCACCGGATGCACCTACTGCATCATCCCCTATCGCCGCGGCCCGGAGCGCAGCCGCCCGCCGGAAGATATCGTGGCCGAGGCGCAGGCGCTGGCCGCGCAGGGCGTGAGAGAGATCACGCTGCTGGGGCAGATCGTGGACCGTTACGGGCTCGACCTTGCAGACTTGCAAACTTGCACACTTGCGGACTTGCTGCACCGCCTCCACGAGATCGATGGCCTCCAGCGCATCCGCTTCCTCACCAGCCACCCGGCCTGGATGACGGACGATCTGCTCGACGCAGTGGCCGATCTGCCAAAGGTGTGCGAGCACTTCGAGGTGCCGGTGCAGGCGGGCGACGACGAGGTGCTGGCAGCGATGCAGCGCGGCTACACCGCCGACGACTACCGCCGCCTGGTCGCCCGCATTCGAGAGAGGATTCCCAACGCCTCCATCGCCACCGACGTCATCGTCGGCTTTCCCGGCGAGACGCCCGAGCAGTTCCAGCGCACGTACGACCTGCTGGCCGAGCTGCGGCTGGATAAGGCCCACATCGCCCGCTACTCCCCCCGCCCGCAGACCCTGGCCGCCCGCAAGTACCCCGACGACGTAGGGCCCGAGGAAAAGGAGCGCCGCCGCAAGGCGCTCGACGCGCTGCAGGCCGAGATCGTGGGCGAGATCAACTGCCGCCTGCTGGGGCAGGCGGTCGAGGTGCTGGTCGAGGGTCGGGACGAGAGGAAGGCTCGCTGGTACGGACGCACGCGAACCGATAAACTGGTTTTCTTTGAGGATGCTGTCCCTTCTTCCAGCCCTTGCAGGGCTGGCGAAGGGAGCGACTGGCGGGGAAAGCTGGCGCGCGTGCGCGTGACCTGGGCCGGGCCGTGGTCGCTGATCGGAGAGATCGTTGAGTGATGCTTCGGCCTATCCGATCACCTGCGCGAAATCGGCAGGCGTGACGCCGGGGCTTTCGATGCCCTGCTCGGCGTAGAACTCGGCGATGGCCTGTTCGGCCTCTGCCGCCGGCACGCCGACCAGCGCTGCCTCCAGTTCGGCCAGCTTTTCCTCGGGGAAGAAAAAGAAATCCCCCGAGATAGAGACCGCCGCGATGGCCCCCTCTTGCACCTCCGTCGTGGCGCGGATCAGGCCGCCGGTCGCCTTGTGCATCTTTTGCCGCACCTCCACCCCGGCGCGAATCCTGACCTCGCGGTCGGCGCTGGGGCGGCGCTTCTGGTAGAGCCATTCATCCGAGAGGAACTGCGCTGCCAGCTCATCCGCCTTGGCGCGCCACGCGTCGTCCACCGCCGTCACCACCTCCAGTGGTCCCAGCACCTCGGCGAACTTTTCCGCCAGCAGGTCCCACAGCTCCTCGTGGGGTGGGGCGGAGCCCAGCTCGCGCTTGACCGTCGAGAGGTTGTCGTGCAGCGTCTTGTAAACCTTGTCGCGGAACTTTTCGTCGGGGACGCGCAGCACGCGTGACATCATCTCGTAATTGAAGTCCACGATCAGGTTGCCGACGAAAACGATGTACTCACCGATCTCGGCCACGCCGTTGCCCGAGATTTTGCGCCCGCTGGCGAGGATGTCGTTAACCGGTTTATACTCGGCAGGGATACCGAGCGCCCGGTAAGCCGCGATGGGGGCCTGCAGGAACTTTTGGTAGAAGGCGCCTTTGCTGACCGGGACCAAGGGGTTATCCTTGTGGATGATCAATTGGTAGAACAGCTGCTCGCCGTCCAAATAGACCGCGCCGCCGCCCACCTCCCGCCGGAAGATGGGAATGCCGTTCTCGCGGCAAAAGTCCACATCCACTTCTTGCTCGACGTCTTGGAAATAGCCGAGGCAAAAGTAGGGCGAGCCGGGAGAGAGCAGGTTCAGCCCCTCGCGCCCCAGGCGGGGTTGGGCGTGGTATAAAAGCTGCGAATCCTGCCACGTAACCGTTTCGAGTCGGTAAAGCTTCATTTGGCGCTCCTTGTGGTGGACAAACAAGTAGACAAGTAGTAATCGGGCAGGATGTAGCCCCTTGCCCACTTTGCCACTTGTCTACTTCACACGAACGAACCGTTTAGCTCAAAACGTCCTTGTACTTTTCTGCCTCTCCCTCGATAAAGGCCTTGAGCTCGGGAGAATCTGCCTTCATCAGGTTGCCCATCTCGGCGATGTCCGACACTTCGATCTTGACCAGCCAGCCAGCTTCAAACGGAGATTCGTTGATCGTGGAGGGCTCCCATTCTAGCTCTTCGTTGACCTCGGCGATTGTGCCGCTGGCTACCGCCTCGACGCGCCCCACCCACTTGCCAGACTCCATCGACATGAAGGTCTGTCCTTGTTCGACCTCGCGCCCGGTGCGGGGGATCTCGACGAAGACGATCTCCTGGGCGATCTTTTGGCCAAAGTCAGTCAGACCTTGGGTGACGATATTCCCGTCCACTTTGGCCCACCCGTGAGTCTTGTCATAGTACAGGGCATCAGGAAACTCGAAACCGGCAATCCTCATTGTCGCACCTCCTAAAGATGTATCAGCCTTCTATGTCTTGAACATAAAACACAAAGAGCACCGCTGCGCTTTGCAACGGAGCCCTTGTGATTACATTGCGGTTCCTCCGGCCTAGGCGTTTTCTGCTTGGTTCAACTGCTGCACCAAGCGTGACTTGCGCCGAGCAGCGTTATTCTTGTGGATGATGCCCTTTGCCGCTGCCTTGTCCAGTGCGCGAGATGCCGCCTGCACGGCCTCACGGGCCTCTTCAAGATTACCCGCGGCCATCAGGCCGCGCGCCTTTTTGACTGCAGTGCGGGCCTGCCCGCGAAATACTCGGTTGTGCAGACGTCTGCGCTCCGCGCTGCGTAGACGCTTGATCGCTGATTTTGTGTTAGCCAAACTCATTACCTCCACGTACTGATCTATCGGGCGACAATTTTACAACAAGATAGAGGAGTTGTCAACAAGTCGCCATTCTCGGAATATAGGGGCAAGTTCAATGGGTAGAGGGATTTCGGGGGATGGTTGCTCAAAGCGATAGGTTACGTGCGCTTTTGAATAGGGTTTGCCGTCGTCATCCATCGGCGTCTCGATCACGATAGACTTGACCAAAGTTTGAGCAATGGCGCGCTTATCGGCAAAGTCCAGGCCAGCGTCAAGTTGCTCCTGGAGAGCGGTCAACGCCTCTACAATCCCCGACGTTTCCCGCTCCCACAGATCGGCACGCCGCTGTTCCTCAATCAGACTATCACGGTAGGCTCTCAGTGTAGCCAGTGCGCCTCGTATCTCTTCGGCCTTTGTGTCCAGACGGTCAATTGCTTCTGACGCTTCCGCCACCAGGTCCAGCCAAAGGCCACGCCGGCGATGGCCAGCACCACGATGAGTAGCAAGATCACCAGGAACAGGCTGATACTCGTCGCCGCGCTCGTCATCGCCTGGCCGGCGGCGGCCGTCTGCGCGGCCTGGGCCGCCTGTTGGGCAGCGATGGCCGTCTCCCGGTTGGCGCTGGCCTGGGTCAGCATTGAAAGGGCCACCATCCCCACCACTGCCAAGCCTCCCAGGATCAACAGGCCCACTGCCAAGCGTTTGCCCAGCCGCAGCATCAGGATGGCAAGCAAAGCCACGCCAATCCCACCCAGTATGATCATCGTCTCAGTCGTCATCTCATCCTCCTAACTCCGCCAATGCGTCGAGGGCTGCCGCCGCATCGTCGGGTTCATCCCACGAATCCCCTTCGGACTCCCCTGCTCCACCGGCGAGGACCACCGCCCCGGCCTCGAGCTTGCGCTCCAGGTCCTTGACCGCCCGGTATACGTCGCCCAGGGTGATCCCGTTGCGGCCGGCGTGCTCCCGGATCGCTGCCCGGATCGCGGCAGACTTGCCCCGGCTGGGCAGCCCCGCCAACCACCGCGCGATGTCCTTGTCGGCTTCACTGTCGAACGAGAACGTCTCAACCCGCTTGGCCATCTCTTGCTCCTTCCAGTATTACCCAGTAGTTATTACCCGGTATTACACGGGCTGTGTCAGCCCGTATGCGCCAACCGCTGGGCGAAACGGTAGAAGCCAACGGCGTTGGCAAAGACGGGATCCTCGACCACGCGGGCGTGCCGGAAGTGGCGGCACACGTACGGCCCCAGCAGGTGCGCCCCGCCGCCGCCCACCAGGATCGCGTCGAGGGTGGCCCCACCGTTCCACAGCTGGGAGGCCTCGGCCAGCACCTGGTCGGCCAGCGGCTCCAGCACGTCGTCGATGGCCCCGCCCAGGTCCACCGGCTCGCCGTAGTATTTCACCTGGCGGGCGATGACGGCGTCGATGACCTGGTGGTCGCGCAGCTCGTCCAGGCCGGGATGGTGGACGTTGAGGTATTCCCGCAGGCTGCGCACCGCCTCCCACGCCCCCACGTTGACGCTGGCCGTCTCCCGCCCGATCTCGGACAGCCGGTTGACGCTGAGCAGG
>JAFGED010000463.1 GCA_016931785.1 Anaerolineae bacterium
AATATCTTCTCAGGCGGGGTGTGTTTGTACTTTGGGGCATCCAAGCTCGCCGCACAAAAACGAGATTCGCAAGCGGGTGCATTTGCCCTTGCTCGACGAATACTAGAGCGTGTGTTGTGCCTATTTCGCTGGAAGCCGATTGCCCTGCCGCCTCAGGGGGCAAATGCACCCCCCAGGCGACACGCTTTTGACTCTTGCACGAGATTGCGCTATACTGTGGCTGTTTTCGGCTCAAGCGAGCTCTTTTCCCATCTACGTGACCTCGGTTATCGGAGGGCAGCGGAACCATAACAATTCCTGGGCATCCCCCCTCGGGCTCTCGCCGTATCCTGGTGGTGGACGACGATGCGGCGATTCGGAGCTTGATCAAGGACAAGCTAGACCGCGCGGGGTTTGAGGTGTTGACCGCCGCCTCCGGCCAGGATGCTATGCACGTGATCGCCCGGCATGGCCTGCCCCATTTAGCCATCGTGGATCTCATGATGCCCGGCATGGACGGCTTTGAGTTTTGCCAGTCCGTGCAGCAATTCAGCGATCTACCGATCATCATGTTGAGCGCCGACCACGAGGAAGAGACGATCATTCGGGGCATCAGGTATTTTGCCGAGGACTATATCACCAAGCCGTTCAGCCCGAGCGAGCTGCTCGTTCGCGTAGAGCGGGTGTTGCGCCGCATCGGCGACTTTGCCTACACCCTCACACCGGTAATGCGGGTGGACGATCGCGTGACGGTGGACTTTGCTCACAAGCAAATCTGTGTTGATGGGGAAATGGCGCTTCTGACCCCGACCGAGACCAAGCTGCTCTACATCCTCATGCGCAATGCCGGTCGGGTCGTCACGACCGATTTCCTCTTGCGCCGCCTGTGGCCGATGCAAGAGGTGTACGAAGATGCGCTATACGTCCACATCCGCCATCTGCGGCAGAAAATAGAGAGCGATCCCGGCGAGCCGCGCTACATCGTCACCGAACGTGGCTTGGGTTACACGTTTGGTTTCCGGCCTTAAGGTCTGTCATAAGATTCATCCAGTACCATGGTGCTGGCATAAACAAGGAGGTCTCGATGGCTGACAAGAAATCGGCAACCACGCCTCAGTCGGAGCCTATAGAGGACGTCAATCGCATCCGCGATATCATTTTTGGTTCGCAGATGAAGGACTACGATGGGCGGTTCGACAGCGTTCAACGCGATCTCAAGCGCCTACAAAAAGAGATCGACAGCCTATCCGAGCGATTGACGAATCAGGATGATGAACAGGGCAAAAAGCTCCAGGGCCTGCGCCGGGATATGCGCAAGGCTGACGACGACTTGCGCGATGAGCTGCGGCAGATATCCAGAAAACTGGCGGACGAAAAAGTCGATCGCGAGGTGTTGGGCCAGATGTTCATCGAACTGGGCACGCGCCTCACGACAGGAGGCTCCCTGGCCGACCTCTTACAGGGTCTGGAGGAGAGCGGGCAAGACTAGCAATGGCAAGCGACAGTCATCTACCGCCGCCAGAAGGGGGTCCCTCTCAGCCGCCGCAGGGCGATCAATCGCTGGAAACGCTGCGCGATATCCTGTTCGCTCATTATCGCCAGCAGATCGCCCGGCTGGAAGAGGATATCGACGACCTAGAGCGACGCGTCGAGGACAAGGATACGTTCACGGCCATTGTCACGCCCATCATTGGCGACGCCATCCGGCGCAAAATCCGCGACGCCCGAGATGAGATGATCGAGATTCTCTATCCCATCATCGGGCAGACCGTCGTCCGCGCCGTGCGAGAGGCCATCCGCGACCTGGCCCGCAAGATCGATGCTCAGATGCGTACCTCGTTCAGCCCGCAGGCGATCTGGCGGCGGCTACACGCCCGCGCCAGCGGCGTCTCCGACGCGGAGATGACCCTGCGAGAGGCATTGCCTTTCGATATAGCCGAGGTCTTTCTCGTCCACCGCGAGACTGGGTTGCTGCTGCGCCACGTGTCCCGCGACCCCGCCGCATCGCCCGACTCTGACCTCATCAGCGGGATGCTGACCGCCATCCGCGATTTCGTCCAGGATGCCTTTGGCAGGGATCGCGAGGGGCAGCTTGACGAGGTCCAATACGGCGAGCGGCGCATCTTGATCGAGGCCACCCAGTTGGCCTACCTGGCCGTGGTGGTGGATGGCATCGAGCCGCCGGGATTCCGGGCGGAGATGCGGGAGCGCATCATCGAGATCACCCACGCTCACGAGGGGACGCTGCGCGAGTACGACGGCGATCCCGAACCGCTGGCCGCGGTCGAAGGCACACTTCGATCACTCATCACAGCCGCCGAGCCGCCCGCGTTGACCAGGACACAGAAAAACGCGATGACTGGCATCCTGGCCGCCGCCGTCATTTGCCTGGTGGCGGCTTGCCTGATCGGGCGGTGGGGTTGGCAGACGGCGACCGCCACGCCCATCCCGTCGCCAACCGCCACGCCAACGCCTACGGCCCCGTTCACGCCCACACCTACGCCATCGCCCACGTCTACCCAGACGCCACCTCCCACGTCGGCATCGACACTAACGCCCACCCCCACCCGCACGCCGCAACCCGCCGCCGAACCTACTGCTACCTTCGCGCCCGTGCTAGGCGCAGCAGTAGGCAACGAGTGGGTGCACGAAGAGCCGCTCTTGAGTTCTCCGCGCGTGGGATCGATCCTGGAGCAGGGTCAGCCCGTTGAAATCCTGGCGGCCTATGGTGATTGGTATCTGATACGCTGGGTGAGCCCGACGTATGGCGAGAGTTCCGGCTGGGTGCTGGCCCGGTGGGTGGGAACGGTGGTTTCTATTCCGGCGCAGATCATCACCCCAACTGCCGCGCCGTGAAACAAAGAGGAGTATCTGTGACCACAATCAGCAAAAAGATCTGCCTGTTGGGCGATTTCGCCGTCGGCAAGACCAGCTTGGTACGGCGCTTTGTGCAAGACCTTTTTGACGACACGTACATCAGCACGATTGGCGTCAAGGTCAGCCGCAAGGAAGTGACCATCTCCCAAAACGGCGGCGTCGTGGAACTGGCAATGATGCTGTGGGACCTGGCAGGCAGCGAGGAATTCGACCGCATGCAGGCCAGCTACATGCGCGGTGCAAGCGGCGCGGTGCTGGTCTGCGACTCAACCCGCCAAGAAACCCTCGACCGGCTGCGAACCTACGCCAACGATCTCTCCAAGATCAACCCCGGCGCCAGGTTCGTCTTGGCCGCCAACAAGTGTGACTTGGTCGAGCAACAGGAGCTCGCCCCCGCCCAGGTCGAGGCCGCTGCCGCCGAGATCGATGCTCCCTGGCACTTTACCAGCGCCAAGACCGGCGATGCGGTGGAAGAGATGTTTCATAGATTGGGGCGCTTGATCTTGTAGGTTTTGAGGGCTCTCCATGGATCCGGTACTGGCCGAATTGATACTAAAAGACCGCAAGATCGCCTACGTGGTCGCCGACGGCGATTTGAATGTGCTGGAATCAGGCGGCGCGGTGGACATTCTCCGCGTTGGACTGTCAGGTTCCGATGGCGCACTCTTGGACCTGATTCCCGAGTTTGTCGGCAGCGAGAAAGACCTGGCCTCCGCCACACTGGACAGATCGACCCCATTCCAATTGGCGCGGGTCAATCGGGTCGCGCCCGATGGCAGCACGCACTATTTGACGCTGGACGTGTTGCCCTACTCGGGATACGATTCGAGAGCGACTTTGCTCGTCATCGGCACCGACGTTTC
Organism: Anaerolineae bacterium; assembly: GCA_016931785.1. Classification (GTDB taxonomy): domain Bacteria; phylum Chloroflexota; class Anaerolineae; order B4-G1; family B4-G1; genus JAFGED01. The sequence continues at coordinate 3,720 of JAFGED010000463.1, forward strand.
TGAACAGGGACAGTACGCCCAGATGCTGACCCAGCAGCGCAACGAATCGCAATTACTGCTGCGCGCCATCGACGAGGAGCGCGGTCGGTTGCGGGCGCTGATCGAATCCAGCCGCGATGGCATCCTGTTTGTTGGAATGGACTCCGAGGTGCTGATCGTCAATGCCCCGGCGATCGAGTTCCTGCACATGCCCGGAAAGCCGCAGGATTGGACGCGCCGACCGATTCGGGAGGCCTTGAATTGGTCGCAGTGTCAGGCACTGGCCAAAGATCGCTTTTTTCGCCAGGAAATCGAACCGCCTGGCGAAGGCGAGTGCGGGATCCCCCCGCGCATCATCCATTGGCTAAATTTGCCCGTGGTGGTCGATGGCGCCCCACTGGGCAGGTTGCTCATCCTGCGCGACGTGACCGACGAGCGCGCGCTGGAAAAGATGCGCGACGACCTGATCCACACGATGGTTCACGACCTGCGCAATCCGCTCACGGCCATCTCTCTTTCGCTGCAGTTCTTGGAAATATGGGCCGCCGACTTTACACCGGATCAGCGCACGGCGCTGCAGGGCGCCCGCAACGGCACAGAGGGGATGTTGCAGTTGGTCAACGGCATCTTGGACGTGAGCCGGCTGGAAAGTGGACGGATGCCGCTCGAGCACGCCAGGGTTTCGCTGGGTACGCTCGTCGTCGACGTGCTGCGCGGCCAGGCGCCGCTGATCGCAGAGAAAGACCTGCGCCTGGAAAGCGACCTGCCGCCGGATCTGCCCCCGGCGTGGGCCGACGTGGGGTTGATAGGGCGTGTGCTGCAAAACCTGATCGGCAACGCGGTCAAGTTTACGCCCCCCGGCGGCTTGCTGAAGGTCACGGTGAGTCAAAACGATGAGGAGCAAGAAGCTGGAGCACCCTGTCTGCTCGTCTCCGTCATCGATAGCGGCCCCGGCATTCCATCCGAGTTGCAGGCGAAGCTGTTCCAAAAGTTTATCACCGGGCCACGGGAGGAGCGCGGCAGCGGGCTTGGGTTGGCCTTTTGCAGATTGGCCGTCGAAGCGCACGGCGGACGCATCTGGGCGGAATCCAGCCCTGAGGAAGGGACGGCGTTCCACTTCACGCTTCCCATTGCCAAAGCTGGATGAGGCGCATCTTGCATAGAGGAAATAGCAATGGCCGTTCAGAGAAAAATCTGTCTATTGGGTGACTTTGCCGTCGGCAAGACCAGCTTGGTGCGCCGCTTCGTGTACGATCTGTTCGACGACAATTACATCAGCACGATCGGCGTCAAGGTCAGCCGAAAGACGGTGGCGGTCCCCAGAGATGGCAACATCGTGGAACTGACGATGATGCTGTGGGACCTGGCAAGCAGCGAGGCGTTCGACAGGATGCGTAGCACCTACCTGCGCGGCGCGGCTGGCGCCGTTCTGGTCTGCGATCTGACCCGCCCTGAAACCCTGGACGTTTTGCGCGCCAGGGCGGCTGATCTGCGCGACGCCAATCCGGACGCGCGGCTGGTCGTGGCAGCCAACAAGTGTGACTTGGCCGAACAGCAGCGGCTTACCCCGGCGCAAGTCGAGGCAGCCGCGGCCGAACTCGATATTCCCTACTACATCACCAGCGCTAAAACCGGCGGCGAAGTAGAGGCCCTCTTCCGCCGCCTGGGCCGGATGTTGGTATCTTGAACTCCCGAATGGTAGAGGGGAGAATCGCGCCTGTATTGGATCTTGGAGATTGGCTATGAATTCGACCGTGGCCGATACAATCCTTCAGGACCGTGGGACTGCCTACGTCATCGCTGATCAGGGCCTAAGGGTGGTAGGAGCTGGGGGAGCGGTGGATATCTTTGGCGGAGATCGCCATGTTATCCTTGGAAAGTCGCTTCTGGACCTGGTGCCGGAGTTGATCGGTTGTGAGGAGGTATTGGACGACATCCTGTCTGGAGATGTGCCCCGCTTCCAACTAGACTGGGTCAACCGCGAGACGCATGCGGGCGAGATGATCTACTTGACCATGGTGACGCTTCCCTATCGAGATACGGCTGGGGAGATCGTCGGAGTCGTCCACGCCATGGTGGACGACTCGGTGGTGGGGGTGGTCAACCAGCAATTGGCCCAGAGACGCAATGAGCTGCGGCTCTTGCAGAGCCAGTTGACTCGTCAGAACGTCGAGTTGGCCGCCGCCAACGCCGAGCTGCGAAGGCTGGCCGAGATCAAGTCGCAGTTCGTTTCGGTGGCCGCTCACGAGTTGCGGACCCCGCTGACCTCGATAGCCGGATATCTGGAAATGCTGCTGGGCGAAGAATTCGGCCCTCTCACTGCCGAGCAGCGACGGCCCCTCGATCTAGTGAGCGAGTCTGCCCACCGCCTGCAGAACCTCACCGATGAGTTACTCGATGTAAACCGTATCGAGGCCGAGCGAGTTGAGTTGATCTTGCAGCCGGTGGACTTGTCGGCTCTGGTCGAGACCATGGTCGCCGAGTTTCGCTCGCAGTTGGATGCCAAGGGGCAGCAGTCTGTGCTGCACATTTCTCCGGGTCTGCCGTTTGCCTTGTGCGATGAGGTAAGGGCCGGGCAAATTATAGGCAACCTCTTGAGCAACGCCAGCAAATACACGCCTGCGGGAGGAATAGTCACAGTCAACCTGGCGCTTGCCGAGGAAGAAGGATTCCTGGAGCTCTCGGTGATGGATAATGGCGTCGGCATTCTTCCTGACGACCAGTCAGAGGTGTTCACGCCCTTTTTCCGCACAAAGAGCGCTACCATGACCGAGAGCAAGGGAGTCGGGCTCGGGCTGTATATCACGCGTTCGCTGGTCGAGCAACACGGCGGACGTATCTGGTTCGAAAGCGAACTTGACGCAGGCAGTACGTTCCACGTGACTTTTCCTCTTGCAGGAGAGCCAGCCAAGACTTCAGCCTGACCTACAACGGCAGCTTTGATCAAGCGCGTTCCTTAAGATGACCTATAAGGTTCGCCTTGTATGATAAAGTTTGACGTATCTTCTCAATCAGTGGGGGAAGGTGGGGGGTGTGAGGGCGGCTGCGCCGCCCTCACACCCCCCGGGATGATTGATATGATACAGTTTGACTGTGTGTCAATCCTCACATTCAGGTGATCACCCACAGATCTGGAAGAGGGAATTGGGGGTGTGAGCGGGCGGAGCGCCTGCCCACACCCCCAGAAATTCCTCTCGGGAGCATCGGCTTGTGCCACATCAAAGAGTGGGAAATCACCAATCACATTCCGGCTTGTCCGGGTTAGGAGTATTCAAGATGGGAAAGAAACCGGTGGTAGCCAGAGCGGCAAGGGAGATGATGGCCTCCAAGGCAGGGCAAGGGACGGGTAGTGGTTCTTACGTCAAATTCTCAGACAAGCTCACAGAGTCGTGGGAAGATGTGAACCGCATCATTCAGGAGAATAAAGCGACCCTGGATGCAATTCAGGAAACCGCACTCGAGTTGACCAAAATCGCTGGGGCACTGGAGGCCATAGCGACCAAGTACGCCAAGATGGTCAATTCGATCCTCGACACTGTCACTCCGGTCTTGAAGAACATTCCTCTGGTAAACGAAAAGATCATGGGCATAGTAACGGATGTAGAGGAGTTTGCCGAAAACATCCTCAACATCTGCACCAAAGCAGACCGAGTGATTCAGGACGTGGATGCAGGACTGACGACTGCAGACGTGGGCAAGCTCAAGGGCCACGTCGGCGAGCTGGGCAACATGACAAAAGCCATGCGCAGCATCATCCCTGCTTCCGCCAAATAAAACGCTGAATTCACCGCTATACCCAGGGGAACCCAAGCGACATCCTACACGGTGTCTCGAACGGCGGAGCTGCACGCCGATGCTGTGATCGAGATCCGACTCGCAGGAGACGCCCATCGAGCGGAAATCACCGCTGGCCAATGCGGTCGCCCGGCACATCGTGCTGGAATGGATTGCCTCGGCGCGCCGCCGCCGGCGGCATCAGTAAGGCTGGCCCTAACTCCGCCCTCGCCGGCAGGGCGACCGCCTTATGTGCAACACAAGATGTGCCAATCACGTGGAGCGGATTCCTTGCAAGGGTGTATTTGTTCCTTGGGGCGTATAAGCTGCTTGTGAGGGAATGGTGTTACCAAGATGTAGTTTGGGCGCAAGCCCAAACTGCCGGGGGGCATTTGCTGCTGTCTGATGAACGCTAAAGCGTGTGTTATGCCCATTTCGCTGGAAACCGAGCGCCCGCTGCCCCAGGGGGCAAATGCACCCCCTTGCAATGCCATGTTGACAGAGATAGCGATAAGTAGTATGATGCAGACAAAGCAGGAGAAACTGTCCCAGACGGGGTTTTTACGAATCTACTCACAAGCCCTTGGGTCTCAGGTCAAATCTGGGCATCGCCACTGATTCCCAGTAGCGCATCCTTTTGTGGAATGTCGAGCGAGAGAGGGGTACCGGGAAGCGCTGCCCCTTCTCTTACACCGGGGAAACAAAGCCGATACAGTCTCGACCCCATCAGTGGAAAATATCACAAGACGCTCTGATAGGATCGAGGCGCGTGCCGAGTTGGCCAGATGCACGAGGCCCCGCCCAACAGGGCGGGGATTTTCTTTTTACAGATGGGTCTCCCGCATGTGCGTGAATCTGCCAGAAAGTAACGAGGTGCAACGATGGATAACGCGACAGCGCTGGTGATTGAAGACCATAGCGATATTTCCGCCCTGTTCTGCAAGGTGATGGAGGAAGCCGGGTTCCAGACCGAGGTCATCCGAGACGGCGAAGAGGCTGCCAAACGGCTGGCCGAGGTGGTGCCAAACGCCGTGATCCTGGATCTGCACCTGCCCGGCATCCAGGGAGACCAACTCCTGCACCAGATTCGCACCGACGAAAGGTTAGCGCAGACGCGCGTGATCGTCATCACCGCTTACTCTGCTTTGGCCAACACCCTTCAAGAGGAAGCCGATCTGATACTCATCAAACCCGTCAGCTTGGGCCTGCTACGCCGCCTGGTCGCGCGTCTGTTCTCCGCAGAAGGCTGGACAGATGACATGCCCACTATAATCGGCCCCGGGGATGACATGGACCAGCCATCGCACACCTGACGATCCTCGTTCCACCAGGCAGGCAGCAACCGACAGCACGGCGAACCACAGCCGGCTGAGCGGACAAGGCCAAGCCTGGATGGATGAACAGGCGAAAGGGGGCGCTTGGGCGGGGCAACATGGCTCTTATAAAAGTGGTCGAGTCCAGAGGAAGTGCTGACGTCCTGGCCTGTGAGGTCAAATCCGACCGCGCCGCCGATCTGCTCGTCTGCGTGGTCAAGAGCAAGGCAGCGGCGATAGGGGATGCATTTTGGTGTTACGTAAAATCCAGCCCCGAGGCTACCTCCAAAGTGTGCTTCGTCGATTCGCCAAGCGGCGCGCACCTCTTGGTGCATTTCGTGCGGTCGCGCATGGAAGCGGGATGGCGGACGAAGCTTCACCCCCTGGAAGGCGCCCTGTAATCAGAGCCGGATGACGACGACGTCCATCGGCGAGGAAAGGCACCGGGTAATAACCACGGCCCGGCACCGAGCCGGGCCGTCTGCCTATCTAGTAATCGAACTCGCTACACCGCCGCCGCCAGGACCTTCTCCGCTGCGTCCAAACGCGCCAGCACCCGCTCGCGCCCCAGGAACTCGAACGAGCCGAACAGCGGCGGCGAGACCGGCTGGCTGGTCGTGGCCCAGCGCAGGATGCCGAACAGCGCCCCCGCTTTGACGCCCAACGCGTCCGCCAAGTCGCGCAGCGGCTGCTCCATCACCTCAGCCTCAAACGGGTCAACGGATGCAAGCAAGCCGCGCGCGCGGCGCAGCGCCTCCAGGCTCTGCTGCGGCGTCATCTTCTTTCCCACCAGGTTCTCCACGGGCGGCATCTCGATATCCTCGAACAGCGGCTTGGTCAACTCGACGACCTCGGTCAAGCGCTTGAGCCGCTCCTGCACCAGCGGGACGAGGATGCGCAGCCGCGCGCGCATCTCCCCAGGGCACGGATCATCTACCAACCCCGCTGCCTGCCAGAAGGGCAGCAGCCGCTCCAACAGCTCCTGCTCCGACAGGCTGCGGATGTAGACGCCGTTCATCCAGTCCAGCTTGTCGTAGGCAAAGACCGCCGGGGCGGTGTTGACGCGGAACAGGTCAAAGCGCTGAATCAGCTCCTCGCGGCCGAAAATCTCCTGCTCGTCCCCCTCCCCCGGCGCCCAGCCCAAAAAGGCCAAAAAGTTGAGCAGCGCCTCCGGCAGGTAACCCTGCGCGCGGAACTGGTCGACCGAGGTCGAGCCGTGCCGCTTGGATAGCTTGTGCCCATCCGTGCCATTGACCAGCGGCAGATGGCAGTACAAGGGTGGTTCCCATCCCAGGGCGTCAAAGATCAACACGCGCTTGGGCGAACTGGGAATCCACTCGTCGCCGCGGGTGACGTGCGTGATCTGCATCGTGTGGTCATCCACCACCACCGCCAGGTGATAGGTGGGAAAGCCATCCGACTTGAGCAACACCTGGTCGTCCTGCGTGGCGTTATCAAAGACGATGTCACCGCGGATGGCGTCGCGCACGACGGTCTGGCCGGCCAGCGGGACCTTGAGCCGCACGACGTGCGGCTCGTCGGCGGGCACCGCGCCCGGCGGAAGGTCGCGGCAGTGCCGGTCGTATCCCACCGGCAGCTTGCGCGCCCGCTGCTCCTCGCGCACGCGCTCCAGCCGCTCCAGGCTGCAATTGCAGCGGTAGGCCAGCCCGCGCTCGATCAACTCCGCGGCGACCTGGCGATACTGGTCCAGCCGCTCCGATTGGACGTACGGCCCGTACGGCCCGCCGACGGCGTACTTTTCCGCATCCGGCACGCCGAAGCGCTCCAGCTCCTCCAGGCTCGGCCCCTCGTCCCAGTCCAAGCCCAACCAGCGCAACCCGTCGACGATCGAGGGGATCGCCTCGGGCTGGTATCGCGCCTGGTCGGTATCCTCGATGCGCAAGATGAACTGCCCCTCCATCTTGCGCGCGAACAGCCAGCCAAAGAGCACCGTGCGCACACTGCCGACGTGCAGCTTGCCGGTGGGGCTGGGCGCAAAACGAACTCGAACGGTCATGATCTCTAATCTCCAATCTCTATTCCTGTCTAGCCTGAATCTTTGCCCACGAATCGCGCAAAGAAACAGTTTCGTTGAATACCAACCTCTCCTCTTCCGAGCCAAGGCTCGCCGAATCGAGGTCAACGCAGAAATAGCCCTGCCGTTCGAACTGGTAACGGCTGCCGGTCGCCGCGCCCGCCAGGCTCGACTCGACCTTGCAGCCGGTCAGCACCTCCAACGAGTCGGGATTGAGGTTGACCATAAAATCCTCAACGTCTTCCTCTGGATTCTCATTCACGAATAAGCGGTCGTACAGCCGCACCTCGGCATCGACAGCGTGGGCCGCCGAGACCCAGTGCAGCGTGCCCTTGACCTTGCGCCCATCCGGCGCGTCGCCGCCGCGCGTGGCGGGGTCGTAGGTGCAGTGCACCTGGATCACCTCGCCGCTGGCATCCTTCACCACGTCGGTGCAGGTGACCAGGTAGGCATAGCGCAGGCGCACCTCGCGCCCCGGCGCTAGCCGATAGAACTTTTTTACCGGTTCTTCCATAAAGTCGTCCCGCTCGATGTACAGCTCGCGCGAGAAAGGTAACTTGCGCGTGCCGCGCTCGGGATCGAGCGGATGGTTGATCGCCTCCATCTCCTCGACCTGGCCCTCGGGGTAGTTATCGATGACGAGCTTGAGCGGGCGCAGCACGCCCATCACGCGGTTGCAGCGCTGATTCAGGTCGTCGCGCACGCAGTGATCGAGGAACGCGATGTCGATGGCGGTGTTGGTCTTGGATACGCCGACCTCGTCGCAAAAGACGCGAATCGCCTCCGGAGGATAGCCGCGCCGCCGCATGGCCGATAGGGTCGGCATGCGGGGATCATCCCAGCCATTGACGTGCCCCCCGTTCACCAATCGCAGCAGCTTGCGCTTGCTCACCACCGTGTGGGTGAGGCTGTAACGCGCAAACTCGATCTGCCGCGGAGGGCTCTCCCACAAGCCCAGCTCCTCCAGGACCCAGTTGTAAAGCGGGCGGTGATCCTCGTACTCCAGCGAGCACAGCGAGTGGGTGATGCCCTCGATGGCATCGGAGATGGGATGGGAATAGTCGTACATCGGGTAGATACACCATGCATCGCCCGTGCGGTGGTGCTCTGCGTGCAGGATGCGGTACATGACGGGATCGCGCATGTTCATGTTGGGCGAGGCCATATCGATCTTGGCCCGCAACACGCGCGCGCCATCAGGAAACTCGCCCGCCCGCATGCGCGCGAACAGGTCCAAGTTCTCCTCGACCGAGCGGTCGCGGTAGGGGCTGCTTTTCCCCGGCTCGGTCAGCGTGCCGCGATACTCGCGGATCTCGTCGGCGCTCAGATCGTCCACGTAAGCCAGGCCCTTCTTGATCAACAGCACGGCATACTCGTAGAGCTGCTCGAAATAATCCGAGGTGTAAAACAGCCGGTCCTCCCAATCGAACCCCAGCCAATGGATGTCCTCCATGATGCCGTCGACGTACTCCGTCTCCTCCTTGACGGGGTTGGTGTCGTCAAAGCGCAGGTTGTACAGCCCGCCATAGTCCTCGGCGACGCCGTAGGTGATGGAGATGGCCTTGGCGTGACCGATGTGCAAGTAGCCGTTGGGCTCCGGGGGAAAGCGGGTATGGACGCGGTCGTATCGCCCGGATGCCAAGTCCTCCTCGACGGCTTCCCGGATGAAATCCTTTGAGGTGGTTTCAGATTCCGTCACAGTTCCTTCTCCTCAGTCGTGGTGGTTGTCGTATTATAGCACATAAAGCGGCGCTGTGTAGCCGTGGTCTCCGGGAGGGGTGTATTTGTACTTTGGGGCACTTGGACCCGCTGTAGAGGAACACGATCTCTGAGCGCACAGTTTGGGCGTTAGCCCAAACTGTTAAGGTGCATTTGGATGATCCTATGCGCGTTGAGTGGCGTTGTTTCTCTCGTCTTTGCCGAGCAGACCCCTCTTGCCCCAGGGAACAAAT
>JAFGED010000464.1 GCA_016931785.1 Anaerolineae bacterium
GACACACGGGTCTGCAATTGGGCAGACACACGGGTCTGCAATTGGGCAGACACACGGGTCTGCAATTGGGCAGACACACGGGTCTGCCCCTACGTTGGGCAGAATTATGCAATGGTTCAAGACAATGACAACCAACGCATATATCCGCGGCGTCAAACATGATGGATGGAAACCATTTCCGGGTAAATTGTGGCAGCGCAATTACTACGAACGGATCGTTCGTAACGAACGAGAGTTGAACGCCGTGCGGCAATACATTCAGGACAACCCTGTTCGATGGACCGAGAATCAGGAGGACCTCGATCAATGCCCCGCATGATAACCCGCCGTCGCGCGCTCAAGATGATCTTTGCCAGCGTCGCCGCCGCGGCGCTCTCGCCGGCCTTTCACGCCCGCGCGCGCTATCCGACTGCGCAGGCTTCGGCCCGTGGCGAGGATGCCCGCGCGGCGGGTAGCGATCTGTGGGCCTGGATGGGGCGGGCGATCCACAATCTCACCTTCTACGAAGAGCCCTCCACCCGCTCCAAGTGGATGGCCACCGTCTATCGCGACCAATCGTTCGCCATCACGCGCGAGGTGCGCGCCCCCTTTAGCGCCCACAACGACCGCTGGTACGAGACCCCCCTGGGCTACGTGCACTCCGCCTGGGTGCTGCCCGTGCGCGTCTATTCGCCCCAGCCCACCATCGGCGACGTGGGCGCGTGGGGCTTTTGGGGAGAGGTGATCCAGCCCTGGACGGAGGCCTACCTCGAGCCCAGCACCGGCGCCCACAAGGTCTATCGCTTTTACGGCGGCAACGTCTACCACGTGGTGGCGTCTTTCGTGGACGCGGCGGGCACCGGTTGGTACAAGATTTTCGACGAGTTCCCGATGCAGGACCCGCCCTACCAGTGGGTTCTGGCGCGGGACGTGCGCCGCATCCCGCGCGCCGAGATGGCGCCCATCCATCCTTTCGTCGGGGAGAAGCGCGTCGAGGTCGATCTGAACAAGCAGCGGCTGTACTGCTACGAGGGAACTCGGCTCGTTTACACGACCCTCGTTGCTTCGGGGGTGGGAATCCAACAGGTGCAGGTTGAGCGGGAGGACGAGAACGGCGAGGTCATCGTGGAGACCGTCAACGTGGACCTGGGCACGCCCACCGGGGATATGGCGGCACTGCTCAAGCAACCCTCGCGCCACATGACCAATCGCCCGATGAAGCCTGAGGACCCGTGGCCGGCGGTGGAGATGTTCGATCTGCCTGGCATCCCCTGGAACTGTTTCTTCGATACGATCGGCACGGCCATCCACGGCGCTTACTGGCACAATGATTTTGGCGTCAAGCGCAGCCACGGCTGCTTGAACGTCTCTTGCGAGGCGGCGCGTTGGATCTACCGCTGGACGTATCCCATCGGCGGCTACGAGGACGATTTCGTCGCCGGTAGCTACAGCGTTGGGACGCCGATCAAGATTTTCGAGGGAGCTTGAGACGAGGGTTCTGGTAGCAGGTTACCACATTTCAACGCCGGGCATTCCACTGTCATCCACATATTCTCGTCTTCTTCGCATGCTGCCCGGAGACACGCCGGCCGGCAGGCTGTCAAAGCGGAAGAAATCGAAACGCTCTATTTCCCGGCTTGTTTTGCCTGTAAGCGTGAAATCCTCACAGGCAAGAACGATCACGTTCTGCTCGATGTTTGACGGCGTTTGGTTTGATCACTCTTCTACGAAAGCAAACGTCTCACCGACCTCGCGTACGAGTTGGGGGATGTCGCTGCCGCCCAGTGCCCGCGCCCGCACCACGTAGAGCCAGTAGTCAGGCCCCTGCACTACCCAGGCCTTGCCAGGGCCTCCCTCCGGGCCGGGCCACGTCTCGTGAAAGAGGAACGCCGTCTGGCCCTGCCACTCTGTCTCTTCAACGCTCACCACGGTGGGTGTTTCCACTCCGTAGGTCGCCTCCAGCATCACGACCGCGTTGTTGAGCAGCAGGGGCTTGAGCGGGCCGGGTGCCCACCATAGCGCCACCTCACCATCTGGTGAGGCGTCGCCGCTTTCGTAGCGCCACATGCGCCCGCCGGCAGTCGAGTCGCCCTGGACCTTCACTTCTATAAAGTCCTGCGGCACGCGCAGGTCCGCGCCCGCTGGCAGCACCCCCACCATGTTGCGAAAGGGGATGGGCTCCGGCTGGAAAGCCTCGTACCGCGTGCCCCGCACCACGAAATCGGACTTGACGTCTATCACCAGGTACCAGTCGCCAGCTGCCGGCTCGAGGGGGAGTTGGAGCAGGTCTTTAGAGACGAGCAGATTTCCATCCTGGGGCAGGAGGGTAAAGCTCTGGTAAATCACAAAGTCGGGATCGAACACCGTGGCGCTGACCTTTGCCGACGCGCCGATACCCGGCGGTATCACCAGCTCGACCTCGATCGGCACCGGCTGGAGCGCCGAGACCCTTGCGGGCCAGTGGATGGTCAGCTCCAGGGGTGGGATAGGGGTCTCGATTGGCACCGGCGTCTGGGTCGGGAGGAGGGTCGGCCCGGCCGTTGGGATGAGTGTGAAGGCAGGCGTTGGCGCCGGCGCAGCAGGACCGCAGCAGGCTGTCAGTAGCAAAAGGGTGATACAGATTGGGATGGTGAGTTTATACAGCATGGGGATATATGATAACACAGAGCGGGCAAGAGGACAACGGGCGGGCACCTATCGAGAATCGGTCAATTGCCCCTTTTCAGCAACGCTTCCACCTCCTGGCGGGTCGGCAGGGAGGGCTGCGCGCCCAGCTTGGTCGTCGCCAGCGCACCGGCGGCGCATCCCCATCGCACGGCCTCGACCGGCGATCTGCCCTCGGCCAGCGCCGCGGCAAAGCCGCCCACGAAGGCATCCCCGGCGGCGGTGGTATCGACCGGCGTCACGCGGAAAGCGGGTACGTGTTCTATGCTTCCTGGCTGCGCCAGGAGCGCCCCCCGCTCCCCTAGCGTGAGGAGCGCTGCGCCCACACCCAGGTCCAGTAATGCCATCGCCTGGGCCTCGACCTGGACACCGTCCGGCAGCCCGGCCAGTATCGCCGTCTCGCTCTCGTTGGGGACGAGCACATCCACCAGAGCCAGCAGCGCGGTAGGCAGCTTGCGAGCCGGAGCGGGGTTGAGGACGACGGTCACGCCGTGGGCGTGGGCCAACTCTGCGGCGCGGGCTACGGCCTCCAGAGGGCTCTCAAGTTGCAGGAGCAGCACGCCTGCAGCGGCTATGGCGGCGCGGGCGGCGTCCACGTCGGCGGGGGAGAGGCGCGCGTTGGCCCCCGGGGCGACGACGATGCTGTTCTGCCCACGGTCATCGACCACGATCAGGGCCACGCCGGTGGCGGCCTGGGCGTCCTGGATCACGTGACGGTGATCGACGCCGGCGGCGGCCAGGCTGGCGAGCAGGGTCTGGGCGAAGGCATCGCTCCCTACCCGGCCCACCATCGAGACCTGCGCTCCCAGGCGGGCGGCAGCCACGGCCTGGTTCGCGCCCTTGCCGCCGGGGGCGGTGCAAAAGTCGCCACCCAGGATCGTCTCGCCGGGCTGGGGAATGCGCGGCGCGCGGGCGATCAGGTCCATGTTCAAGCTGCCTACGACGGCCACTCGTGCGGCCATATCTCCTCCGGGTGCGTGATGGGTGAACAAGCATACCACGAAATTGAGGAGAGGCCAAGAATCTACAAAAAGTCGTTGATGTGACGGAACGTAAATTTTGCAGTATAATGAATTCACGCATATACGGATCGCGCCGGAGGCTTTATGGAATACGAACCCGTCATCGGTCTAGAAGTCCACGCCCAGATTCACACCAAATCCAAGATGTTTTGCTCCTGCCCGGTGGTCAAAGATACCGGCGATCTGGAGCCCAATACTTACGTCTGCCCGGTCTGCACCGCGATGCCGGGGGTGCTGCCGGTGATCAACAGGCGCGTCATCGAGATCGCCATCATGACCGGGCTGGCGCTCAACTGCGAAATCCCGCCCGTCAATTGCTTTGCCCGCAAGTCCTACTTTTATCCCGACCTGCCCAAGAACTATCAGATCTCCCAGTACGAGCTGCCGCTGTGTGTGAACGGCTACCTGGATATCGAGACGGAGAGCGGCCCCAAGCGCATCCGCATCTGCCGGGCGCACCAGGAGGAGGATACCGGCAAGCTGTACCACGTGGGAGCGGGCGTGAGCCACGTGGACCTCAATCGCGCGGGCGTGCCGCTGCTAGAGATCGTCACCGAGCCGGACCTGCGCTCGGTGGAGGAAGTGTTGGCCTACGCTACCAAGCTGCGCGCTATCCTGGTCTATCTGGGCGTCAGCTCCGGGGATATGGAAAAGGGCATGATGCGCTTCGAGGCCAACATCAGTGTACGGCCTGTGGGCACCGACCAGTTGAACCCGCGCCACGAGGTCAAGAACCTCAACTCCTTCCGCGCCCTGGCGCGTTCGACGGCCTACGAGATCGCGGATCAGATCGCGACGCTGGAAGCGGGCGGCGCGATCGTCCAGCAGACGATGGGCTGGAACGAGGCGCAGGAGGTCACCGTGCCGCAGCGCGGGAAGGAGCACGCCCACGACTATCGCTACTTTCCCGAGCCCGACCTGCCGCCGCTGGAGATCAGCCGCGAGTGGGTGGCGGAGCTGCGCGCCCGGCTGCCGGAACTGCCCGATGCCAAGAAAGCGCGCTTTGTCGCCGACTATGAATTGAGCGATTACGACGCCAGCCTGCTGGTCGAGGAGCGGGCCGTGGCCGACTATTACGAGGCCGTCGTCGCGGCCGGCAAGGCCGCGCCCAAGACCGTCGCCAACTGGGTCATCGGCGCGCTGTTCGGGCTGATGAACGAGAGCGGGCAAGAGATCGGCCAGGTGCAGGTCTCGCCCGAGGCGCTGGCGGAGCTGATCGGCCTGGTGGAGGAGGGCGCCATCAACGCCAACACGGGCAAGGAGGTGTTGGGGGAGATGTTCGCCAGTGGACGCCGCGCCCGCCAGATCGTGGAGGAGCGCGGGCTGGCGCAGATCTCGGACACAGGGGCGCTGGAACAGATCGTCGCCCAGGTGCTGGACGAGAGCCCGGATCAGGTGAGCACATACCTGGGTGGCAAGGAGCAGATCATCGGTTGGATGATCGGCCAGGTGATGAAGGCCACGCATGGCAAGGCCAATCCGCAGGTGGTGCGGGAGTTGCTGCAGAATCAGCTAGAGGCCAAGCGGAGTTGATAACGGGCGTATTTCAGTTCTCGGACAACCGGGCCACTGCATTTGAGTTTGCCA
>JAFGED010000110.1 GCA_016931785.1 Anaerolineae bacterium
ACGCGTTCCGAGTTGGCGCTGCCGCTGGTCAGCCGGGGTGAGGCCATCGGCGCGCTGACGATCCAGTCCACGGAGGAGGCGGCGTTCGGCGATGAGGACATCGCGGTGCTGCAGACGATGGCCGACCAACTGGCCAACGCCATAGCCAACGCGCGGTTGTTCGAGCAGACGCAGATCCGGGCCGAGGAGATGACCGTGCTGAACGATCTCAGCCAGGCTCTTTCAGCCCATCTATCTGTACAGGCGGTGCTGCACGAGATCTACCAGGGAGCCGCGCGCTTGCTGGATGCCACCAATTTTTATGTGGCCCTCTATGATCCGACCGACCACGAGATCACGTTCCCTCTCGATACGACTCAGGATGAGTTGGATGTATTTTCTGCGATATCGGCCGATCAAGGTCTCACCGGGTATGTCGTCCGCAACCGCACCAGCTTGCTCATCGAGGAGAACTTGCCGGAGCGGATGGCCGAGTTGGGGATAGAGACGGTCGGCAAGCCCAGTATGTCGTGGCTGGGAGCGCCGATGATCGCCGGTGACGAGGTGCTGGGTATGCTGGGCGTCCAGGATTTCGCCACGCCTCGTGCCTACGACGAGCACAGCCGGGAACTCTTGGTCGCTCTTGCTAACCAGGCCGCTAACGCTCTCGTCAATGCGCGGCTGTTCGAGCAGACGCAGACCGCGCTGGCAGAGGTAGAGGCCACGCAGCGCCGCTACCTGGAACGAGCGTGGGGCGATTACGTGCAGGCCAGGCCGGCCAGCGGTTACGAGCAGGCTGAGGTCGGGGTGGCGCCTCTTGATGAAACGCTGCCCGAGGTCCAGCAGGCGATGAGAGAGCGGCGCACGATCATTTTGGATGAGGATGGCGATACATCTGTCCTGGTCGTTCCCGTTGTGCTGCGGGGCCAGCCTCTCGGGGCGTTGGGGTTCAAGCTTGAGGGCAGCGCGAGAAGGTGGGGCGTCGACGACATCGTTCTGGTTGAAGGCATTGGCGAGCAGTTCGCGCTGGCTGCCGAGAACATACGCCTGCTCGACGAGACCCAGCGCCGTGCGGCCCGCGAGCGGCTAACACGCGATATTACGGAAAAGATGCGCCGCGCCGCCAGTATAGAGGATATCGTACAGACAGCAGTGGACGAGTTGTTCGGTGCCCTGAGGACGTCGCGCGCCTTTGCGCGATTGGGGGTTACTCCGGCACAGGACGATGGAAAAGACGAGTGAGCGTCCCAAGTAAAGGAAGTCATCAGCTATGACCGAGACGATAGTGATCAGCAATCAGAAGGGTGGGGTCGCCAAAACCACCTCGTGTCTGTCGTTGGGTGGGTGTTTGGTGGAGATGGGCAAGACGGTCCTGCTCATCGATCTCGACCCCCAAGCCAACCTTACTCAGTCGCTGGGCCTGAAGCCAGAGGATATGCGCCGCACGATAGGGGACGTGCTTCTGGGCAACACCTCGATGGTCAGCGTCAGCCGCGAAAGCTCCGTGCCCGGCCTGGATATCATCCCTGCCAGCCAGGAGTTGCTCCTTCTCGACAAGATCCTCTACGGACGGACAAACTACCAGTTTCGGCTGAGGGATGGCCTGGAGACGATGGAGCAGGGTTTCTACGACTATGTCCTCGTGGATTGTCCCTCATCCCTTGGGACGCTGACCGTCAATGCCCTGACGGCGGCTGAGCTGCTCATCATTCCCATCCAGTGCGAGTATTATGCCTCCCGCACGCTCAAGCATTTCCTGTCGATGGTTCAGAGGGTTCAGGACAAAACCAACCCGCGGTTGACCTACCGCGTGTTGGTGACGATGTACGACATGCGCAACAATATCTGCAAGGTCGTGCTCGGTCAAATGCAGCAGGGGCTGAAGGAGGCTCTCTTCGAGACGGTCATCGGCGTGGATACCAAGTTGAGGGAAAGCCCGGCGTTTGGACAGCCGATCAACTTGTATGCGCCCAATACCCGGGCAACTGAACAGTATCGCGCCCTGGCTAGGGAGTTGATGGACCATGGCAGCAAGGAGTTGACAAACCATGGCGAAGAAGCGTAAAGACCTAAGCGGCCAACTTGACGGGCTGTTCTCCGACTTTGTGGAGGAAGACGCAAAAGCGGAGGAGGCAGGGCTGGGCGAGTCGCAGGCCGTCGCCGAGATCCTCGGAACTGAGGAGGTAAAGCAACCTCAGGCCGAGGTCGAGGAGGCTGGTCAGCCTCAAGTCGAGATGCCTGCGGAAACACCCGCCATCGACGCGCTGCTCGCCGCCGAACCTGCCGTTGCCGGGGAGGCTGTCCAGCCTCAGGCCGAGATCGAGCCGGTCGAGGCGCCTGCGGAGGTATCCGCTTTCGACGAGCTTCTCGCTGCAGAGCCCGTGGCTGCCGGGGAGGCTGAGGTCGAACCCGCCATGGCCGAGCTTGTCGAGCCGCCCGTTGCCGGGGAGGCCGGTCCCCCTCAGGCCGAGGAGGTTGGCCAGCCCGAGGCCGAGATCGAACCTGTGGTGACTGAGCTTGTCGAGCCGCCCGTTGCCGAAGAGGCCGGTCCCCCTCAGGCCGAGGAGGTTGGCCAGCCCGAGGCCGAGATCGAACCTGTGGTGACTGAGCTTGTCAAGCCGCCCGTTGCCGAAGAGGCTGTTCCCCCTCAAGCCGAGGAGGTTGGTCAGCCCGAGGCGGCAGAGATGCCTGGATTGCCCTCGATGGCCGAGCTGCTGTCTGCCGAGGATGTTGGCCAGCCTCAGGTCGAGCCGGCTTTGCCTGAGGCGGTTGTGCCCGAAGCCGAAACTGAGGCGGCGCCCGAGTTGGCTGTTGTTGAAGAGCCTGTTGAGCCCGGCCCGGTTTTGGCCGAGGTGGCTGTGGCGGAGCGTGAAGAGGTCGCGGCCCCCGAGCCCGGGATGGAGAGAGCCGCACGGGAGGATGTGCTGCCCGCCCCAGGCGCGCCGCCCGCCTGGGAGGTGACGATCCAGGAGCAGCGCGTCAGGATCCTGAACGCCCTGCTGGTCTTTATCACGGCGGTCGCGACTCTGGTCGTCGTCGGTTTGGTGATCGCGAGCTTGAACCAACCAAAGCTGTGGGGGGATTACGCTCCCTACTATGTCGCCTGGGTGATGTTGGTAGTGTTGACCCTTGTGCGGCGGATCAACCCTCTGTGGCGCGTCGCCGGCCTGGTCGCGCTGGCCTACCTCGTCGGTTTGGTGAACGTGTGGCTGGACGGGCTGCTGGGGGCCGGTTGGCTGTATCTGCTGCTCGCGCCATTGTTGCTTTCCACCCTCGTCGGGCGGCGGGTTGGCATCTATGCCGCTATAGGGAGTTTTAGTATCTATTTTGCATTTGTCGTCACGTACATGCTGGGCTGGTGGGTGCCGGCGGTCCCTACTCTCAAGCCCGAGAACTGGACCTGGAGTACCGTACTGCTCAACTTGAGCGGGACGTTTGGCCTGATCCTGGCTGCCGCGACGATGATCCAGTGGATGTTCAACGCTTCCCTGGAGACCTCCCTGCATGAGGCGGAGGAGAAGCATACCGAGGCGGTACGTTCGCGGGAGGCGCTTCGAGAACGCGCGGAGGAGTTAGCCGCGGCGAACATAGCGTTGCAGAGACGCACGCTGCAACTCGAGACTGCCAGCCAGGTCTCCCAGGCGGCTTCTTCGGTGCTCGATCCCGACGAGTTGATGCAGCAGGTGGCGGGCCTGATCCGCGAGCAGTTCGATCTCTACTACGTCGGCCTGTTCCTGATGGGCGAGGTTAGCGCGGGTGATGGCGGGGGCGCTACTCGGCAGCAGGTCAAGCTTGAGGCCGGCACAGGCGAAGCCGGCCGCCAGATGCTGGCGCAGGGTTACAGCGTCGAAGTCGGCGATGTGTCGGCGGTGGGCCAGTGCGTGGCCAGGGGGCAGGCGCACATCGCGTTGGACGTGGGAGAAAGGGCCGTGATTTTCGAGAATTACCTGCTGCCGCAGACGCGCTCGGAAATCGCCCTGCCGCTGCGTTCCCGCGGGCGCGTGCTGGGCGCCCTGGATGCGCACAGCGCCGAAGGTGAGGCATTCTCACAGGAGGACATCGCCGTGCTGCAGACGATGGCCGATCGTATCGCAGTGACGATCGATAACGCTCGATTGTTTGCCGAACTGCGGCGCAGGCTGGAGGAGATGGAGGCCAGCCAGCGGCTCTACGTGCGCGAGCAGTGGGCCGATCTCGTGCCGAGGCGGGTTGCCCCCGTCTATCAGCGCACGCTGCCGGGCGTGAAACCGCTCGCCGATACGGTATTGCCCGAGGTCAAGGATGCGGCGTCGCGGCGGATGGGCGCGCGTGTGGGTGGTGAGGCGGGCGCGGATCAATCCGCCCTGGTCGCGCCCGTTACCTTGCGTGGCGAGATCATCGGCGCACTGGGGCTCCAGGGAGCGGAGGGCGGCCGAAAGTGGGCGGAGGATGAGATCGCTCTCGTCGAGGCCGTGGCCGACCAGATGGCGTTGGCCATTGAGAACGTGCGCCTCTTGGAAGAGACCCGGCAGCTGGCCGGGTGGGAACAGACGCTCAGCGACATGACGGCGCGCTTCACCCGTTCCCTGGATACAGAGACCCTGTTGCAGGCGGCCATACAGGAGATAGGGCAGCTTTTGCAGATGGATGAGGTATCCGTTCACATAGGGACTCCCGGCGAGATTGCCTCGGCAGGTGAGGGAGAGGGAACAGGGGGCGCGTAGATCGTCACGAGAGGGCATGCACATGTCTTGGATTAGAAAATTTCTCACACCGCCGATCTTTCCAGAGGACGAGGAAAAGACGCGTGCCGCAGGCTTTCTGAACATCATCGTGTTGGTCGGCGGCGCGATCATCCTGCTGGCTTCTCCCGGTCTGGTCTATTTCAACGAGACTGTGGCCGACATGTGGCTGTCTGTGGGGTTGATAGCGGCTTTCCTCGCCTTGCTCGCCGTGGTGTTTTTGTTGCTTCACAATGGGTTCGTGCGGGCGGGCAGCTTTTTGTTGTGTATCGCCGTTTGGATATCGGTGACCGGCATGATCTTTTTCTTCGGCGGATTGCGCACGGCGGGCTCTGCCGGTTACCTGTTGGTGATCTTTATCGCCGGGCTGCTTTTGGGCGGGCGCTGGGCGGTTGCTTTTGGCGGGCTGAGCCTGCTGTCCGCGATAGGGGTATTCGTGGTGTATTATAGCGAGACGGCTCACTTGGTTCCGCCGGCCATACAAGAGGCTATACACCCCAGAGGGTACGTGGACTTTGACGATTTGTTTATCCTGCTCGCCTTCGCCGTACTGATGGCGGTGCTGCTGGGCCTCGTGAGGCGCAGCATCGTCAACATGCTCAATCGCGCACGCAGCCACGAGCGTGCGCTGGCCGAGATGAACCGCGAGCTGCAGGTCAGCCGCGACGAGCTGCGGGCGCGGACGCGCAAGTTGGAGCAGCGCGCCATTCAACTTCGATCCGCTGCCGAGATCACGCGCGATACCACTGCGGCGCGTGGGCTGGATGACATGTTGAACCGGGCGGTCAATATGATTCGGTATCACTTTGGATTTTACCACGTGGGCATCTTTCTGCTGGACGAGGCGGGCGAGTACGCCGTGTTGCGGATGGCCACCGGCGACGCAGGCCGGCAGCTTTTGGAGCAGAGGCACAGGCTGCGGGTGGGCAAGAGCGG
This sequence comes from Anaerolineae bacterium, assembly GCA_016931785.1. Taxonomy (GTDB): domain Bacteria; phylum Chloroflexota; class Anaerolineae; order B4-G1; family B4-G1; genus JAFGED01. The sequence continues at coordinate 5,637 of JAFGED010000110.1, forward strand.
CATCGTGGGATACGTCGCGTCTAGCGGGGAGCCGCGCATCGCCCTCGATGTAGGCACCGACGCCGTGTACTTTAGGAATCCGCTGTTGCCGGAGACGCGTTCGGAGATGGCGTTGCCGCTGCGCATCGGCCGGCGAGTTACCGGCGTCCTGGACGTGCAGAGCCGGGAAGAGGCAGCCTTTGACGACGAGGATGCATCGATTTTGCAGACGATTGCCGACCAGTTGGCGGTGGCGATCGAGAATGCCCGCCTGATTCAGGAGATGCAGCAGACGATGCACGAGCTAGAGGTAGCCTCCAGGCGATACACGCGGGAGACGTGGCAGACCGGCGGGGAACAAGCGCTGGGGTATCGGTACCGGCGAATGGATATCGAGCCGGTTGTCGAAAGACCGCCGGAGGCGCGGCAGGCCTGGTTGACGGGGGAGTCCGTGGTTGCCACGCTCCAGCCTCAAGATGATGATGACCGGCAGGCCGTCAGCGCGGCTGCCATTCCCATCAAGTTGCGCGGGCAAGTCATCGGCGTGTTGAATCTCCGTACATCGAGGGAGGAGATTTCCCCCAGGACCGTTTCACAGATCGAGGAGGTGGCCGACCGCCTGGCCATGGCGCTGGAGAACGCGCGCCTGCTGGAAGAGACGGAGCGGCGTGCGAGGCGCGAGCAGTTGCTCAGTGACATGACGGCCCAATTCACCCAGTCGCTCGATATGGATACTTTGCTGCGATCCGCCGTGCGGGAGCTGGGACGTTTGCCCAACGTCGCTGAGGCGTCTGTCCACGTGGGCACCCTGGGGGATGCCGTGGCTGTGGATGGCGACGGCGGCACCGAGCCCGTTATCTAGTGACGAGAGGAAACGTCAATGAGCGTATGGACATGGATTAAAAAACTCCTCGCCCCGCCGGTGTTTGAAGGCGACGAGGAAAAGACGCGCAATGCAGCGATCCTCAATACCTTGTTATGGATCATGCTTGGAGCGATCATTGTAGCCTCCTATTTCCAGATCAGGGATAGCGCCACTCTGGGGGCCAGGACCGCGGCCGCCGCGATGATTTATGCGGTGTTTGTCCCGGCGCTTGGAGGATTGATTTGGATGTCGCACCGTGGGCACGTGCGGCAGGCAGGCGGATTGTTGGCAACCCTTGTTTGGGCGATCACGACCGTCGCCATTATCATTTTTGGTGGTATACGCAGTACGGTCTCTCCGGCCTTTTTTGTATCCATTTTCATCGCCGGGTTGTTGATGGGATGGCGCGCGGCTATGGGGTTTTGTTTTCTGACCACGGTATCTCTGTTTGTGGTGCTTATGCTCGAACTCTCTGGCGTGCAGTTTGGTCCGTATATGATTCCCCTATATCCCTCGACCGGCGTGGGGTTCGATGACTTTTTCATGCTGGTTGGCATCGTGGTTGCGACGACGACGATCGTGGGGCTTAGCCGGCGCAGCATCGTCAGCGCGCTCCAGCGCGCCCAGTCTCACGAAGGCGCATTGGCCGAGGTCAACCGCGAGTTGGAGAGCAGAAGCAGGGAGTTGCAGATTCGTACCCTGGAGTTAGGGCGCCGCTCGATGCAATTGCAGATCGCGGCCGAGATAGCGCGCGATGTCACTGCCATGCGAGAGGTGAGCGAGTTGTTGGGGCGGGCGGTCGAGCAGCTCAAGGATCGCTTGGGCTTTTATCACGTGGCGATTCTCCTGGTGGACGAACAGGAAAAGTTCGCCGTTTTACGGGCCGCCACCGGCGAGCCAGGGCGGCGGATGTTGGAGCAAAATTATCGGGTAGACGTGGAGGAGGAGGGGCCCATAAGCTACGTCGTCAGCAGCGGCTACCATCGCATTCTTCTGGACGTTGGCGATGACGCCGTGAGCTTTGAAAACCCGCTGCTGCCAGATAGCCGCTCAGAGATCGTGTTGCCGCTGCGCGTCGGCAGGCACATCATCGGCGCTCTGGAGATCCACAGCCAGCAGGAGGCGGCCTTCACCGCTGACGATGCGGCTGTGCTCCAATCGATGGCGGACCAGTTGGCGGTGGCGATCGAGAACACCCGGCTGCTGGAAGAGATGCAGCAGGCGCTGCGTGAGCTGGAGCTGGCCTCGGGGCGGTATACCCAGGAATCCTGGCGCTTGTCCGTCGCGCGAGGTAGGCGGGGAATAGGGTATCGCTATCGGAGGTTGGGCATCGAACGGGTTACCGACTTGTCTCCAGAGGCCCGCCATGCGTGGCTGGACGGCGCACCCGTCGTCGCCTCTGAGCAGTCGGCGGGCGGCGGGCGGGAAGACGGCGGCGCTGTGGCCGTGCCGATCAAGTTGCGCGATCAAGTGGTGGGCGTGCTCGACCTGAACTTTGAAGATCAATCCGTCTCGCCGGAAACCCTCACGCTGGTCGAAGAGATCGCCGGACGTCTGGCGCTGGCTTTGGAGAATGCGCGCCTGCTCGATGAGACCCGCCAGCGGGCGCAGCGAGACCGCCTCATCGCGGATATCACCGCTCAAGTGCGTGCTTCTATGGACATTGATAGAATTCTGAAAACCGCCGTACAGGGTATCGGCGCTGCCCTCGGCTCGGACCGGGCGTTCATACAGCTAGAGACGGGCCAGCAGCAGGCTGCGCCGGCGGAAGGCAAGCAGTCCCCCGAAGAGGTGGATGATCAAGCATCGTAGGCAGGCTGCGGGAGTGATAGGCTATGGCCAAGACAAGTGACATGAGCAAGACCAAGGCGGAGCTGGTCAAAGAGCTGCAAAAGCTGCGCGCGCAGGTCTCCAGGTTGCAAAAGCAGGCGGACGAGTGCAAAGAAACACTGCAAGCGCCGACCCAGGAGAAACTCCTGTTGCATGCCCTGCTGGATAACACCTCCGACCACGTCTACTTCAAAGACACCGAGAGCCGCTTTATCAGATCCAGCCGTTCCCAGACCGAGCGGTTTGGGCTGGATGACCCCCTGGATATCGTGGGCAAGACGGACTTGGACTTTTTCTCCGAGGAACATGCCCGGCAGGCGTACGAGGACGAGCAGGAGATCATGCGCACGGGGGAGCCTGTGTTGAACCTGGAGGAGAAGGAGACGTGGCCCGACGGCAGCGTGACGTGGGTCTCGACGAACAAGATGCCCTTGCGCGATGAGGCGGGGAACATCATCGGCACGTTTGGCCTCTCTCACGATATCACTGCGCTCAAGCGCGTTGAGCAGGCCCTGGAGCGGCGTAGCGCTCGCCTCCAGACCGCCGCCGAGGTCTCTACTGCGGCCAGCAGCATCCTTGATCTCGACGATCTGATACGGCGGGTGGTGGAATTGGCCCGCGAGCGATTTGGCCTGTACTATGCCGGGCTTTTCCTGGTTGACAGGGATGGCAAGTGGGCGGTACTGCGGGCCGGCACCGGCGAGGCAGGGCGAAAGATGCTGGAGCAGGGTCACAAACTGGCGGTGGATGGCAACTCGATGATCGGTGCGTGCATCGCCGATAGGCAGGCCTGTGTCGCGCTGGACTTGGACGTGGCGGTGGTGCGCCACGACAACCCGCTTCTGCCAGAAACGCGTTCCGAGCTGGCGTTGCCCCTCGTCGCCCGCGACGAGGTCGTCGGTGCGCTGACGATCCAGAGCGTCCGGGAGGCTGCCTTTACCCAGGAGGATATTGCCGTGCTACAGACGATGGCAAACCAACTGGCCAATGCCATCGTCAACGCCCGCTTGTACGAGGCGTTGGCTCGCGAGAGATACTTGTTGGGAGCCTTGTTGGATAGCACCCCCGACCATATCTATTTCAAGGATGCCGAGAGCCGATTCATCAGGGCCAGCCGCTCCCAGACCGAGCGCTTTGGCCTGGCCGATCCAGAGGATATCGTGGGCAAGTCCGATTTCGATTTCTTCACCGAGGAGCACGCGCGGCCGGCTTACGAGGATGAGCAGAGGATCATACGCACCGGCGAACCGGTGTTGGGCCTGGAGGAGAAGGAGACGTGGCCCGATCGTCCGGATTCGTGGGTCTCGACGAGCAAAATGCCCCTGCGCGATGAGGCGGGAGACATCGTGGGCACCTTTGGCATCTCCAGCGACATCAACACCCGCAAGCTGGCCGAGATAGCGCTGGAGCGCCGGGCCATGCAGCTTCAGGCAGTGGCCGAGGTTGCCCGCGAGGCGGCGTCCATCCTTGACGTGAGTGAGCTTTTGCAGCGGACGGTGGATCTCGTTTCGGAGGGGTTTGGTTTCTATCACACGGGCATCTTTATGTTGGATGAATTGAAGCAGTACGCCGTTCTGCGTGCGGCCTCTTCCGAGGGAGGTCAGCGCATGCTGGGGCGGGGTCACCAGCTTTCGGTGGGTCGGATGGGGGTTGTGGGCTATGTGGCCGAGGCGAACGAGCCCCGTATTGCCCTCGACGTCGGGGATGACGCGGTCTTTTTTGATAACCCTGACTTGCCGGAGACCCGCTCCGAGATGGCCCTCCCGTTGGCGGTTCGCGGTGAGGTGATCGGTGTGCTGGACGTCCAATCCACTGAGCCCGCTGCCTTCACGGAAGAAGATGTGGCGGTCTTGCGGGTCTTGGCCGACCAGTTGGCCATCGCCATCGAGAACGCCCGCCTGGTGCAGCGCACGGAGGAACAAGTACGCGAGTTGAACCTGCTTTATGGCCAGTTCAGCGCCGAGACCTGGGCCAGGCTCTCGGCTGCAGGGCAGGCCCTGGGTTACGTCTACGATCGCGTCGCAGTCTCGCCAGTCGACGAACCACCATCACCGGCTCACAGCATGGCCTTGGAGCGTGGCGCGGTCATCGAGCTGGTCGGTTCGGAAGCGGCAGGGGCGACACTGGCAGTACCGCTCAGGGTTCGCGACCAGGTCATCGGTAGCTTGGGTGTCGAGGTCGGCGGCGGCCGAGAGTGGTCCCCTGAGGAACTCGCTCTCGTCGAGGCAGTGAGCGAGCAGGTGGCTCAGGCTATAGAGGGTGCCCGACTTTTCGCCGAGGCGCAAAAGACGGCCCTGAGCATGGAGGCGCTGTACCAGACGAGCCGGGCTATTTCTTCCTCGCTGGAGGAAGAGGCGCTGGTGCGCGCTGTCTTGGAGGCGGTGCATCGCACCCTCAACTGTGATTACGTCCTTCTCTCTACTGTGGACGAGGATAGGAGGACCATAGGTCTCCGGCACGGCATTTGGCAGGGCGGGTTCGATATCTATCCTGAATGGAGGGAGATGAGCCAGTATCCCCTTGATGGTCACGATATCGTACCGGATGTGTACCGCACTGGCCGCACCGAAACTATTCTGGGATGGGACGAGCGTTTCAACCGCGAACTGTGGGATCGATTTGACCTCGATCGATATCTTCGCGTTTTTATGCCTATCCGGCTGCGCGAACAAGTCATCGGTGTTGTCGAGGTTGCCTACGACAGGCGCCATAAGGATAGTGTGGGTGGCGATGAGGTACAGATACTGGCCGCCTTTATGGACCAGGCAGCGGTGGCACTGGAGAACGTCCGCCTGTTCGATCAGGTCCAACGGCGGGCGCAGCGAGAGCACCAAATCTACGAGATCGCCAATAGGCTCCGGCGCTCTCCCGATATCTCCAGTATCCTCCAGACCGCAGTGGATGAATTGGGGCAGGCCTTGCGGGTCGATCGCGCACTGGTTCGTCTCATGGTCAGACCCAGTGAGGAACGCTCGAGATATCAGGAACCTGCGGGGAGGGAGGAACCTCCGGAGAGCTAAGAGCCGGTCGGTGAACTGGCTATAGGAGAAGCGGGCATGTTGAGAAAAATCCTTGCGATGCTACAGGTTCAAGAGTCCGAGCTACCTCGGGTTCAGCCGCTGCTTGTCATTCTGAATCGGGGGCTCTTGTGGGCGGCGATAATACTCATAGCGATCTCAACCGGGGCGTTGTTGATCGGACAACAGAATTTGCTGTGGATGCTCAGCGGCCCTGCGATGCTTGTCGCCTACCTCGGCCTGAGGGGCATGAGCGAGCGCGGAAACACCAGCCTCGCGGTCAATCTGTTTCTCGTCACAGTTACGCTCTATGTCGCCCTGGTCGATCCATTGGGCTTTCCTGATTCCCGAGTTCATCCCTTGTTCTATGCGGCGCCGATTGCGATCGCGGCGCTGCTCTTGCCTTCGGTCGCCGTGCTGTTCTGGGGGGGGGGCGTCGTGTTGGCTATCCTTCTCCGGGATCTGGCCGTAGCGATCGTGTTCAGGTCGGCTTTTGATTTCGGTGCATTTCTGGTGAATCTCCCTGGTCTGGCTGTTGTCACTTTGGTCCTGTGGTTTTCCAACCGTTCTTTCTACCAGGCTCAAGGCAGGCTTTTAAGGCAGGTGCAGCAGGGCCAGGCGGGTACCGAGATCGGCCACACGGTTTCGTCCGCGCTTGATCCTCCATCGGTCATCCGCCAGGCCGTGCAACTGATTTTCGATGCGTTTGGCTATTACCACGTTGGGCTTTTCTTGGTGGAGCCTGAGGGGGGCGTGGCCGTGCTGGCAGATGCGGCCGGAGCCGCTGCGTCTGAGCTGAAGAGCAGGGGGTTTCATGTTTCTCTGAGCGGGACGTCTGCCGTTGCCGCTGCAATCAACTACAGGCGCCAGTGGTCGGTGGCATCTTGGGAAGAACGCGTAGACCCACGCGGGCGTACCATCACGTTCACTTACGACCGCCTTCCTACCCGAGCGGAGTTGGTGCTTCCCCTTCAATTGGGGGATCGCATCCTGGGGGCGTTGGATGTCCACAGCACAGAGGTGGACCCTTTCACGGAGGCGGATATCCATACCCTGGAGGGGTTGGTGGGTAACGTCGCCAACGCTCTGGAGAGCGCCCGGCTTCTCGACGACATCCAACAGCGCCACCAGGAGCTGGAGACGATCTATGCTCAGACTGAGCGCCGCGCGCGCTATCTGGAGCTCACCGCCGAATTGGCCCGAGTTACCAGTTCGTTGCTCGATCAGCAGGAGTTACTGGAAAGCACTGTCGAGCTGATCAGCCGAGGACTTGGCCTTTACCATGCCGGCATCTTTTTGCTAGATGATGCAGGTGAGTGGGCCGTTCTCGTGGCGGCCAGTAGCGAAGGTGGGCGGCAAATGCTGGAGCGAGGGCACAGGCTGCAAGTGGGGCAACAGGGCATCGTCGGCTGGGTCGCTCACAGTGGAGAGGCACGCATCGCCCTGGATGTGGGCGAGGACGCCATGTACTTTGATAACCCCGACATGCCAGAGACGCGTTCCGAGATCGCCTTGCCTTTAAGGGCCGGCGGCCGGGTGCTCGGCGCTTTGGACGTCCAAAGCGAGCGCGAGGCGGCGTTTACCGACGAGGATGCCGTTGTCCTGCAAACCCTGGCCGACCAGGTCGCCATCGCGATTCAAAACAGCCGCCTCTTCGAGGCGACCCAAAAGGCGCTGGAGAACGTGCAGGCGCTGCAGCGCTACTACGTCTCCCAGGAATGGGAGCGTCTCTCCCAGCAGCGTGGCGGTGTCAGCGCAGAGTACCGGGCTTTGGGCATTCCTACCCTTCCAGACGTTTGGTCGCCCGAGATGGAGATGGCCTTGATGCAGGGCGAGGCCATCGCCCTGCCTGACCTGGGCGCGATTTTCGAGGACGATGGAGGAAATGGCAAGGACGATGGTCGGGGTGAGAGGACGGATCAGTCTGCCCTGCCGGCCGTCTCTGCGCTGGTCGTTCCCATCACGCTGCAGGGCGAGGTGATCGGCGTCGTCGATCTGCAAGAGATCGACGAGCCCCGCCAGTGGACGCAGGAAGAGGTCGAGATGGTCAGGAGTGTGACCGACCAGTTGGCCCTGGCGTTGGAGAACGCCCGCCTGGTGGAAGAGACTCGGAGGAGGGCTCGCCAGCTGGCCGCCGCCTCCGCAGTCGCCCGTGATGCTACTGCCATCCTGGAGGTGGAACAACTGCTGAGCGAGACGGTAGGACTTATCTCGGAGCGGTTTGGTTTCTATCACGCCGGCGTTTTCCTGGTGGACGAGCACAACGAGTACGCCGTTATGAGCGCTGCCTCTTCCGAGGGCGGTCGGCAGATGCTTAGGCGGAACCACAAGCTCAGGATCGGCGAGATCGGCATCGTGGGGCACGTCGCGGCAACGGGCGAGTCGCGTGTGGCATCTGACGTCGATGCCGATGCCGTGTGGTATAACGCGCCCGAGCTCCCACAGACCCGTTCGGAGATGGCGCTGCCCCTGAAAGCGCGCGAGCGGGTCATCGGCGTGCTGGACGTTCAGTCGACCCAGGCCGCTGCCTTCAGCGAGGACGACGTGGCCGTTCTGCAGACGCTCGCCGACCAGTTGGCCACCGCTATTGCCAACGCCGACCTGTTCCAGCGGGTTCGGGAAGACGCGAACCGCCGCGCTCTGATTAACGAGGTGAGCCAGGCTGCTGCGTCCTCTCTGGACGTCAAAGAGTTGCTGGGACGGTCTGGCGAGGCTATCTCCCGCCAGTTGGAGATGCCCTGTGCCATCTTTGAGCAGGACATCGAAACGGGCGTTCTGATTCCTGTGACCGTTCACGACTCCACCGGCGCCGACGTGACGCCTTCCGAGCCGGAGCCAGTCACAGCGGAGATGGACTCGGCCATGTTCCAGGCCCTGCGTACCCGCCAGATGCAGGTGCTCTTTGACGTGGGGGTGAACGTCGTTGACGCAGCGGCTGAGTTGGCCCGGCTGCTTGATCTACAGGACGCCGCTTACATCCCGCTGACCTCCCGCGATCAGATACTGGGCTTGCTGATGCTTGGCCGGCATAGAGGGCACCCGGTACTGGATGAAGGCGAGCTGTCGTTCTTGGAGGTCGTTGCCACCAACCTGGGCGTGGCGGTCGAGAACGCCCGACTGTACCAAAATGCGGTAGAAACAGCCGAGCGACTGGAGGAGGTCGACCGGCTCAAGACCCAGTTCCTGGCCAACATGTCCCACGAGTTGCGCACGCCGCTCAACTCGATCATCGGCTTTTCCCGCGTCATCCTCAAAGAGATCGACGGCCCGCTCACCGACATGCAAAAAACCGACCTGCAGACTGTGTACGAGAGTGGCCAGCATCTGCTGAGCCTGATCAACAACCTTCTCGACGTGGTCAAGATCGAGGCCGGCAAGATGGAAATCTCGATCGAGGAAGTGGAACTCGCCCCGATTATTTCGGGCGTGATGTCCACGGCTGTCGCGTTGGTCAAAGACAAGAATGTCGAGTTGCAGCAAGATGTGCCCGACGACTTGCCCATCATCAAGGCTGACTCGCGGCGAATTCGCCAGGTGCTCTTGAACTTGGTGGGTAACTCGGCCAAGTTCACCGAGGAAGGGTCCATCCGGGTCGAAGCCAGGGTCAAGGGTGAGGACGTGGTCATGTCCGTTATCGATAGTGGCATCGGCATCCCCGAGGACAAGTTGGAGATGATTTTCGAGGCCTTTACGCAGGTGGATGCGTCCTCTACGCGTCGCGCCGGCGGTACCGGTCTGGGTTTGTCTATCTGCCAATCCTTCGTGGAGATGCACGGCGGCCGTATCTGGGTGGAAAGCCAGGTCAACAAGGGGTCCACTTTTGCCTTCTCCTTGCCCATCGCAGGACCGTCTCTTGGAGGGGAAGAGGCAGAGGAGGAGGAGAAGGTGAAAGAGAAGCCCGCGGCCGAGAAAGCGCCCGCTAGGGCGGAAAAGCCCGGGGAAGAGGTCAGTAAATTGGTTCTCTGCGTGGAGGATGATGAAGGGGTCATCACCCTGTTCCGCCGCTACCTCAGCAAGCGGGGCTACCAGGTCGTCGGGCTGACCGACCCCCTGCGTGCGATCGAGGAGGCAAAGCGTCTCAAGCCCCACGCCATCACGCTGGACGTGATGATGCCCAACAAGAACGGCTGGCAGGTGATTCAGGAGCTGAAGGCCGATCCCGAAACACGGCACATCCCGGTTATCATGTGCACCATCATCGCCGAAAAAGACCGCGGCATGAGCCTGGGCGCCTCGGACTATCTCCTCAAGCCCGTCGTCGAGCAGGACCTGCTATTCGCGTTGGATCGTCTGGATCGGGAGGCGGGGCGCCATCTCGTGCTGGTGGTAGACGATCAGGAGGCCCATCGGAAGCTCTTGCGTAGAATGATCGAGAATCAGGATGGGTACGAGGTCATCGAGGCGAGCGGCGGGCAGGAGGCTATCGATATGCTGGGACAGATACATCCCCATCTCATCACGCTCGATCTGATGATGCCGGATAAGGATGGATTCGATGTCCTGGAGGCGGTCAAGTCTGACGAAAAGACCAGGTCTATTCCCATCGTCGTCATAACTGCGAAAGAGCTGACGGATGAGGATTACAAGCGTCTCAACCATAACGTCGAGGCGCTGATCCAGAAAGGGCCGATGAAGCGGGAAGAGCTGCTAGAAGATGTGGCGGCTGCTTTGAAAAAGTTGACCCGCCCGCCGGTGGGCTAGGGACATCCTTCGCTGTGCGTGCTCAGCACGTCGCGGCTTTAGGATTTGTCAAAAAACGTAACTACTCAGCCTTGCTTCGCAGTCGCCTTTCGCGTGTGAAAAGAGAGGGGGCGGGGGTTTGGAGAGCGGCGCCTGTCCTGAGCGAAGCCGAAGGATCGCCGC
>JAFGED010000465.1 GCA_016931785.1 Anaerolineae bacterium
CCCTTGCTCGACGAATGCTAAAGCGTGTGTTGCGCCTATTTCGCTGGAAGCCGATTGCCCGCCGCCCCAGGGGGCAAATGCACCCGCTGCCCGTCAAAATCTTGACAGGCTCTATACCTGTGCTATACTGATTACTGCAAAGGAACCTTGCGACGCCGATGGGCTTCGGCGGGCCGTCGGTGAGGGGGAGTGCGAACAACCTGGACCGGGGAAGGGGGTGAACCCATCATGCTCAAGATCGAGGATTTCTACGCCCTGTTGACGTCCGACAGCGAGGAAAACACGCTGGTGGCGGCGCTGCGCAAGCTCACGGAGGTTACGAAGGTAGAGGAAATCATAGAGCCTATTGGCCCCAATGTTCCTAGCTGGTTTTGAGAATCAGCCGCTTGGAGGAGGGAAGGGGTATCTCTTTCGACGAGTGGTTGAACCCTCACTTCTTTGATGTAGAAACGCCATGTGATCGGATCGCAGTGCAGCCAGTCCTGGGCACTGCGATCTGTTTTTCTGGGGGGAGGTAGTCGGTGCCGCTTGAAGACGTCGTGGCTCGGGTGTTGGCCTTGCCGGAGGTATCCGCGTGGCCGGAGATGGCGCATCTCTTTGAGCAGTCTGTGGCTGGGCTCCGCATAAAATGGGAGCTGCCCTTGTTAGCCTGTCGGGCGGTAGGTGGCGATGAGGTGGATGCCCTCGCCGGCGCAGCGGCTGTTGCCTGTATGCAGTTGAGCCTCATGTTGGTGGACGACATGTTGGACAAAGACCCCCGGGGGGCTCATGTCCGACTGGGCGATGCTGCTGCGTCTAACCTGGCCTTTGCCTTTCAGGCGGCGGCCTTTCGCGTGATCGAGGGGGTTTCGACGGAAGCGGAGCGACATGCTGCCGTGAGTGCCAGTTTGGCCCGCATGGCGCTCGCCAGTGCGTTCGGTCAGAATTTGGATGCGCAGAATCTGAGCGGTGAGGAGAACTACTGGCAAGTTGTACGCACCAAGAGCGCCCCTTTTTTTGGCACCGCTCTTTACGTCGGCGCGTTGCTGGGACAAACTGTTCCCGATGTTGCCGAGAGTTTGCGTGATTTTGGCCTGGTGGTCGGCGAGATCGTTCAGGTATATGACGACCTGGTGGACTCGCTTCAGTCCCCTGCCGGTCCGGATTGGAAGCAGGGGCGGAGTAACCTGGCGATCCTGTACGCCCTGACTGCCGATCACCCTGAGCGCGCTCAGCTCGAGGTGCTGCGAACCCAGGTTGACGATCCCCAAGCATTGGAAGCTGCTCAGCATATTCTCATACACTGCGGCGCGATTAGCTATTGTGTGTATCATATCGTCAAGCGTTACCAGACTGCGCAGCAGATTCTCGATAGTATACCCTTGACCAATCCTGCTCCCCTGCATAGATTGGTTTCTGGGCAGATGGAGCCTCTGATTGCGCTGCTTGAAAGCGTGGGGGCGGTGATTCCTCCCGAACTTGAGATGGGATGATGCTATGAGCGCTCGCCGCGGAAACTCCTTGCGCATGCCGAATTGGCGGCTCGTTCTGCTGTCAGTTCTCGTGCTTGCCGTGTGTTTTTTCTACACTTATGCGGCTGTCTATTTGGCCCCGTATCCTGGGCTGACTTGGGGGTTGGACTGGGTAGTTACCGCGGTCGAACCTTGCGAGACCAATTTAGCGTGGTGTGAGGCTAACCGGGGCTCGCTGCAGGTTGGCGATCAGATGCTCGTCGTTGGCGGTCTCACGCACGGCGAGTTCCTGCGTGACAAGACCAGCGTTACCTTTAGCGGCTATGGCCCCGGCGAGACCGTGTCGATCACGTTTCTTCGGGGTGACGAGGAGCTGACCGCCGGCTGGCAAATGCTTGGCCCAACGAATGCAAGCCGATTCCGTCGCTTGATGGATAGTCTGCCTCTATGTATTCCTTTCTGGGCAGCCGGGACACTCATCCTAGTGCTCTTGCGTCCTCGCGATCTACGTTGGCGGTTGTTGATCCTGTTCAACTACGTGGCCGCGATTTGGCTTGCGGCAGGAGCTCACTCAACTCGAGGGGTAGCTTGTGCCTCTCCGGTTCAACACGTGTTTGCGTGGCTGTGGGCGCCTATCTATTTGCACCTTCACCTCGTCGTTCCAAGCCCTTTGTTCCAACGCTACCGGCGGTACTTTTTGCTCCCTGCCTATGCAATTACTGCTGTGCTTGCTGCTCTTGAGATCTTCCAAGTGCTTCCCAACGTAGCGTCCTATTTGGGACTCGTATTGGCTTTCTCGCTCAGCTTTGGGCTGTTGGTCTTTCGGTTGTTGCGCAGAGATTCTGCTGATGAGCTTGCGGTGCGTCTGATTTTGATTGGGATGGGGTTAGCGTTTGGCCCGGCCATTGTGCTGTGGATCGTCCCGCTGCTTCTGGGGACATCTCTTCCAGGGGAGCTAACCTTGTATATTCTTTCATTTGCGATTCCGTCGCTGCCGTTCTTTTACATCTATGCCATCTACAAGCGCCGGTTGGGCACCTTGGAGTTTCGGGCCAATCGCCTGTTAAGCTCGTACAGCTTCTTTTTGCTGTATGCCACGGCTTTTGCCCTCGTCTTCTCTATTGGAGGCCAATGGCTCAACGCGGGTTCCGTCGTTTTCGGCTTGGTGATCTCGACCCTTTTTGTCATCCTGGCGCTGCCGCTGCGCGCCCGCTTTCAGCGGTTGATCGACCGGTTGGCCTATGGTGCCAGGCACGATCCGGACGAGATCGTTCGCGTGTTTGCCAATCGGATCACCACGGCGCTTGACCATGGCGCCCTAGCCCAGTTGCTGGCCGACGAGGTCATGCCAAGCCTGCTCATCCGCCAGTCGGCACTTGTTTTGATCGAGGATGGTAGATTTGCCCCAGTCTATGTAGAGGGCGTAGAGTTGGAAGAGGCGCCGGAGATGGCCCAAAAGATCCGGGAGCTGCTTGACCGGGCGGGCCGGTATCGGCCACCTGGGACCGAGGCCGCGGACGAACTGGCCTGGGTGAGGCTGGCGATCCCTCTTCAGGTCCGGGGAAAGATGGTGGGAGCCTGGCTCTTTGGGCGGCGCGACCCGGATGACTACTATCCGCAGGGTGACGTCGTTCTCCTGCATACCCTGGCTGACCAGGTGGCAGTGGCCGTCGAGAATGGTCGCCTCTTTCAGGCCGAGCGGGGGCAGCGGGAGCTGGCCGAGGCGCTGGCTGCCGCCGCTGCCGGTATTGATAGCACCTTGCAGCTCGATATGGTGCTTGACCGCATCCTGGGACAGGTGGAACGGGTTGTCGCTGGCGATGCTTTCAATATCATGCTGGTAGAAGAGGCAGGCATTGCGCGAGTCGTCCACGGTCGAGGTTACGAGCGCCTGGGCGCGGAGGACGTCATCTCAAACTCCACCGTCACTATTGTGGATTATCCTATCTTGGTGAAAATGACACAGGAGGGAAAGCCGCAAGTAGTGCGCGATACGACCGCCGACCCTGGTTGGATCCCACGGAGGGGACAGAGGTGGTTGCGCTCCTACGTTGGAGCTCCAATCCGGGTGGGCGGGTGGACTGTGGGTTTTCTGAGCGTGGATGGCACCCGGCCTGGTCAGTTCGAACCTGCCGACGCCAGCCGTCTGCAGGCTTTTGCCAACCACGCTGCCATTGCCATCGAGAACGCTCGCCTGTACACTGAGCAGCGCCGCCGCGCCGAAGAGGCTGATTTGTTGTTGGGGATCGCCAACACCATCAATTCCACCTTGGAGTTGGACTATATACTTAAGGAGGTGGCGATCCGTGCCGCCCGTGCGTGCCAGGCCAATCGTTGCACGATTCTCCTGTTAGACGAAGACGGCGAGATGCTGCAACCTATCATGTCCCAGTTTGCCTCAGGGGAGGCCGATCTGGAGCTGTGGCAGCTTTTCAAAGAGGCGCGTTATCCTCGGCGGGTGGCGGATCTGCCGGAGGCTGCGCGTGTGATCCAAGAGCGTCGTCCGCTGTACATTCCTGACGTCAGGTCTGTCTCTATCTTGCCGCAATGGACCGAGCCATTCGGCGTCGGGTGCCTGCTCGTCGTGCCCTTGACCAGCCGGGAGCGCACAGTCGGCCTGATGGCGCTGGATCACCCCGACCCTAGGTACGTGTTTACCAACGAGCAGGTCAATCTGGCGATGACCGTCGGCGGCCAGGCTGCCGTCGCCATTGAAAACGCCAGACTGCACCGGGAGCTGCAGGACTATGCACACCAATTGGAGCAGCGGGTGCAGGAGCGTACTTCCGAGCTGGAGGCCCAATATGCCTGGTTGGCGACGATTTTGCGCAGTTCCTCTGATGGCATCATCGTTGCCGATGCTGAGGGTGGGATCATCCAGGCCAATCCCGTCGTGGAGGCGTGGCTTGCTCAGGTGCTCTCGCTGGAGGATGCCGGACGGTTGCAGGAGGCGGTGCGGAGCCTGGCGGTGCGGGTCGAAGAGCGCTCGGAGGAAGTGCTGGAGCTGACCGGCTTGGATCTACACTTGAGTGCCTCTCCGATCTTGGAGCAGGGGACGAAGAAGGCGGCTGTGGTGATCGCCGCTCACGACATCAGCCACTTGAAGGCGCTGGATAGGATGAAGTCTCGCTTCATCTCCGACGTCTCTCACGAGTTGCGGACGCCCATCACGACGATCAAGCTGTACGCAGCCCTGATGCGCAGGTCGTCGCCGCAAAAGATGCGCGAGTATCTGGACATGCTCACTCAAGAGGCGGACAGGCAGGCCAAGTTGGTGGAGGATATTCTGCAAATTTCGCGCATCGAGGCTGCCCGCCTGGAGATGGAGGCTCATCCGACGAACCTAAACGAGTTGGCTGCCGAGATCGTTGCCAGCAGGCAGACTGCGGCACAGGAGCGGGGGTTGACGTTAAAGTGCCAAGTGGTGGAGCCCGGGCCGCAGGCTCTGGTAGATCCCAATCGGATCATGCAGGTTCTAAACAGCCTGGTGACGAACGCGATTGACTATACAACAGCAGGGGGAGAAGTGCTGGTCTCCGTCAAGGAGGAGGCGACGGATAGCCGTGCGTGGGCCGTTTTGACGGTCGCGGATACGGGGATCGGCATATCGGAAGAGGAGTTGCCGCACATCTTTGATCGATTCTTCAGGGGGGAGCATCCCCGGTTGATGGGTGTGCCTGGAACCGGGCTGGGGTTGGCAATATCGAGGGACATTGTAGAGTTGCACGGTGGGAAGATAACGGTAGAGAGCGCGGTGGGGGCAGGGTCCACCTTTGCCGTCTGGTTGCCTGTCGCTCAAGCGGAGGACGGCGCCTCAGCTTCGCCGTGAGGGTCCGACTAGGAGATGGCCCTCGACGGCCTTTCAGCCAGAAGTACGATCCATCCCTTTTCCAGCCGCACTTTGCCCTGGCGGCGCAGTTGGACGAGGGCCCGGTTGACGCTTTCGCGGCTGGTTCCGATCATGGTCGCCAGTTCCTGCTGAGTCATCGGCACCATGATGCGCACGCCGTCGGGCACGGGAGCGCCGGACCACTCTGCCAGCTTTTGGAGTTGATGCGCCAGCCGCTCGACCACCGTCAGCGAGGCCAGTTCTCCGGCGTCTTCTGTGGATGATCTCAGCCGTGCGCTCATCGCTTGCAGCAGGTTCAGGGCGAATGTGGGCGATTGTTGCAAGAGACCGAGCAACACGTCGTGCTGCAATTCAAGCGTCTGGGTCTCCTCAAGCGCTTCCACGTTTGCCGAACGAGGCAACCCCTCAAAGAGCGCCATCTCCCCGAATATCTCTCCCGGTCCCAGGATGCGTACCGAGAGTTCCCGCCCATCCTCCCCCACCAAGAAAATCCGCACCCTGCCCTTGGTGATGATGTGGCACGTGGAACCAGGGTCTCCTTGGTAGCAGACGATTTCTCCTGTCTGGAACCTCCGCAGTCGAGAATTCTCGGCCAGTAGGTATAGAGCCTCATCGGCCAATCCCGTGAACAAGGGCAGGGATTGGAGAAGGGTGGCCCGATTTGCCAAGTTTGTCTGCATACGTTCGCCAGGCTTTCTGCTGCTCGCTGTTCGCGTGCTTTGATCTTTGCACAGCCATTGTAGCCTCGTCTGTTCCATTCGTCAAATCACCTCCTTTTTCAGCTCCCCGATCTCATCGTTCGCAGTATCAGTCCGATTCCTAATGCAAGGAGCGTGCCCAAGATTCTCTCTGCCCAGTGGTTGACCGGTCGCACCAGCACGCCTACCCCGCGTCCCTGGATACGAACGGGCACCAGGAGGCGAGGGAGCAGTACCAGCGGCACCAGGTAGAACTGTCCGACCAACACGCAGGTTGCGATCAGGACTCGCTCGAGCATCGGCCCGTATTTTTCCCCTTGATCCAGGTTGGGAGCGGCTTGTGGACCCCAAACACCGCGCGCCGTGAACCGCAGCAGCACCCAGGCAGGATGCGCCAGCAGGAGATAGCCGATGAGGTAGAATAGCAATCGGGGATCGGCCAGCGACCGCGCCATGCCGGCCAGCTCTGTCCACGGCTGGTTGCCGTTGCTCACCGTCACAACTCCCAGGATGACTGTTAGGTGGGCGACTTGGTCGAGCAAGTACCAAACAAGTTCCCACGTTGGATTGGAGGTGTGCAGGAGGCGCGCCCGCACCATGTCTATCACTGTGTGAGTCACCCCGATCAGCAATGCGTAGGGCCACCAGGCAGGGGATACGAACGCTGCACAAACCAGCGTCGTAGCGGTCACGATGCCGCCGTGAACCAGGACGCCGACCAGCGAGCGTGCCTTCCAGCGAGCGATATACCCGAACTGAAGCAAGTAATCTCCTAACAAGTGGGCCAAGAGCATCACGTATATCATCGGAACTCACCTCCTTTGATTTTCACTTTCAGTATACCTGACCGCAGCCCCGCTGCCAATGACAAATGTCACACCATTCGCGTGGTACCATCAGGCCATGACCAGCGAGTCATTGATGCCTGTCCTCTCTTCTGGTATCCTATTCGAGACTGCGATAGATAGTAGCGTATCATCTCAATAATCCGGGGTGTGAGGGCGGCGCAGCCGCTCTCCAAACCCCCGCCTCCTCTCTTTTCACACGCGAAAGGCAACTGCGAAGCAAGGCTGAGTAGTTATTGAGAAGATACCATAGTAGCTGTTAAGGGAGGATGTGTGGATGAAAACACGGACACTTTTTGCCTCACCTCTTTTGTTGGTCCTGTTTGCTTTTTCTTTTCAGTCCCAGGTATTCTCCAGTCCGCCGGGGTGGGGCGAGCGAGTGGATGGCGCGATAGCGGGCGAGCTCTGCCCGCCGCTGCCGGGCCCTGTCGGCCGGGTTGTCCCCGTCTCCAGCGTCGCCGGGCTTGCGGATGCGGTAAACGGCGCGCTGCCCGGCGATACGATCTCTATCGCAGATGGCGCGTACAATCTCGACGGCGTCTATCTGCGGATCGATGTCCCCGGTGTGACTCTGCGCTCTGCCAGCGGGAACCGCGAGGCCGTCACCCTGGATGGCAACTATGTGACTACCGAGATCATCCAGATCGCCGCCTCGAACGTCACCGTGGCCGACCTGACTTTGAGAGAGGCCTACTACCACCCCATTCACGTGATGTCCACTTCCGATGGCGACGTGGAGAACACACTGATCTACAACGTCCACATCGTCGATCCCGGACAGCAGGCGATCAAGATCAATCCGGCCTCCGAAGGGTACTATCCGGATGATGGCGTGGTCGCTTGCTCGCACATCGAGCTAACGGCGGCCGGGCGCGCGCGGGTGTGGGAGATCAACGGCAGTTGCTACACCGGCGGCGTGGACGCGCACCAGGCCCAGGGCTGGGTCGTACGCGATAACCTCATCGAGGGATTCTGGTGCCCCAGCGATCTGTCTGAACATGCCGTTCACTTCTGGGTGACGTGCCGCGATACGCGGGTCGAGCGGAATGTACTGCGGAACAATGCCCGGGGTGTCGGGTTCGGCCTGTCGGCGAGCGGCAGTGGGCGCACCTATCCTGACGATCCCTGCCCCGGGGCCGTTGGTTACGTCGACCACTATGACGGCATCGTTCGAAACAACTTTGTTTTCGCCAATGACGGAGCGCTTTTTTCATCAGAGTATGGCTTTGACTGCGGCATCTGTCTCTGGCAGGCTTGCGGCGCCCGCGTTCTGCACAACACGGTCGCCTCGACCCAAGCTCCGTTTTCCTCCATCGAGTGGCGCTTTGATAACACCGACGTCGACCTTGTCAACAACCTGGTCACCCATAATCTACGCGACCGGGGGGGCGATGCTTATCTGGAGGGGAACTTGACCGGCGCGCCGCTCTCTTTGTTCGCTGACGGCGCGGGAGGCGATTTACACTTGGCGTCGACGGCGAGCGCGGCAATCGATCAGGTCGCTGCCCCCATCGATGCGCCGGACGACGTCGACGGCGACTTGCGGCCCATCGGCTCTGCCTCCGATGTGGGGGCCGACGAGTACGGCATCCCCGCGCCCGTTGCCGTGACGGATTTGCGTGTGACTCAAGCCGTCGCGGGTACCGGCGAGTTGACCGCCACCTTGCGTTGGACGGCGCCGCCGGATGCTATCACCACCACGCTGCGCTATTCTGGTGATCTCATCACCGCGGCTAACTGGGACAGCGCCCTGCCCCTCGCCGATGGGCTGCCCGGGAGCGCCGAGGTCTATACGGCGGCGGTGCCGTACGGCGGCGGAACGATCTATTTTGCCCTCAAGACGGAGGGGGCCGGCGGGCTATCGCATGTGTCCAATAATGCCTTCTGGCCTCGCCGCGACGTTCGTTTGCCTCTTGTGCTGAAGGACTAGCTTCTTGCATTTCCCCCGGAGTCATATCTACTTCACTCTGCTCGCGCTGGATTGCCAGGTCCGGTGCCGGGGTAGTGAAAGCACGAAGCCCCATCTGTGGGTACCTTTATTCGCCCGAAAGTGAAACGCCCCCCCCCGTCTGTGCGGCAATTGCGTTTAGTGGCATTCGTTGTACAATAGTAACTACTCGGGTTATTCGCCCGAGCAGTCTCACTCGCTCGAAAAAGGGAGAGAGGGGGTTTGGAGAGCGGCGAAGCCGCTCTCCAAACCCCCGCCCCCCTCTCTTTTCACACGCGAAAGGCAATCGCGAAGCAAGGCTGAGTAGTTACGTACAGCATATACATCAGAGATGGGGGAGTATTTATGAGCAAGATCAAAGTACTAGTTGCGGATGATCACCTCGTCGTTCGTGAGGGCCTTGTAGTCATGCTTCAGGGCACGGGCGAGTTTGAAGTTGTGGGGCAGGCGTTCGATGGTCACGAAGCGATTCAACTGGCCGAGAAGCTGCATCCCGATGTGATCTTGATAGACGTGCAAATGCCCGGGATAGGTGGCATCGAGGCGATACGCCAGATCAAGAAGCGCGTCCCCAAAGCCCAGGTGGTGGTCCTCAGTTCGTTTGATCAGGAGGAGTACATCTATCAGAGCATCCAAGCCGGGGCGAAGGGTTACGTGCTCAAAGATAGCGAGTTGGAGGAGCTCTTGGATGTGATCCGGGCGGCCGCGCGCGGCGAATCGCTGCTGCCTGCGCACATTGCGACCAAGCTGGTCGAGAGTGTCTCTGCCGTGAAAAGAGGGCATGACCTTACCAAGCGGGAGTATGAGGTACTGTGCCTTATGGCAAGGGGGATGCGCAATAGGGAGATCGCCAAGCGGCTCAACATCACCGAGCGCACGGTCAAGAACCACGTGACCCAGGTTATCGCCAAGCTGGGGGTCAAGAGCCGAACCGAGGCTGTGACCCAGGCCCTAAAGGAAAAGTTAATCTGCCTGGAAAAGGTGTAGTACCAAAGTATTGGGTTGTCGATGGATCGAAGGTCAGCCGTGGCGCTGGCCTTTTTCCATGTTTTGGAAATCCTACTTCTGCACGATGACGTATGCATTAGGTCGTGGTATACTCACAGGAAGGCAGGGCGGTCGGAGGGGAGCGAGATCGGCGTGTGTTGTACGCATATGCCCTCAGGCTGAAGGTTGGCTTTCCCTATCGCGTCTCTTGTTAGCCTGCCTCTCCTAACCACATCCCTCGTGCGGTCTAACGGCGTTACCAGCATAACTCGGACAACGCGTTTTTTGCAATGTTTTTGGGAGCGCTCCCAGATTTGGACGGTTTCAGAAGGCTGGCGCGAGATAGCGCTGGCCGAAAGGAGAAATATGGAAGCGACAAAAGTGCTGGCGATAGTGACGGTGTGTGTTTTCCTGGTGGCCTTGGGCTTGGGAGGACTCTCCGATGTCTTGGGTGCGGACGATCCCGCACAGGGGAGAGGGGGTGTGGCTGATGGGGCCGGCAGCGAGCCGATCATCGTCGACCATACCTCTGTGGACATTACCGCTATCCCGCAGTATTGGATCGAGGAGGCCAAGCGCGTGCTGCACATCGCGTATGGGCACACGTCCCACGGCAGTCAACTTACGACCGGTATGACGGGGTTGGTGGGCTTTGCCAACGGAGGCGGAAAGGGGCTCGCTCTGCCAGCCAATATCTTTGCCTGGAACAATGGCGGAACGGGAGGTGCGCTTGATCTGCACGACTATGCCATGGCTGGAGACGTGGGCTATTACCCGCAGTGGGTCGACAATACGCGGGACTATCTGGGCACTCCCGATCCGGCGACAGGGCGAGGCGCGAATAATCCAGACGTAAACGTGATCATCTGGTCCTGGTGCGGGCAGGCATCGGGCCGCACGGAACAGTCGATGATCGATACTTACCTGGCCCCTATGACACAATTGGAGCAGGACTATCCAGGTGTTACATTCGTCTACATGACCGGCCACGCCGATGGCACGGGCGAAAGTGGGAACCTGCATCAGCGCAATCAACAGATCCGGGATTATTGTGTCGCGAACAACAAGGTGCTGTACGATTTCTACGATATCGAGCTCTACGACCCGGATGGGAACTATTACGGGGATAAGGCGGTCAACGATAACTGCGACTATGATTCCGATGGCAATGGCTCGCGCGATAGCAACTGGGCCACCGAGTGGCAGGGCTCGCACACGCAGAACGTGGATTGGTACAGCTGTGGTTGCGCGCACAGTCAGTCGCTGAATTGTAACCAGAAAGCCTACGCGGCCTGGTGGCTGTGGGCCCGCCTGGCCGGGTGGAGCGGCCCGGGTGGATCCGAAAAGGCTGTATCCACGATCACGCCGACGCTTGGGGACACCGTCGCCTACACGGTGACCGTGCAGAACCTCACGGCGCCTCTCACGGCCACCGTCTATGTCACCGATACGGTGCCCACAGGCCTAGAGTACGTCGGGGGCTCGCTGAACGTGGTCGGAGGCGCGGGGGCGTATGACGATTCGAACGCGCCTGAGCTGACCTGGTCGGGCGTGCTCAGCCCCACGTCGATGGTCACCATGACCTACCAGGTCCAGGTCACGACGGCTGGTGCTGCAGAGATCGTGAACACGGCGACGGTCGACGCGCCGGGTTATCAGACGATCACGGTGACGGCGACCATCATCGTCAACCCGCGCCAACTCTGGCTGCCCTTTGTGTTGAGGAGTTCGCTATGAAAAGCCAACGCCTGATCGCGTTAGCGCTCCTGGTCGGTGTGAGCCTCTTGCCCGCGGCGGCGGGGGAGCTTTCCGCATCTCGCGCGTCCGGCGCTGCCTACGGCGTTCCAACGCTCAAGTGGCAGCGCGGCGGCTGTTACAGCTCCTGGTGCGAGACCGGGTGGTATTCCTCGCCTGCCGTGGCCGACCTGGATGACGATGGGGCGATGGAGGTTATCGCCGGTGCGTACACCGTCTTTATTCTCAACGGGGAGGACGGCTCTGTGCAGCGCAGTATCGACACACCCGGCAGCCGCGTCTGGCCCGGGGTGGTCGTCGCTGACCTGGATGGCGACGGCGACCTGGAGATCGTCACCGCGCAGGGCGATGGCTACTTGAACGTCCTCGATCACGCTGGTGACGCCGTCTGGACGCGCCGGCCCGTATCGAACGAGCTGCGCGGGCTCTCGGTTTACGATCTGGATGCCGACGGCACGCTGGAGATCGTCGTGACCGCGGCGCTTGGCAGCAAGACCAACACCTGGGTCTATGAGCACGACGGGAGTTTGCGCTCCGGCTGGCCCCAGTTGAGCAACGACAGCGGTTACGCCTGGGGCGTGTTCAACGACAACGCCGCCATTGGCGACCTGGACGGCGACGGCATGGGCGAGATCGTGGTGCCCTCCGACGTGCACTATATCTGCGCCTACGAGGCGAACGGCGTGCAGATCCCGGCGAACGCGATGTATGGCGGCAAGGCCTGGGGCAAGGTGGGCGTTCACGTGGATCATTGGGTGGATATACGCGGCTACGCTTACTGCGGCACCGAACACCGCCCCAACTTTGCCCACACGCCAGCCAACATCGTCGATGTCAACGGCGATGGCGTGCAGGAGGTCGTCGCCATGGGCAACGTGTACAACTGTGGCACCAGCCCGTACACCAGCCTCTACGAGATGCCCTTCATATTCAACGCTGACCGCTCCCGTTGGGGCGGGGGCGGTTTCGACTGGATGGTCATCCCTGTTCCCGATGGCAGTGCCAAACCGTTGAGCGAGGATTACGGTATCATCGAGAGCAATATGTCCAATCCCGTGACCGCCGACCTCGACGGCGACGGTAACCTGGAGATCATGTTCTCCTCCTACGACGGCCGCGTACACGCCTACTGGCTGGACAAAACCCAACACGGCAGCTGGCCCTACGATGTCCACACCGGCGGCCCTTACCGCTTCGCCTCCGAGCCGGCGGTGGCCGACCTGGATAACGACGGGCACGCCGAGGTGATCTTTGGATCGTGGGTGCGCAAGGGGACCTACCAGACCGGCAAGCTGCACGTCCTGGATTACCAGGGCAACGTGGTGTACGAGGTGAATTTGCCCGCGGCGTTCGGCAGCCCAGACTGGAACGGCGCGCTGGCGGCGCCCACGTTGGCGAACATCGACGCCGACGCCGACCTGGAGGTGGTGCTGAACACCGCTCACTCCGGCTTTGTGACTTATGACCTACCGGGTACGGCGGATGCCCGCGTGCTGTGGGGCACGGGGCGCGGAAACTATCAGCGCACGGGGTCGATCCTGCAGGGATCGCTGCGCTCCTCGCTGGTGAGCGTCCAGCCCACGCTGGTCGATCCCGGCGAGACGCTGGCCTACGCGATCCTGCTACAGAATTCCGGAGAGACCCTCTCATCTGCCCGAATCACCAGCACGCTGCCCGCCGAGGTGACCTACCTGGGCGATCTGTCGGCTTCCTCCGGCAGTTACGGCGAGGCAGGCGGGGTGATCACGTGGACGGGGGCAGTGGAGGCCGGCGCGCCGGTTACTATCACCTATAGCGCCACCGTCGATGGAGGGCTCACCGACCCTACGGCTATCGTCAATCCCGTGTTGATCGACGATGGCCTGGGGAACGTGGATGAGCGTTCTGCCGTGGCGATTGCCAACGGTCTGATCGTGCATCTGCCGTTGGTGCGGCGGGATTGAGGATGAAGGCTGGTTGGCTGACTGGCAAATCGCGCGGTTTGGAAACCGCGACTGCGGGGTTTTGCCAGTCAGCCAGGGCTGAAAGGAACTGGGGGAGGAAAGATGCACGTCCATCTGCAAAAAGTTTCCTGGATGATTCTGGTGGCGCTGCTGGCGATGCAGGGTGGGGGAGGCACGTTATCCGCAGCCACTGCTGGTGGTCTGGGCGCCGGTCGCCCTGCGCGCTGGTCCGATGGGAGGAGGGCGACTATATCCCTTCTGCGTACGAGACGGCCCTGCACCTGGGAGGCACGCCCGCTGACGGGGCCATCTCCCTGAACTGGACCGTCGACGTCACCCTGCCGCCGACCGGCACCTGGCGGATCGCGTACTACTCCCAGACGGTTGCCTCGACCGTCGTGGCGACCGACTCCCTCACCAACACCGCCCGCAGCCACGTGCTGACCGGCCTGGAGAATTATCAAGCGTACACGGTCACCCTCTCGCTCAATGCCTCACAGGCCATGAGCGACACGGCGTGCGTGATGCCCACAGATATCTTTGTGTACTTGCCCATCGTGTGGAGTGAGTACCGAACGAGGTGATTTTGGGAGATGCTCAAGAAAAACCTTCTTCTAGCTGTGCTTGTGGGGGCGATCCTCTCGTTGCCGTTCCCCGCCCGCGCCGACGCCACTTTGGAACTCTACGGTACTTTTCACGCGATGGGCGTCATTGCTACCATCGACGCCTCGGACGATCCTGATGGCGACGCCACGGCGAGCGTCGCGTATCGCGTCAGCGGGAGCGGCGCGTATCGCCAGGGGTTCCCGCTTTCGCGCGTCGAAAGCACCCGCTTCGTGGGCAGTCTCTTTTGGCTGGAGCCGGGCACGGCCTACGACGTGCGCGTCAGCTTTAGCGATCCCGACGGCGGCCTACTGGACGGCGCGATCGTCCCTGGCACGGCGTCGACGCGGGCCGAGATCGCGATCCCGGCACCGAATAATTCTTACTACGTCAGCCCTACCGGCGGCGGCACGGTGTGCTCGCTGGCGACCCCGTGCGCGCTATCTTACGGCCTGAGCCAGGCCCAGCCCGGCGACGAGGTCGTCCTGCGCGATGGGGTCTACTACCAAGGCGAAATCGATCTGCCCCGCTCCGGCTCCCCGGGTGCACCAATCGTGATTCGCGCCTACGCGGGCGAAAACCCGGTGTTGGATGGGGGCGATCCGGCGACGTTCGGCTGGACGTCCCAGGGGGGCGGCGTCTATCGCGCCACGGTGAACGCTGCCAATCCACACCTGGTCACCGCCAACGGGCAGCGGCTCTATCCCTACCAGAGCCTCTCCGATCTGCAGAACCTCATCTGGGGCATCCCCGGCTTTTACGCCAGCGGCACGACGGTGTACGTGCGCCTGGCGGGGAACGCCAATCCCAACGGCGCCGCGATGGTCGTCTCGCGGTACAACCACGCCTTTTACGTTGAACAGGACTATATCTATTTTCTCGATCTGACCTTTCGCCACTATGGGCAGGAGAGCTATGCCAAGGCGATCTATTTTAACAACGCCAGCGATAACTTGGTGCAGGGCTGCACCTTTGCCATCAACGATCTGGGCATCGGCATCAAGCGCACGTCACACCGCAACGTGATCCAGGATAACGCGTTCTACGACACCGTCTTTGACTGGCCGTGGGACGCGGTAAAAAGTGGTGCGGAGCTAGAAACCGGGGGGATACGCCTCTACGATCCGGTGGATGGACGTGGCACCGTGATCCGCCGCAACACCTTTCACGATTACTTTGACGGTTTCGGGGCCTGTCCTGACTCCACCAGCGCCGTGACCAACGAGACCGACGTCTATGAGAACGTGGTCTATCGCGCAGGCGACGATGGGATGGAGACCGACGGGCGGTGCAGCAACGTGCGCATCTGGTCCAACACCTTCCACGACGTGCTGATGGGCATCTCCCTGGCGCCGGTCTACGATGGGCCAGTGTACGCTGTGCGCAATCTAGTCTATCGCACCGGCGTGGGCAACAACGATTACACCGGCAGCGCGTTCAAGTTCAACAGCGGGTACGATCCCTCCGGCCCGATGTACCTCTTTCACAATACCAGCGACGCCGCCGTGACCACGCCTCGCAGCAGCGGGCTGGATATCAAGTCTCCTGGCTCGTGGGAGTTGATCTATGCCCGCAACAACGTCTGGTCCGGCACCGACTATGCGCTCAGTAACGCCAATCCCGGCCAGCCGCTCGATCTGGACCATGACGACCTGTATACCACGCGCGCTGGCGAGCTGGCCTGGTGGAGCGGCCTGCCTGACCGCCATCTGAACACCCTGGCCGAGCTGCAAGCCGCCACGGGACAGGAGATGCACGGCCTCGAGGTCGCCCCGGGCTTTGCCGATGCCGCGGGCGGCGATTATAGGCTGGATGTTGATAGCGATCTGATCGACGCCGGGCTGCTCATCCCCGGCATCAACGATGCTTACGAGGGGGCCGCGCCCGATATCGGCGCGTTTGAGTTTACGCCATCTTTGGTGCTGCAAGGCGTGCCGGGCAATCAAGCTATTTACCTGACGTGGGAGGTCAACACCACTTTGCCCGCCACGACCACCTGGCATATTGACTACTACACTGCTACGGCCACCGCGCCTTTCACTGCTACCGATCCCTCTAGTATTACCCGCGCTTACACGCTGAACGGGCTGACCAACTACGAGTGGTACACCGTCACACTCACCGCAGTGGGCACAAATCCGATTCTAAGTGATACGGTGCGCGTGATGCCGACCGATATCTTTGTTCACTTGCCATTGGTGTTGAAGGAGGATTGAGATGGTGCCTAAGATCCAAAGGGTGCTTGGGCTGCTGCTCGTTTCGGCGTTGCTGGCGGTATCCAATCGGGCCGTGCCTGCAGCGGCGTTGCCCGGCACGGACACCGAGCCTACCTTGGCCCTCGTCGGAGAGGTTCACCGCGCCGCCAGCTGCTCCCAGGAGGCCGTCCAAGATGCCGTGGATGCCGCCAGCGATGGGGATTTGGTCCTTGTGCCGGCCGGTCACTGCACCTGGACCACCCCCCTGGCGGCTACGCCGGCGGTGGAGATCAATGGCAAGGGCATCACCGTCCAAGGCGCCGGCATTGGCCAAACGGTCATCACCGATGCCACCGGCTCGGCGTGGCGACAGACGCCGTTCTGGATAGAGGGGTTGGAAGGACACCCCTTTCGCATCACCGGGTTTACCTTCACCGGGCAGCCGAGCGCCCAGGGCGTTATCTACGTCAGGGGCACCTGCAAGGATTTCCGCATCGACCACTGCCGCTTCGAGAACCTCAACGGTCGCAGCATCATGGTCAGTGGGCCTGCCTATGGCGTCATCGACCATTGTGAGTTTATACAGCCCCACGGCCAGGGAGTTTGGGTAGGCGATGGGAGGGGCAATCCGCCGGGTTCAACCTCTTGGGAGGAGGAGATGAGCTACGGCACGGCCGATGCCGTGTTCATCGAGGACAGCACGTTCATCTGGGGAAGTGGCGCGGATGGGGCCGTCGACTGCACGGACGGTGGCAGGTACGTGTTTAGGCACAATGTTGTGCAAGGAATCATGGTTGGCAATCACGGCATGGACTCTCGCCCTCGATCGTGTTTGCAGATGGAAATATATGACAACACGTTTATTCCTTCATCTCACGATGTTTATTTGGCAATACAATCTCGGGGGGGCTCGGCCGTCGTCTTTAACAACGCTATCAGTGGCGATGTCGGCGTGTACCGGGTCAGCATCGGGGTAACCAACTACCGGTCTTGCTGCTATGCCGGTGCTGCTTGTACACCTTACCCTAATCCGCCGCATGGCACCTGCGACGGCACCAACTCCCTCGACGGAAACACCGAACCACAAGCGGTGTACAAGGGGTGGCCCTGCAAGGACCAAATTGGGCGGGGAGCGCAGCAGAACTCTGAGCCTTTCTATGAGTGGAACAATACAAAGAATGGCGCGGACGTCGATGTCACGGTGTACAATAATTGGATTGGCTGCACAGATCCCAAACCCTCCGATCACGTTCAGGAAGGCCGCGATTATTTCAACGACACTGAAAAACCCGGCTACACGCCCTACGTCTATCCCCAGCCGCTGACTTGGGAGCTGGACCTGCAAGGCACGCCGGATAACGGAGCCATCCACCTCGATTGGACCGTTCACGCCTATTTGCCGCCCATCACCACCTGGCGCATCGACTACGAGGGGACGCTCGGCCACGAGCCCTCGCCCATCACCGGTATTGTCAGCCCCACCCGTGACTACATCCTGCCCGGCCTGACCAACTACACCTGGTACACCGTCACGCTCACGGTCGATACCACGCCCCCCCTGAGCGACACCGTGCGCGTGATGCCCACCGATATCCTCGTCTATCTGCCGGCCGTGCTGAAGGGGGACTGAGAGAGGTGAAGCAAGTTCACAGGTCGTTTAACGTGACGCTCGTGCTGGCTCTGCTGGCGGCTTTGTGCATCACTGAGGGGGCCTGGCCGCGGAGGGCGTTCGCGGCAGATGAGTCGGTCGCCGTCATCCGCCAGAGCTGCAGCGGCTACGGCGGCCCCGAACCTTGCTACGGGTCGCTGGCTGCCTGGGAGGCCGACTACGGCGGCGTCGATTTTGGGGGCAACCCGCAGGGGGACCTGGTGGCCGCCGACAAGATCGCCGTGGCGCGGATCGAGGGCGCCTGGACGCAGGCCGATACCGCGCCGCTCAACTTGAGCGGCTGGACCACCGACGCCGAGCACTACGTCCGCATCTACACCACCGGCGAGGCCCGCCACGATGGCACGCCCGGCAGCGGCTATCGGCTGGCGACGACGGGCAGCAGGCCCATCTCCAGCTACACAGCCCATTTTAGGATCGAGGGCCTGGAGATACGCAGCCTGACCACAGGCAGCCCCGTTTATGCCCGCCCCGGCACCGGTGTGGATGGCGACATTCGCATCAGCCACAGTTTGATCCACGGGAATGGCGTCGATTCCGGCAGCGGCATCTTTCTCTACGATTATGACGGCACCGCCAGAATCTGGAACAATATCATCTACGACGTGAGCGGCCTTGGCTACTTGGGCGGGATTCAGACCTCAAGGGGTATGGCGTACGTCTACAACAACACGATCGTCGACCTTGTGGCCGGTTTTGCCATCCGGTCCGGCGGCGCGGTCGTCGCCAAGAACAACCTGACCGAGTCGCCCGGCGACGATTTTTACGGGGTTTTTTACCCCGGTACGGATTTCAACGCCTCCTCTGACGATACCGCCCCCGGCCTCCATTCGCGCAGGAACCAGGCGTTCGCGTTTTTGAACCGACCTGGCAACGATTTTCACCTGGCCGCCGCCGACGCGGGGGCCCGCAATTACGGTACCGATCTTGCGAGCGATGCTCACATCTCCATCGCCGATGACGCTGATGGCGATGCCCGCTCCGGTGGCTGGGACATCGGCGCCGACGAGGCGACGAGCGGTACGGATGCCGTGCCGCCGATTCGGTCGGACGGGGCGCCCGGTGGCACGCTCCCCTCTTACACGACGGCGGTCACCCTCACGCTGTCGACCAATGAGGCCGCCATCTGCCGCTACGCCGTCACTCCCGGCGTGGCCTATGGGTCGATGCCGCACACCTTCTCGGTCACCGGGGGCACCGCACACACGCAGCTCGTCACCGGCCTGGTCGATGAGCAGACCTACACCACCTACGTCCGCTGCCAGGATACTGCCAGCAACGTCAACGCGGACGACTATGAGATCAGCTTTTACATTTTTTCCTCGGATACGGTGCCGCCGGTCCTCTCGAACGTGGGAGCGGCGAATGTGACGTCTTACTCGGCCGAGATCACATGGGAGACGGATGAGGGTTGCACGTCGCAGATAGAGTACGGTAAAACCGACGCCTACGGCACCATCTCGCCTATCTCATCCACCCTGGTCACCTCTCACGCGCTCACACTG
Source organism: Anaerolineae bacterium (assembly GCA_016931785.1). GTDB lineage: Bacteria > Chloroflexota > Anaerolineae > B4-G1 > B4-G1 > JAFGED01. The sequence goes on from JAFGED010000465.1 coordinate 19,450, forward strand.
CTGGGGTTGGATAGTTCGACCACGTACCACTTCCGCGTGCGCTCCCAGGACGTGGCCTACAATGAGACGATGTCGGGTCACTATACGTTCACGACTGCTGCCTTGAGCGGCTTTCGCTACGTCAATCAGAATCATCCTTCGGCCAGCGACGGCAACATGGGGATGACGGTCGACGATCCCTGGCTGACCATCCAGCACGCCGCCGACGTGGCCCAGCCGGGCGATACGATCATCATCTACCCCGGCAGCTACGGCCGGGTGACGATCAACGAGGGCGGCACTCCAGGTAGCTATATCACCTTCAAGGGGCTGAACGTGCCCGACCAGGGCCTGGTCGATCCCGATGTGCTTTTCGACCCCGCCGACCCCGTACCGGTGCCGGGCAACCCGGCGGTCAACGCCGTCATGCGGGGGTTTACACTCCAGCCTGCCTACATGGTCACCGAGCCGGTGTCGTATGTGCGCATCGAGAACTTGGAGATCACAAACGTCTCCAGTGCGGGATATGTAGGCGCCAGTGCTATTTCTATGCAGGACACGGCGCACATCGAGGTCGTGGGAAACTTTATCCACGACGTGAACCCATTTGCGCACGGCGTGGGGATTCAGGGCAGCGGCCAGAACAACGTCGGCAACGTGATCCGGGGCAATACCCTCTATCGCGTGCAGGGGGTGGGCATCAGCATCGTGGGGCGGGATTGGCTGGTCGAGGGGAACGACATCTCGCACGGGCTCGACGTCAACACCTACACGGGGGGATACGACGGCTCGGACACCGACGCCGTGCGCTTCTTTGGCAGCGGGCACGTGATTCGCAACAACGCGATGTCCGATTACCTGGAGGAGGAGCAGTTGGGCGACCCGCACATCGACTGCTTCCAGACGTTCTCGGTCTACCCGGAGAGCCAGTACGCCCACGATATCCTGGTCGAGGGCAACTTCTGCGATAACTTTGGGCAGATGTTCATGGTCGAGGACCAGAGCGAGGCAGCGGGGACGGGCAACGCGGTGCATCACATCACCTTTCGCAACAACGTCCTGCGGGGCGCTCGGGCGGTCGCGATCAACGGCAGTTGCGATCATTTCACCTTTGTCAACAACGTGGTGGCCGATAGCCACTACAGCGCCATCGGGATAAATCGCAGCCCCTACCTGACGTTGGCGAACAACATCTTTTACAACAATGGCAGTGGGTCCCAGATCTTTGACGAGGATACCAAGGTGGGGTCGGTATGGGATTACAACCTCCACTATCCCGATTTCGAATGGCCGCACAAGCAGCCCGCGTTCGATCAGCACAGCATGTTCGGCGTCGCCCCCTGGTTTTTGAACCCGAGCGCGGGCGATTACCGCCTGCGGTTCGACTCGCCCGCAATAGACGCGGGCACGACGCTGCACGAGTTCAACTATGACGCGCATGCCGTCGGCCGCCCACATGGCGCTGCCTGGGACATTGGCGCGTGCGAGTTTATCCCTTCACTGGAGCTTTATGGCTCGCCGGGCAACGGGTTCATTTACCTGTACTGGACGGCCAACCTCTCCATGCCCGTTGCCAGCACCTGGCAGATCAGCTACATCACCGCCACCGCCCCCTCGCCGGTTTTAGAAACGGATACTCTGACTCATACTGCCCGCACCTACACGCTGGCTGGCCTGGAGAACGGCCAATGGTACACCGTGACCCTCACTACCGTCGGCGTGACGCCTCCCCTGAGTGACACGGTGGCCATGCGGCTCATGGAGCACTTTGTGTATCTGCCGCACGTCCTGAGGTGATTTGGGCTATCTTGTAGCAGAGAAATAGTACCAAAGTCTCGTTCGACTCAAGGTGGAAAGGATAATATCCAGGTCGGGCCTTTGCACGATGACGTATGGTCCGAGAAGTGGTATACTTGTGGTCGGTGAGCTACGGTGTTTCTGTTGAGACAGCCCTGAACCTTTCGGACTGAGGGGGCGGGGGACGTCCGAGGTTTTTGTGAACCGGAATCTAGCAAGCGGGCCAGTTCCTGCACCGCCGGGCAGGCCAGACGCGCGTAAAACCCGCGCTGGAGGATCGCCAGGTGGTGTGGGAACTTTTGATACCAGGTGCATCTGTAGCCGTTCATCAAAGGAGGAAAAGGGATGAAGGTCAAGCTTCACAGGCCCAGGCGCGGATTGTGGAACGCGGCTTTGCTGCTGCTCGTCGTCGGTTTGCTCGGGACTTGTCTGCCTATCCCGATATTGAGCCAGGTGGCTTTCTATCTTGTCGTTGCTTCGGCGGTGTTGATGCTTCTGGGTACTTGGATTGTCTAGTTGCGGGGTGCATTGATGTCACGTTTTACACGACGGGAGTTTCTAAAGATCGGCGCGGCTGCGGCGTCTTTGCTCGGTCTGCGCGCGGCGCCTTCTTGGGTTCGGGCTGCGCCGCGATCCCCGTCTGTCCCGGCCTCGGTGTACGTAGCCCGCAACGGCACGCCGGCCGTCAACGTGCAGCAGGCCATCGCCTTGGCCGGGGGCATCCAGCAGTTCATCGGCGCTAGGGACTAGCACGCGACGACATAAACCTTTTGGTCGTTCACACTCGCCGGGCCCCGGCTCTATACCAGAAAACGGAGTCGAAGGGCGCTCGCCTGGCATGTCCAACAGCACACATGGAGGAATGATGTGAAGAACGCGGTTTTTGCATTGATTCTCGCGCTGAGCTTGATGGTGCTTCCTACCGGTAAAGCGGAATCTGTTACGCTGTCGGACGATGAGACGTGTCCTTCTGTGGAGGCTGATACTCAAGCCGCCACCGTTGATGTGTATCAGGACATGGAGAGCGGCCATGCCGGCGATCTGCTCACGCCGGACATCATGAATGCTTCCAGCCACGGCGGGTCGAGCGAGATCACGGCGACGTGGTCGACAATCGGCAGCATGTGGGTTTCGACGGACCACGCCAAGTCGTTGCCGAGTGCGGTGCGTGTCGGCGGAACGGAGTACAACGTCTCTAGCACCCGCACCTGGAAGTTTAGTGACAAGTATGAGAGCAATTACGTCCAGCTCGATTTCGGCTCCAATCAATGGGGCGCTCCATATCACGATCGCATGACCGTCGCCGGCTACTTTACGCCCGGACCGACTCGGCCTGTTTGGAATACGCACGACAACATCGTTATCTCTGGCAACGAATCATTCGGAGTTCTGCAGACGGTCAAGTTCGGCGCCGACGCGCCGCTGCAGCTTCGCGCTCACAGCTGTACCCAACCGGGGTGGGCGACGACCTTTAGTCCCGGAATAGATGTGGCGGCCGGCAAGACCTACTGGGTCAACCTGCATTACGACGGTGTCGCGGGAAAAGTCAAGGTGGCGGTTTTTGATCCTGATAACGGCTGGGCCCAGGTAGGTGAGACGGTAGAGGCGGACTCTGTGCCCGATTCGGATGTGAAAAGTCTAGCCAAGTTTGGCCGGTGTTCTCCTCACGGCGATCATACCTCTTGGCCGAACGAGACGTACAGCTATTTCGGCCATATCCTGGTCGACTATACGATTGCTGCATTTCCGCTGCTTCCTGATATCCCGACGCTGGCGCTACACGGCGCGTCCGGCGATGGGGCCATCCATCTGGATTGGACGGTCGCGGGCGAATTGCCAAGTACCGCCACCTGGCACATCGATTACTACACCCAGACGGCCAGCGTTTACACCGCCACTGCGCCGCTCAGCACGACCCGCTCGGCCGTGCTGACCGATCGGGTTCACAACTACCAGTGGTACACGGTCACACTGCACACGATGGACGGCCCTACCTCGATCCTGAGCGACACGGTGCACGTGATGCCGACGGACCGGTTCGTCTACCTGCCGTTGGTACTGAGGGGTGACTGAGCCCGGGAAATGATAGGAAGGGACAAGATGAACAAGCAAACGATGTTTACGTGGGTTATCACCCTGGCCCTGTTGATGGCGCCAGGGTATAGGGTGTTCGAGATTCAGGCGGCGGGTGCGCTCTTGCCCGGGGCGAGCGATCCGGACAAGACGTATTGGGTGAGTGCAACCGGGCAGGCAGCGTGGTCGAGCTGTAGAGGTGCGACCCCTCTGAGTGGCACCGGCGCCTGCGCCTTGAGCACGGCAAACGCGAACGCCTTGGCCGGAGACACGGTCTATCTGCGTGGTGGGACGTATTCCGGTCAAGAGATCCACCCGGACAATTCCGGGGCGTCGGAGAGCGAGCGCATCCTGTTCACGAGCTACGACCATGAGGACGTCACCATTCGCGACTCGGCGTACGGCATCTACATCTATAAAAAGTCCTACGTCACCGTGAACGATATCAACTTTTACAGCCTCCGGCGTTTTATGCGCATCTATGCGGGCCACCACAACACGATCAGCTACTGCGATTTCGACACGCGCAGCCCCGCGTCCGGCGATTGGGTCGGCGCGCTCATCGCCGACGACCCCTACGCCAGCCCGCCGGCCGCCGAGGATTCGACCTACAACCGGGTGCGCCACTGCACCTTCTACCGCTGGGTGTACGGCGCTTACGACGAGCACAGGGGCGGGCTGTTGGATATAGGAAGTAATGCCAGCTCCGCTGCCGAGGATCAAAGTTACTATAACCTGGTAGAGGACAACGTGTTTGCCTACGGGGGGCACCATACGCTCGGCGTTTATAGCAAGTACAATGTGATCCGGAACAACTATTTCCATAACGAGACCAATTCGGCCAATTGGGGTTATGAGGGGTATCGTGCTTCTATAACGGAAGGTCCCTATGCGGGACACTGTCTCTACGAGGGCAATCGGTATGGATTTTC
>JAFGED010000466.1 GCA_016931785.1 Anaerolineae bacterium
CCGCCGGGTTCCTGACGTGCCGCACGCACAAGCGATAGGCAAAATCCGGTGCGGCGGTAAAGGTCCCTTTGTGTTGTTGGATCGCCTCCAGCCAGGAACGGATGTTTCTCAGGCTCGTCGGCAGGAGAAACAGCTCTACCGCTAGATAGAACGGCACGATAGTCATCAGGATCAGGCCCATATCGTGGTAAACCGGCAGCCAACTGACGAAAATGTCGTCCGCGGTGATCTCCATGCCGGCGATCATCTGTTCGGCATTGGTGAGCAGGTTTTGGTGAGAGAGCTGCACGCCCTTGGGGTCGCCGGTGCTGCCGGAGGGGTACTGGATGAAGGCGACGTCGTCGGGGCTGATGCGAGGGAAGTCCGTCGCTATAGAGTAGTCGGCGCTTTCCGAGACGGTGACCAGCGCCAAACCTTGGCTTGAGGCTCGCGCCCGGAACGCGGCCAACCGGGCCTCCGGCGTGGAGGAGGGGACGACCACGGCCCGGGCCTGGCACAACTGGGCCATCGAGAGAATGTGAGGCGGGCCCAATCCCGGAAAAACAGGCACGGCGATGGCCCCGGCGCGCTGCACGCCGTAGAAGGCGAAGAAAAACTCGCGGCTGTTGGGCAGCACGATGACCACCCGGTCGCCGGGATTGATCTCCAACGCGAGGAGATAGGCCGCGAAGCGGTTGATCGCCTCCCACATCTGCCGGAAGGTGCAAGGCCGCCCGTCGAAGGTAAAGGCGGTCTTGTCCGGCGTTTCGGCCGCCCGGAATTCGAGCAGCTCGATCAGGGTCTCGACGTTCAATCAGGGCTCACCCTTCAGGCGTTTGATCAGGGCATAGAGATCGGCGGTCGATTGGATTTCGGACATTTCGCTTTCGGCGATGGAAACGTGATACTTGTCTTCGACGGCCAGCGCGATGTTGAGGATATCGGCGGACTCGGCCCCCAGGTCTTGTACAAGATGAGCCGTTTCGTCGACGTTGGGTTTTCCCAGTTGTAGGCCTACCAGTGTTTTGAGATCGGCGAGGGTTATGGTCATCCGGCATCTCCAATCACATGATACCTTCTCAGGTAGGGGAAGCAGGGGGTGTGCGGGCGCGGAGCGCCCGCACACCCCCTGCCCCTTATCTATTGAGAAGTCACTTCAATCAATCGGCATATCTCATCGGCAATAGTTTGAGCGATTTGGCGATTCATATCTTCTTCCATGTAGAAAACATCCAGCCACACCTGGTCGAACAGCAGCCGGGCAAAGATCGAATACTCGGGTCCCAAAAAGTTATTGGGGATAAAGCCGTGCAGGCCAGCTAGTTGAATGGGGCCGTAGCTCCGTTCCAGGCCGGAGACACTGGCATAGCTCAGGCCGGCAGTGCCCGTTCTGAACTCGTTTTGCTTGGCCATCATCTGGAACAAGGGCTTGGTCAGTAAGGGGGTGATGAATTTATCGCCGTGCTTGGTGATGCGATAGATTTCCTGGTGGACCTCACGGGCCAACTCCCACAGCGTCCGCTGGCCGCTCATCAAAATCGTGTACTGCAGCATCGAGAAATAGGCCCCCAGATTCTCCGGCGACACCGGCGGCTTCAGGTGCGGGCGCAAATCGGCGAAAGCGATGCCGCGCAGGGGGATCGTCTGATCCTGGTAGAGATACTTGTTCACGGCCATCAGTTCGGCTGCGATCAGGGCGCTGTTCAGCGTGACCCCTTCTCGCCGGGCGCGTTTTGCGAATCTCTCGGTGACGTCGGGAGGGATCTGAACGGGCAAGATTCTGGTATGCACCGCGGGATGCAGCGCGGGGCGGCGGCCGTTGCCCAGCCGGCGGCGGTAGCTGATTTCGCCGCCAATCTGGCGCAGCATGAACGCCGCCGTGCGCCACAGACGGCCTATGCCTTGAAAAGCGGGTGGGTACAGCTTGTCCGCTGGGGGCACAAGCGATAGAGATTCGCGTCCTTCGACAGTCCGCCCCGCGCACATCGCCCCGCACAGCGACAACAATTCGTGGCAGAAACTGATCCCGGACGCGGCGTCCATGATCGTGTGGTGGCAGGCAAAGATGATCTCGCTGGGCGCATCGTGACCTGCCGAATAGAGATAGCGGACGCGCATCAACGGCGCGGCGGCGGAGTCCAGCTTTCGGTTGATCTCCGCCTCGGTTTCGGTCCGCCACTGGTGCTCATCTTGGCGTTCGCTGAGCTGCAGGGGAATGGGGGGGACTTGCTCAGGCTCCTGAAAATAGAGACGAGCTTTCTTTCGCTCGATCTGCACCCGCAGCAGTGGGTGGCGCTTCTGCTGCATCGCCAATGCCTGTTGCAAGACCTCCGGCGGCGGCCCGTTCACCAGGCGTATCGCCACGACAATGATCAGCGAAGAAAAATCGTCGACAAAGACTATGCCCTGCTCCATTTTTCCGAGTTGGCGTTCCATAGGTTCCATCCTGTGCCTTGCCGCACTCGGGGCGTGCGACTTTTACAGATCGTCAGCCGTCGGGGCCGGGTTTGCCCGGCTGACCCGAGCTGGCGAAAAAAGGCTGTCGGCGGGTGTGTGGGTTTTGGTCTGTGTCAGTCTTGTAGCGAAGAGCTTGCTTCTCTCCCTAGAAGGGGCCTAATGCCCAGTTTCCAGGTGCATCCGGATCGTCACTGTAGAAGAATTCGCGCGTCAGTTGCAGTACCTCTTCCTTGCTCAATATGCCATTCCCGTTCAGATCGAGTTTCTGGAGCACTTTTTCCGTGATATCTTTTATTCGGAGGGCTTTCATACACTCCCCATACTCTTCCAGCGTTATTTTCCCGTCTCTATTTCGATCCATCAACGCAAACATGACCTCTATGGCCATCAATGCCGTCCCTTCAAACCTCTTCTCATCCTGCAGCATCTCCTCGTGGTATGCCAGCCATTCCTCCAGCGTGACGCGGCTGCTCTCGTCCACGTCTACAGTTTTGAGAAAGTCGTTCTGGTAGGACAGGAATCCGTTGTGGAACTCGTCGTGCTCGGGCGAACCTGGCTTCAGACCCTGGAGTTTAGCCAGATTCTGGGCCGCTTGTTCTGGGTCTTTTGTGGTGATCACGCCATCGCCGTTGGCGTCCCATACGGTAAAGAACCTGGTGAGCTTCCGCTTTTGTAATTTGGTGAGCATGATTTCCTCCCCCACTGATTGACAAGATACTGTTAATTGTACGTAACTACTCAGCCTTGCTTCGCAGTTGCCTTTCGCGCGTGAAAAGAGAGGGGGGTGGGGGTTTGGAGAGCGGCGCCTGTCCTGAGGCGCCCCCCGAGCGAGTCGAGGGGCGAAGCTGAAGGATCGCCGCTCTCCAA
>JAFGED010000467.1 GCA_016931785.1 Anaerolineae bacterium
CAGCAGCAAATGCACCCCGGCAGTTTGGGCTTGCGCCCAAACTACACCTTGGTAACACCATTTCCTCACAAGCAGCGTATACGCCCCGAGGAACAAATACACCCTCACCCAGCCATCAACTTGACCAACACCTTGCGGCGACGGGGGCCGTCGAACTCGGCCAGGTAGATGCCCTGCCAGGTGCCCAACACCAGCTTGCCGCCAGAGATCAACACACACAGCGACGCGCCGGTCAGCGACGACTTGAGGTGCGCCGGCGAGTTCCCCTCGCCGTGCTGGTACTCGCGCCGCTGTGGGGAGATGGCATCGAGCCCGATGGACATATCGTGCCGCACGTCGGGGTCCCAGTTCTCGTTGAGCGTCAGCCCGGCAGTGGTGTGCGGGCAGAAAAGAAAGCACACCCCCTCCTTGACATCGCTCCGCGCGACGAGAGCCTGCACCTCCGAGGTGATATCCTGAAAGGCCTGCCTGTCATGGGTTGAGACTTCGAGCTGTTCTATCATATCCATTATATCCTGAGGCTCTCGGTTTTACAGTATAACACCGCGCACACGGTTTGACAACGGGCGCCCTTCGGGCGCCTTGGCGATTTCGGGCTCCCGCCCGAAATCGCACGCTCTGGAAAATCTTCTCAAAAGTTGACAAATCCCCAATGGCTGGTAGAATACGACCCGCTTGGCCCCATCGTCTAGTGGTCTAGGACGCTGGCCTCTCAAGCCGGAAACAGGGGTTCAACTCCCCTTGGGGCTATACCCTCCACTGCATCAGTGGAGGGTTTTTCTTTTGATCAGCGCCTCGCTTGAGAATCACCTCAAGGCAACTGGCGGGCGATGGCCTCCATCACCTGCCGTGAGACCGCGCGATCTCGCTCTTCGCGGGCGAGAGGTATCGGCGGGACGAAAGCCGGTCCGAAGGAAACGCGCAGCCGCCCAGCCCGCTCGGATGCCCCCACCGGCAGGATAGCCAACCCTGCCTCAACCAGCAGCGCCAAGAACCGCCCCGCCCCTGCGGGCGGCTCGCCCAGCTCGCCCGGCGTATCCATGCCCTCAGGTGCCAGACCAATGGAGAAGCCTCTCCGCGCCAGGCGCACGGTCTCCAATACGGCACGCGCCCGCTCCTCTACCTCGCCAGGATCGGGGGGCATCGCCGGCATGGGGACAAAATCATATACCTGCGCCACCCGCCGGAAAGCCCACTTGGTAAGGGGGGTCAGAAAGCGGCGTTTCCAGCGGCTCTCGGGGAAGGTCCACGCTGCCGTCATCACCCACCGCACCTCCGGGTCGATACCGGGCGCGCGCCGGGCTCCCACCGCCGCCGAGATCGCCAGCGCCAGCCACCACGCGTCGAACCCGGGCCGGTTGTAATGGTTGCACGCCACCAGAAGCGGGCCGCGAGCAGGGACGTTCTCACCTCCAGCCACCTCAAGCGGCGGCTGCAGCCCGGCGAGCGCGGCCCGCGCGTCACGGACGAAGGAGCGGCGCCGCAACATCAAAGCCGACCACAGAATGCCCGTCACAAGAGAGCGCGGAAGGCAGTAGCGGATCGTTTCCCACTCGGGCGAAGGCGGTGGTATAATATCGTTCATCCCGGCCTGGTATTTGGAGGTAAAATGCGCACGCGAAACCACATCACGATGAACGTCTACTGGTTCGGGCTGTCTTTCATGTGGAACGCCCTGCATCCGATCATCCTGCCGGCGCTTTTGCTGAGCTTTGCGCCGGAACAACTCAAGAACACGTACCTGGGCGGGTTAACCTTCGCCGGCCTGATCCTGGCAATGATCATCCAGCCGCTGGCCGGCGGGCTGAGCGATACCACGCAATCGCGTTGGGGCCGCCGCCGCCCCTGGATGCTGGCAGGCACCCTGCTATCCCTGGCCTTTTTGACCGGCATGGCTCTGGCCGGAGACTTTCTGTGGCTCCTGGCAGCCTACGTCCTCCTGCAAGTGGCCTCGAACGGCGCTCACGGGCCGGCCCAGGGCCTGATCCCCGACCTCGTTCCCGAAAAACAGCGCGGGCTGGCCTCGGGCATCAAAAACCTGTTCGACATGCTGGGCCTCGTCGCCGCCTCGCTGGCAGCAGGGCAGTTGATGAAGAACGATAACCCCACGCTGCTTTTCGCCATCATAGGCGCAGTACTCGCAGCCAGCGCATCGATCACCCTGCTGACCACAAGCGAGGGGACCAGACCCGGCGAGCTTGCTCCTGAAGAGGGGCGGCCACAGTTCCCACTGCAAAGCCTGCGCCGGCTCCTCAGCGTGGGGCTGCAGAGCTATCCAAGTTACATCCGGCTGATTGTCTCCCGCCTTCTCATCCTGTTGGGCATCTATGCCGTGCAGACCTTTATCCAGTATTACATCCGCGACGTGCTGCAAGCCCCCAACCCCACCGAGGTCACGGGAAACCTGATGGCCATGATCGGACTGCCGCTGACGCTGATCGTGTTCCCGGCGGGGTGGCTTTCTGACCGGGTAGGACGCAAGCGCCTAAATCTGCTTTCCGGCGCGCTGATCACCCCTGCCATCTTTGCACTCATCTTTGCCCGCGACATCACGACGCTCCTCATCTTTGGGGCGATCATCGGGTTGGGGACCGGGGTCTTTTTGAGCGCAAACTGGGCGTTGGCCACCGACCTCATCCCCCAGGAGGAAGCGGGAAAATACCTAGGGCTTACCAACCTGGCGACGGCCGGATCTGGGGCAGTGGGACGGTTGGCAGGGCCGCTGATCGATGGCGTCAACGCGCTACGCCCTGGCGCCTACCTGGGCTACCCCACCCTCTTCGTGCTCGCCTCTCTTAGCGTGCTCGTGGGAACGCTGCTGGTGTTTCGAATCCACGAGCCAGAACGGCCCGGATAACGCGGAGGACATTAAGCGCGCCTCACCGCTTTAGCGGCAGATACATGGTAAACGTGCTGCCCCTCCCTACCTCGCTCTCGACGGCTATCCTGCCCCTATGCGCTTCAATAATCTCTTTGACCAACGCCAACCCCAGGCCGGTGCCGCCATAACGCCGTGTGAGGCCGCCATCTACCTGGTAAAAGCGCTCAAAAATGCGCTCGTGTTCCTCGGCAGGAATACCGATGCCCTGGTCTGCAACCGAGATGCACATGGCCTCTGCATCGCTATCCAACCATGCAGCGACAGCGACCACAGTGCCCTCGGGGGAGAACTTGCAGGCATTATCCAGCAACTGATGCAGCGCCTGCGACAGCCTGGTGAAATCACCGGGGATGGAGCATACGTCGTCAGCACAATCGCAGCAGAGATCGATGCCGGCATTCACAGCGCGCTGCATCGTCATCTGGCACGCCGTCTTGATCAACTCGGCTGGCGAGACGGTCTCGAGGCGCATCGACCTGCCCCCCAAATCCTGCAGCGTGGTGATCCCCTCAACCAACTCCACCAGGGTCTCGACGCGCCTGGACGTGACCTCTAGAGCCACCCTCTGCTCCTCGGGACCCAAGCCGCCCTGGGCCAGCATCTCGACATAGCCCCTGACCAAGGCAAGGGGCGTACGCAGCTCGTGGGCCACGTTCTGGATGAATTGCTCGCGCAACTCGTCGAGCTGGCGCAGCTCGATGTTGGCCTGCTCCAACTGGATGTTCGTCATTCTCAGGTCGGCGGCGTACTGAGCCCGCGCGACGGCGACGCCAATTTGATTGCCAATCGTGGTCAACAGGTCGACATCGTGAGCGCCAAAATCCCGCTCGGCTCGCGTCATCACTCCCAGCGCCCCCATGATTGGATGCTTCTCTGCGGCGCTATCTCCCGCGCGCAGGGGCACGCAAACGACCGAGCGAAACCCCTCGCTCCGCAGAGCAGAGAGCCAGGCATCATCTGCAAAATCAGCTCCTATGTACGGGCGGCCATCCTGCGCCACCCGCCCGATAACACCCCGGCCGAGCGGGATGGCTTGAGCCGACGCGAGATAGGAGTTGGAGAATCCAAGCGCAGCAGCCACGACCAGTTGGTCGGTCGCCGGGTTGAGCAGCCGCACGATGCCACCATCGGCCTGGACGGCATCCACTGCCGCAGCAGTAGCGCGGCCAAGCATCGTGTCCAAATCCAGCGGATCGCTGATGGCATAGGACACGCTGTTGAGAGCGGCCAGCTCGCGGTTCTGCATCCGCAGATCCCGAGTCTGGCGGGCCACCTCGACCTCCAACGAGCGATTGAGATCCTCTAGCTCGCGCTGGTAGCGATCACGCTCGGCAAGCAACTGCGCCCGCTCGATCACCCGCTCGACCGTGACCCTGATCTCTTCGATATCCTGAACCGGCTTGGTGAGATAATCCCACGCCCCCTGCCGCATCGCCTCAATGGCATCGTTCAGCACACCCGTCCCAGAGATAACGACGATGGGGAGTTCCGGCTGCGCGCTCTTGAGGGTGGAAATGACCTCCAATCCATCCAGGCGAGGCATTCTCAGATCGACCAGCACGATGTCGAACTTTTCGGATTGGGCCTTTGCCAGGCCCTCTGCACCGTCACTCGCGGTCGCGGTCTCGTATCCGCAATCCGCCAGGTAATCGGCCATGGCCCGGCGAATGATCGACTCATCGTCAACGATCAACACCCGCCTTTTCTTATCCATCGTCGCTTCTCCTCTCCGTGGGACGACACAGCAGAAGAGCTCATGGGGGGGCAACAAAACCTTCGCCCCTTACCCATAACAGCAGACTACACGCCAATCCAACCCTAATTATACTCTTACAGTCAAACGAGGCAACTATTCACTGGTGATTACCCGCATCTTCGATGTGGCATACTGCAACGCCACAGAAAGGAATTTCTGGGGGTGTGGTCGGGCGCAAAGCGCCCGA
>JAFGED010000111.1 GCA_016931785.1 Anaerolineae bacterium
GAAACTCCCGCTCCGGGTCTGACCTGGAAAGACGTACACATTCTGAACCAGCGCATTTACGGGGAGCATTGCGACCAGTCACTCGATGATGTGCTGGAATACTTTCGTGCCACCCATGCCCAGTTTATGGCGCTGGCGGAGAGCCTGACCGACGAGGAAGTGCTCACGCCCGACTATTGTGCCTTCACCGGCGGCGGCTCGCTCTACGACTGGCTGAACGCCTACGCTGCCCACGATCTGTGGGGCAAGCGAAAAATCCGCGAGTGGATCAGAGCACAGGAGGATGAGAAATGAGCATACCGCTACACAAGAAGCGTAATCCCTTCAAGCTGAAAGAGTTTCAGGGTGTGAATCCCGAGTACGTTGAAAGGTTGGCAGCAGCAGGAATCAAGACCGCCGAACGAATGCTGGCGGCGGGCCAGACGGCGGAGAAGCGAGCCGCTCTCGCGCAAGGCACAGGGATTCCGGAGAGGACCATTCTAGAATTGGTCAAGCTGTCGGACCTGGCGCGGCTGCCGGGAGTAAAAGGAATTCGCGCCAGGCTGTACTATGACGCCGGCGTGGATTGCGTCGCAGAGATGGCAGCCTGGGAGCCGGAGGCGCTGCTGAAAATGACCGCCGAGTTCGTGGAACGGACGGGGTTCGAGGGAATCGCGCCGCTGCCCAAGGAGGTCAGCTCCACGATCGCCAACGCCAAGCGGTTGCCGCGAGTCGTAGAATACTGAGAGAGGAGAGTGAAATGATCGAGCTACCCGAGGCCATCGTCATTGCGCGGCAGATGGACGCCACGCTCAAGGGCAAACGGATCGTTTCCGGCGACCGGGGCAACTCTCCGCACAAGTTCGCTTTCTCCAGTGGCACGTCCGAAGACTATACGGCGATTTTCGCGGGACAGACTGTCGGCGGGACGACGTCGCACGGCATGTCCATTTTGACCGAGATCGGCGCGGACTATACTCTCGTGCTCGGTTGCGGCGGCGAGCGCATCCTCTTCCACACCGACGAACGCAGCCTGCCCAAGAAGCACCAGCTTTTTCTCCAATTTGAGGATGGCGCGTACCTGACTGTCACCATCTCCGGGTGGGGCAACACGCTGCTCCTGCCGCGCGCCGAGGCCGGGCGACACCAACACGTCCAGCAGGACCGCATGACGCCGCTGGACGATGCCTTCACCTGGGACTATTTCTGCCAACTGTTCGAGCCACCGGCGCAGGACAGCAAAGCCAGCCTTAAGTATTTCCTGATCAGCGAGCCCGGGTTGTGGGGTCTGGGCAACGGCTGCCTGCAGGACATTCTCTTCCGCGCCCGCGTCCATCCTAGGCGGCGGGCGGCTGACATCACGGACCGGGAGCGGCAGGCACTCTACCGCGCGATCCGCGAAACCCTCCAGCAGATGGTCGCCTTGGGTGGCAGGGAAAGCGAGTGCGACCTATATGGAAATCGCGGGGGATACGTGCGCATCCTCGATAGCAAGACCACGGGCAAACCCTGCCCCGAGTGCGGGACGCCCATCGAGAAGAGCCAATACCTGGGTGGCGCGGTTTACTTCTGCCCCGCTTGCCAAGTCTTGTAAGGAGGAGTTTAGCAATGGAGCCAATACTCACGCGCTGCGGATATCGTTGCGACCTATGTCTGGCCTACAAGCCCAATATCGAGAACCGCCCCGAAAACCGGCAAAAGCTGAGCGACGGCTGGCACAGGTATTTCGGCTTCCGGCTACCTCCCGCGGAGATTTGCTGCGATGGGTGCATGTCGGGGGACCCCCATTTGCTCGACCAGGGCTGCCCTGTGAGGCCGTGCGTGATCGAGAAAGGGCTGGAAAACTGCGCTCAGTGTGAGGAGTATGGCGGGTGTGACAAGCTAGCCCAGCGCCTGGTGACGTACGAGGGGGTCAAGGACCGCGTGGCCCAAGAGATACTGGAGGATGACCGTGAATGCTTCATCAAGCCGTACGAGAACAAAGTGCGGCTCGATGCTTTGCGGGGGGAGCGATGATTGAAATTCGACGTGATATGCGCTTGCTGACTCTGGCATCTGCTCTCACGGCATGTAACTCCATACCACAAGCCCCTCAGCAGCCTCTTGTCACGGATACGCATCAACGCCTGAGAGGGCTAACCCGGCACGCTTCGGCACAGTGGTTGAGCGATGCGGAGAAACGCGTCTATCTGTTAGGCCTGGCCATGCAAGCGGTTCAGCTAGGAGGCCCGCCGCGTTTCTTGCCTGCCCCAATTGAGGAGACGCCCTGGTACGTACAAGCGTACTTCTCGCAGGTGTCTGCCATTGATTTGAGTCAACACCTTGCCGCTGTTTGGCAGGATGCGGACCTTGAAGAACATTTTCAGGCCCAACAACCGCTTTGGGAGGAGGCAGAGGCCGACCTGGCCGGTGTTTTCGCGGGGACTGAGGTAGATGGTTTCCAGGAACAGTTTTTCGGAAGTCTCCCCTATCATCTGGTCGCTGTGCCGCTGGCGAACATGGCGATAGAGGGCTGGCGCGCAGTGGGTGTGGCGAACCTGCGCGAGACTTGTGCAGTGTTCATCAGCAACGAACCATATCGGAGTTATGGGTTTGATATGGGTGTGTTTCATCTCAGTTAGAGAACGGGGGAGCGGGCGGCGAAGCCGCCCGCTCCCCCCCCATCCTTACAACTCATTTGAAACGCACCCGTTTGATATCGTGGGTTTGGCCCAGCACGAAGCAAGTCATCCGGTCTTGGCGGATATTCAGCGTCTGTATCCTGACGTTCCGGCTCAGTGTGTTTTTGTCGAGCAGGCTTATTCCCCAACCAGCCGCTTTGCCCGTGAATACGGCGATCCGGGCTACCGCTGGGTGGAGACGGTCATTCGTACGTCGACGTACTTTTACCTTCACTCCCTTGGGTTGTGCGAAGAAGCAGGGCGGTATTTGCGCGGGGAGATTGAGGGTGGGATGACGGCAATTGAGGTGTTTGTGAAGGCGCTTGGCCCTTGGCGGCACGAACGCCAGGGAGGAAGAGCGGCGGGCCTTGACCAAGTGCTGGATGAGCTTCCATCATGGCTCCACAGGGCAGTTTCTGAACTTGGCACTTGAGGCTTATGGAGGCGCAGTTATGCGCGATCTCGGCAGGTATCCTTGAAAGCCAGGTTGGTTTAGGAAAATAGACAGGAGGCAGGATATGAACACGATTGAACTGACGCAATATGCGCTTGGTAATGCAGTTGGTATCTTGGAGCAGGTCACGGCCGACCTGACGCAGGAGCAGGCGGATTGGACGCCGCCCGGCATCGCCAACCCCATCGGCGCGACCTATTGGCACGCCATCTCAAGCACAGACGAGATTGGTATCATCTCAACAATCTGGGGGCGGGGGTTGTGCGGGCGGCGCAGCCGCCCGCACAACCCCCATCTTCCCCTACTTGTTGAGAAGATACCGAGATTGTGTGCAAGTGGATCAGGGGGGAGGAGCCTTTACCCCAGAAAGGCGGCTGGCGGGAGAAGGTGCTAACCGTCTCGGCGCCCGAACCGGGACACGGGGGAGATTATCTGGCCTACATGCAGGCCATCCGCGTTGACATTGCGGCGCTTCATGCGTACGCCAAGGCCGTCGCCGAGGCCATCCAGGCTTGGCTGGCCTCGCTCGCGCCGGATGACCTGGAACGCGAATTGGAGACGCCCATCGGCAAACTCAATGTCGGCCAGATGCTGGAGACGTTCGTCATTTGGCACATCAACGCTCACTGCGGCGAGATTGCGGCGTTGAAGGGCTGTCTGGGCGTCAAGGGTTACCCATTCTAGCCGGGACGTGTGGATGGGCTAGGTGGTGCAAGAGGGAGCAAAATGAGGGCGTTGGTTCTCCAGGCGAGCCCGAGGAAAAACGGCAACACCGCTACGCTGGTCGAGCGTTTCTTGGTGGGGCTGACTGAGGAGGGCGCACGCGACGTGCGCGAGTTCTGGCTGAACGATCTCGATATCCGGCCTTGCCAGGGCTGCTTTCGATGTGCTGGGGAGCCATCTTGCATCATCGACGATGACATGCAGCAGATATATCCCGAGATCGTGGCGGCCGATCTGGTTGTGTTTGCCACGCCGATATATTGGTGGCACATGAATGCGCAGATGAAGCTGTGCATCGATCGTATGACGGCCCTTCTGGGGGAAGGGGATACCTTGCCGGCTTTGACGGGCAAGCACGTTGTGTTGGTCGTGACGTACAACTTTGAGGGCTGCGCCAAAGCGACCAAGGGTATGTTCAGTGATTTCGAAAGCTGGATAAACGTCAAGCTCGACGTGATCGAGTACTGTTCCCGCGAGGGACACGTTTCTGGGTGTGAGTCCAAGCTCAAGGAGGCTTTTGACCTGGGGCAAAGGCTGGCACAGGAGTGGACTGACGTCGATGAAGACAACGAGTGAGGTGAAAGCAATGAAACACGAGATCGGTATCGTGCAGCCCGAGTATCTGATCGAGGATTGGCCGGGTAAGTACGAGGTTTTCTCTTGGCTGGAGTACGTCGTCACGGTGCCCAACCCCATCTTTTTGATCACCACGCGAAAGGCCAACGGCGCTCCTAACGCCAACTTGCACTCGTGGGGCCTGCTGACGGGCGAACGGGGAAACTATTCGTCGCTGCTGGCTCTGCTCGATCACACCCATACCTACGCCAATATTCTGCGCGAGGGGGAGTGGTGTGTCAATTTCCCCTCGTTCGGGCATTATCCGCAGTGTTTCGAGACTATCTATTGCAACGGGCCGGAAAACGACGAGATCGCCGAGGCCGGCTTCACCCTCGAGCCCGCCAAGACCGTGCAGGCTCCCCGAGTTGCCGAGTGCTTTGCCAATTTGGAGTGTCGCCTGGAGTGGCATCGTCCGTTGTACGAGGGTAGCCGGTGGCGTCTGTTGGTCGGTCGGGTATCGCACGCCGCGGTGGGCGAACCTGCAACGGTGATCGACCCCGCTGAGCGCGTGCGGGCTATGGGGTTGATGTACAACGTGCGCGGCACGGTCAATCCCCTGGATGGGCGGCAGCACGGGCCGAATACGCTGGGATTGCTCAACGAAGTGGTCAAGATATTCACCGATGATGGATGCCCGAAAGGCTGGCGCGTCAAGGCCCAGGAGGAGTGAGAGGCGAACAAATTTTCCAGATTTCTGCCAGTATCCTGCAATAATATGACGCGATCTGTCAGGTAACTGTAGTATACTTGGAACGTCAATCTAGCTGGGGTGGCCATCCACCCCAGAATCGTGCTGGGTGACAGAATATATCACCAAGGAGGAAGTCCGATGGGACAAATGATCGCGTATTGCGGGTTGGATTGCGGGCATTGCCCGGCCTACGTCGCCACGCAGGCGGACGACCGGGAGGGGCTGGAGCGCACGGCGGCGATGTGGCGCGAGCAGTTCAACGCCCCCGAGATCACCGCCGATTCGATCGTCTGCGATGGGTGCATGGTAGCTGATGGTGGGCGTATTGCCGGCTACTGCTCGATCTGTGGGATCCGTGCTTGCGCGCGGGCGCGGAGCTTGGGAACCTGCGCGCCGTGTGCCGAGTACGTTGGCTGCGGAAAGCTGGCGCCCTTCCATGAGCACTCACCGGAGGCGAAGGCGACGCTGGATGCCATTCGGGCCGCGATGTGATAGGTAGAGAGCCATGCCTACCGACATTGCACTACTCGTGATCGACGTGCAGATGTTTGGCTTTGGGGAGGACGCGCCGGTCTATGCCGGTGAGTCGCTCATCGCCAGGATTAGCGACTTGATCGCCCGCGCGCGGGAGGCGGGTGTTCCCGTCATTTACGTGCAGCACTGCGGTGCGGAGGGCGAGATCGGCGAGCCGGGGTCGCCGGCATGGGAGATCCATCCCGCGATTGCGCCCGCTGAGGGCGAGCCCGTGGTACAAAAGCGTCACCCCGACGCATTCCAGGAGACCACGCTGCACGGGTTGCTGGAGTCGAGAGGAATCAGGCGTCTTGTCTTGGCTGGGATGCAGACCGAGTACTGCGTCGACACAACCTGCCGTCGAGCTTATAGCCTGGGTTACGATGTGACGTTGGTGAGCGATGCCCACACTACCTGGGATACCGAGCACCTCACTGCCCTGCAGATCATCGCTCACCACAACGCTACGTTGGGTGGATGGTTCGCCAAACTGAAGGCGGCGAGTGGTATACTATTTGAGGAGTAACTACTCAGCCTTGCTTCGCAGCTGCCTTTCGCGTGTGAAAAGAGAGGGGGCGGGGGTTTGGAGAGTGGCGATCCTTCGGCTTCGCTCAGGACAGGCGCCGCCCTCCAAACCCCCATCTCTCCCTTTTTCGAGCGAGGGAGACTGCTCGGGCGAATAGCCTGAGTAGTTACCATTTGAGTAGGAAATCTGATGGACAAAATCATGCCGATGCGATGCATCGTCGCCTATTGCGGATTGGTTTGCTCTGATTGCGAGGCCTACATCGCCACGCAAGCTGGTGATCAGGCTGCGCTGGAGCAGGTGGCGGCCAAGTGGCGTGGGGAGTATCATGCACCTGATATCACCGTCGAATCGGTGATCTGCGATGGGTGCCTGACGGGACCGCGCAAGTGCGGCCACTGCGCCGAGTGCCACATCCGCGCCTGCGGTATAGAGCGCGGCGTCGCCAACTGCGCCCATTGCCCAGAGTACGCCTGCGACAAGTTGCAGCGCTACTTTGGCTTCGCACCCCAGATGCAGACGGTGTTGGATGGCATCCGTGCCGCACTGTAGTTGTGCAGATACCGCGTCAAAAGTGAAGGGGCCGGGATAGAATCATACATTAGTCATGGCGCGGCTGATGATGGGAGAGGACAATGCTGAAAGACGAATTCATTGAACAGTACAGACATACGTGGAGGATACTCGAGGGGGTAGTTACGGATTTTGATGACGAGTCATGGCTCCACACAGGGCGTGGAGCCATGACTCCGGCGCGCGTAGCAGTTCACATACTGCAAGGAGTCAAGTACTATATCGAGGACCCAGCCACTGTTATCTTCGCGTCGGGGAAATCTTTTGAGGGTGACTGGAAGACTGTGAAAGAAGAAGAACTTCCGTCTCAAGATGACATCTTGACGTGTATGAATGAGCTAGAGGCGAAAACTGAAAAATGGTTGCTAGAAATGGACTATGATTCTGAAAACAGCTCATTTCCTTGGGCAGGCAAGACTAAACTCGGTGCGGTCATTTTTCTGCTCCGACACAATGTCTACCATATCGGAGAAGTATGTTCTCTTCTCAACGAAAGCAAAAACGGAGAAGCAGAGGATAATTGGATCAAAGCGTTCTCGTGAAGCGCTTTGATGCTGCAATGGGCAACTAGGGGAAAATTATGTCAGAACAATCCGCAGAACATATTTTGCTATGGCCGGGAAAACCACCAGGATCTATGGTCGAGGATGGCTTTCGGCCGTGGCTCGATATCTACTTGGTCGATAAAGCGCCACGCGGCGCCGTGGTGATCCTGCCGGGCGGGGGGTACACGCACCGGGCGCTGCACGAAGGGGAACCCGTGGCGCGGACCTTTAACGAGCGCGGGATGCACGCCTTCGTGGTGCAGTACCGCGTCGCGCCACACCCACCTTCGGCGGCGTTTCTCGATGCGGCGCGAGGTGTACGCCTCGTCCGCAGCCGGGCGGCCGAGTGGGGCGTCAAGCCCGATCACATCGCAACCTGCGGCTTTTCTGCCGGCGGTCACCTGGCGGGGTTGCTCGGCGTCCATTTCGACGCCGGGGATTCGAGCGCGTCCGATCCGGTGGAGCGTGTGAGCAACCGCCCCGATGCCCTGGTCCTCTGCTACGCCTGGCTGAGCGCCAGGTACCTCAAACCAGAGGAGGATGTCTTGTTTTCCGAAAAATGGGGGCAACGTACTCCAAACTGGGTCTCCGTTGAACGCCACGTCTCTCCAGAGACCCCGCCCGCGTTTCTCTGGCACACCTTCGAGGATACCAGGGTGATAGTCGAGCACAGCCTGTTGATGGCCGGAGCGCTTTACGAGAATGAGGTGCCGTTCGAGTTACACGTCTACGAAAAGGGGCGCCACGGCCTGGGGCTGGCAAAGGACGATCCTGCAAAAGATGACCCGCACGTGGCGACCTGGGCGGACCTGTGCGTGCAGTGGCTGGAGGGGATGGGTTGGGTATGACAGTCGATCTTGAACAGCTCGGCAAATTTATCGTCAAGGCCAAGGCGGCGACCTACGTCGGCAGCGGGGCAAAGAGCCCCTCGTGCCGGCCCGGCTCGCACGATTTGCAGTCTCGCGACGGTGATTTCGCCTACCTGGATAGCTACTTTGGCGGCGCCGATTTCATCGGCCAGGAGGTCGTCTACTGCAAGGGCGAGCCGGTGTGGGCGATGAACTACTGTGGTCGTATCCTCAAACCCGAGATGGTCGCGGCTGCGGAGGCGGGCAAGATCATCAAGCAGAGCCTGAGCGCGATGTACCGGGAGGGCCGCTTCCTGGGCGGTTTTGAGTACGATACCGGCGATGGCGTCTACACCGATACCAGCGAGGGGGACGTGACTGCGTTCACTGGCAAGGAGTGGATCACGCGTGAGGGTGTCAGGGTGTACGAGCTCGTCTATCACGGCGGGCTGATCAAGGAGTGACGTGAGGATCATCGATCTCAGCGCAGAGTACGAACCGACGTTCCTGGCCTGTCTCAAGGATTGGGACGAGGACGCGGTGGGAAAGTGTCACAAAGCGCGCTGGTGCGACATGATGAAGTGCAGAGGGTTGCGAGTGAAACTGGCGCTGGATGATAGCGAGCGGGCGGTTGGGATGATCCAATACGTGCCTATCGAATACGCCCGTGCAGAGGGGCAGGGCTTGTACTTTATCCAGTGTGTCTGGGTCCACGGCTACGACGAGGGGATGGGCAACCAGCAGGGCCGGGGAGCCGGCCGAGCGCTCTTGCAGGCGGCCGAGGAGGACGTGCAGGTTCTAGGAGCCAAGGGCATGGTCGCCTGGGGATTGGCTTTCCCTCACTGGATGCCGGCCGCGTGGTATGAGAAACAGGGTTACGTCGAGGCCGATCGGATCGGGTGTGACGTGCTGGTGTGGAAACCGTTCTCGTCCGACGTGCAACCTCCCCGGTGGATGCGCCCGCGCAGGGAGCCCGACTTGGTGCCGGGCCGGGTGACGGTGACGGCTTTGGTCACCGGCTGGTGCCCCGGGCTCTCCCAGGCGCTCGACGCCCGGCGCGCAGCTGCCGAGTTTGGGGATCGGGTCGTTTTCCGGGAGATCGACACGTCCGACCCGGCGGTGCTCGCCGAGTGGGGCATGGAGAGCGCGCTATTCGTGGATGACGAGTGCATCAACACTGGCCTGACCGACTATCCGCCGCCGCGCTATGAGGGTATAAGGCAAAAGATAGGGCAGAAATTAGAGATCAGGGATGAGGAGGTGGATTCCGCATAGTGGCCAAGTTTAGTCTTCCCTCTCCGACCATGACGTTGAGCAAGGCCCAGGTGCGGCGGTTCTTGCTGGCGCACCATGCCCTCTGGCCGCCGCGGCAGATCCAGGACAAGGCCGGCGTCCTGGATTTCTTCCGCCGGGTGGGCTGCATCCAATTCGATCCCATCGACATCGTGGGCCGGAATCCCGACCTGGTGCTTCACGCGCGCGTGGCTGGCTGTGGCCTCGATCTGCTGAACGAGATGCTCTACACGGATCGCCTGCTCTGGGATGGGTGGGACAAGGTGGCCTCGATCTATTTGACCGCAGACTGGCCCACCTTTGCCCGTCGCCGGGCCGCGATGCGGCGCCACCACGCCGAATCCAAGCGCTCAAAGCCGGGCCTTGAAGCCGCACCGGATGTCCTTGAGGTGGTTCGACGGCGCGGGCCGACTTCCTCGCTCGATCTGAAGGATCTTGAAGAGGAGGATACCGTCTCGTGGAGCTGGGGCCGCCGGGCGCGGCTGGGCAGTGCAGCCCTGGAGATTCTCTATGACACGGGCGAACTGGGCATCCATCATCGGATCGCCAACCGCCGGGTGTTTGACTTGATTGAGCGCCTGCTCCCGGCTGAGTTGCTGGAGGCCCCGGATCCCAACGAAACCGACGAGGGCTATCAGAACTGGCACATACTGCGGCGGGTGGGCAGTTATGGCCTGGCGTACGCCGGTATAGGGCATTATTGGCAAGGCATCCTCGGCGCCGACGGTACAGTTCGCCACGCTACGTTGACCCGGCTGGTGGAGCGGGGAGATGCGGTGGCCGTGGCCCTGGCGGATGTGCCCAAGCAGGTGTTCTTTATGCGCGCCGCCGACTTGCCCACGCTGGAAACTGTGCGGGATCAAGATTCTCCTCAGCCGCAGGCGGCCTTTATCGCGCCGCTGGATAACCTGATCTGGAATCGCATCCTGATAGGCCTGGTCTTTGACTTTGACTACACCTGGGAGGTGTACACGCCTGCGGCAAAGCGCAAGTACGCCCACTACGTGCTGCCGGTGCTCTATGGCGACCGGTTTGTGGCCCGTTTCGAACCGGCCTTTGACAAAAAGACGCGCGAGTTGACCGTCGCCAACTGGTGGTGGGAGGAGGGCGTCCGCCCCGACGGTGCGATGTGCACGGCGTTGGCCGATTGCCTGAGCGAGTTTGCGCGCTACTTGGATGCCGAGCAAGTGCAACTTGGGGAGAAGGTGGTCGGCGAGAAAAGCCTTCGGTGGGCGGCCTGCCAGGGAGGGTAATATTCCGCTCAAGGTACAGAGATTTGGGCAAAGCTTGGCTGCGTGCGTTGGCGCTGACGCCAGGGCAAAGCTGATGGAAGGCTGCGAGGCGGACGATGCGATCAAGAGCCTGCCGGTTTGCCATTCGCATCTGAGGATATGGCGTGTAAACCCCTTCGCTTCATCGGAGAACCCATAGAGGTCGTGTTCGACGAGCCGCCGGTGTGGTCCAAGTCGCCGGACTGCCCGGATGGCTTCATCTGGCGCGGGGAGTCGCACCGCATCGCCGAGCTGATGGGCGAGTGGTGCGATTTTAGGCGGCGGGGCAAGATGGCGCGCAACATGCGCGAAAGTCACCTCGCCGTGGCCTCCACGCACGGTTCGCTGGGGGTGGGGCGGTTCGCGTTTTGCGTGCGCACCGATGGAGGGCGCATCTTTGAGCTGTATTACGACCGCGCCCCCAAGAGCGTCGACGACCGCAAGGGATCGTGGACGCTTTATCGAGAGATGTCTGTGGAGGAGTGAGCATGCGTTCAGAGTGGTTCAAGGTTCGAGAGGTTGGAAATGCGACCTGGGCGATTGACGATCGGGGCAGCGATGTCATGTACCTCGTCGGCGGCGAGGAGCGCTGTCTTCTGGTGGACACCGGCTGGGGGGTGGGGGACTTGCCCGCGCTGGCGGCGTCTCTTTCACCCCTTCCGCCGACGGTGGTGAACACCCACGGACACCCCGACCACACCTTTGGGAACGGCCAGTTTGCCCAGGTATACGTTCACGCGGCCGACGAGGCCGCTGCGCGCAAGCTCCCGCCCGCCGAAATGCGCACGTGGATGGTGGATAACGTCTTGCCCAAACCCCTGCCGGCGGATTTCCAGTTCGATACCTGGGCCGTGGCCGGACCGGATTCTCTGGAGACGATTCAGGATGGTCACGTCTTTGACCTGGGCGGTCGGGCTCTGGAGGTTATCTCGGTGGCGGGGCATACGCCCGGCTCCATCTGCCTGTTGGACCGGCAGGCCAGGGTCCTTTTCACCGGCGATTCTGTTCTGCCTGGGGCGATCTGGCTGCATCTGGGCGAGTCGCTCCCGTTGAGCCGGTTTCACGAGAGCCTGCGGCGGCTGCAGGGCTCGGCTGACGCGTTTGATACCATCCTGCCGGGCCACGCCGATCTGCAGGCGCTGCCGTTATCCAAGACCTTGCTGGACGATTTGATTGATGGCATCGGGCGCATCCTCGCGGGCGAGCTCGTCGGCCGGGAGGAAAAGACGTTTGCCGGGGATGGGCTGCGCTGCGACTTTGGCTCGTGTGGCATCGTCTATCGCCCTGACCGGTTGTGAGGATCACGAAGAGGACAGAGATGAAGCAACTGAGCCGCGAGGCATTCGATCGGGCACGCGACTTTATCAAGGCGCGGGCCAGGCCGCTGGATCGGGCGCTGTTTGCGCATCGCTTTGAAGGGGCCTCGGTTGATCTGGTAACCGCCGAGCTGGCGCGCTTTCAGAACGATGATGGGGGATTTGGGCATGCGCTCGAGCCTGACGTGCGCACGCCGACGTCGTCGGCCCTGGCAACCGAGATCGGGCTGCGCACCCTCCAGGAGTTGGGGTGCGCTTCGGATCACCCGATGGTCGCCCGCGCCGTGCGGTTTTTGCTCGAGACGATTGACCCTCGGACTAGGGTGTGGCGGGTCATTCCGCCCGATGCGAACGCGCATCCCCACGCGCCCTGGTGGCACGATGGGGACGGCAGCCTGGCGCGCACGTTCGACGATTTCCTGATCATCCCGCGGGCCAGCGTCGTGGGGTTGTTGCATCACTATGCTGCCTTGGTTCCGGTTGACTGGCTCGCCGGGCTGACGGAGCACACGGTCGCCACGCTCGAGGCCATCGCGGACGATGCATTTGCCGGCGGCGGGGATAGCCTGCGCTACGCCCTGCACCTGGTGGAAACCAAGGCGCTGCCTCGGTCCTACAGGGGGCGCCTGGTCCCCCGCCTTTGCAGTCTGTCTCGCAAATTCGTCAGCTGCGATCCGCAGGAGTGGGGGGGATACGTCGCGGCGCCGCTCAAGGTCGCGCCGACGCCGGACTCGCTCGTTGCCGATGAGCTGCGGGCCGGTTTGGAGATGTATCTGGATTACCTGATCGACCACCAGGCGCCGGAGGGCGCGTGGGAGCCGACGTGGACCTGGGGGGATTTCTATCCCGACGTCTGGGAGCGGGCCAAGCTGGAGTGGCGCGGCGAGTTGACGCTTAGAATGCTGACGGCGCTGCGGGCCTTTGATCGGATCGAAAAGAGCGGCCAATGAGCGAGCCGGTGCGCCTGGAAAGTCGATGGACGACGGAGCTTTTCCCCAAGCCGCCGTTCAACTTTGACGCCACGCTGCACAAGCCCGATCACTTTCCCGCCGCCGATAACGTCTGGCAGCCGGGCGTGCGCTGGCAGACGATGCTGTGGCAGGGGAAACCGCTTGGGCTTAAGTTCGAGGATCGCGGGACGGTCGACGAGCCTCGCGTCGCGCTCACGGTCTGGTCGCAGACGAAGTTGAGCCAGCCCTTTCGCGATACCCTGCTCGCCGAGATCGAATACCGCTACAATTTCCAGCTCGACCTGGCCGAGTTTTATCGGCTGTTTGCGGGCGATCCGCAGTTGGGGCCCGTCATCGGCAGGTGGCGGGGCATGAGGCCCCTTAACCACAACGCGCTCTACGAGTATCTCATCATCGCCATCGTCTTGCAGAATGCCGCCGTTCGCCGCTCGGTCAGTATGATGCGGGCGCTGTTCGAGCACTATGGAACTCGGCTCGGGTATGATCACAAGGAGCTTTACTGTTTCTGGAAACCGGGGATAATTGACCGTGCGACGGAAGAGGAGCTACGCGCGCTCAAGGTTGGCTACCGGGCCAAGTCGATCAAGCGGGTTACCGAGGCGTTCGTGCGAGGGGAGGTGGACGAGTTTGAGCTGCGGAGTAAATCCAAGGAGGAGCAGCGCGAGGCGTTATTGGCGTTGTATGGCATCGGCCCCGCCTCCGTGTGGTACATCCTCTTTGACGTGTTTCACCATCTGGACGCGATGGACCACATCTCTCCCTGGGAGCAAAAGATCTATTCCAAGCTGTTCTTCGACCGAGATCCAGATGACCCGGCAGGCGTGGACGAACTGTTGAAAACCTTCGAACGCTTCGGCAAGTACGAGATGCTGGCCGTGCATTACATCTGGGAGGACCTGTTCTGGCGCAGGAAGCACGAGCCGGTGGCGTGGTTGGAGAAGCTGATCAGGCTTTAGGAAAAAGGACGCTTGTATGAAACCGATTATCCTCGTCCGGCACGCGCAGTCGCAGCACCACGTGAACGGTCTGACGGGAGGGTGGACCGATACCGGTCTCACCGATCTGGGGCGCCGCCAGGCGGCTTGCCTCGCGTCGCGGCTGAAGCACGAGTTGGAGGGTGTGCCCGTTCGATTCTGTTGCAGCGATCTCAAACGGGCTTTGCAGACGGCGGAGATAGTCGGCCGGGAAATCGGCGTTACGGCGCAGTTGGTTCCCGGACTCCGCGAGTTCAACAACGGCGTCGCGGCCGGGATGCTGCGGGAGGAAGCGGATAAAATCCGGCGCGAGCCTGCCGAACCGTTCATCGATTGGCAGCCGTATCCGGAGGCCGAGACGTGGCGGCAGTTCTACGGGCGGGTCGCCAAAGCTATGGATCACCTCATCGAGGAGCAGGAGGAGCTGTTGCTCCTGGTGACGCACGGCGGCGCCCTCGTCAACATCGTCGCATGGTGGCTGCAACTGGACGGCGAGATGCTCTCGAAGGTGTCCTTTAATGCACATCCCACGGCCATCAGCGTGCTGTACACTGACCAGTGGGGCAGCCACGAGCTGGAGCGGCTGAACGACACAGCCCATCTCTACGCGGCCGGGCTGGCCGAGAGTCTGTTGCCGAGTTGAAGGGGAAGATGCGCTCATGCGGCGCACGAGATGTTGGGTGTGTTTGTCCTTTGGGGCATCCAAGCTCGCTGCACAAAAACGAGATTCGCAAGCGCGCAGTTTGGGCGCAAGCCCGAACTGCGCAGGTGCATTTGC
>JAFGED010000013.1 GCA_016931785.1 Anaerolineae bacterium
GGATTTTCAGATGCCTCCGGGATGGCCTTGAGATCGGCGCACAATATCTTCCGCTTCAATACCTTCTACCGCAACGGCAGCGGAGCCATCCAGGTTGTCTCCAGCGCGGCGGGAGTGGATCACGCCGATTACAATCGTATTTACCACAATTCCTTCTATCACAACGGCCATCTGGCGACCGACCCGGGATTCCAGGGGGGGATGTATTTTGCCAATTGGAGCGGGCAGAGCCCGGCCGGGAACGTGGTCAAGAACAATATCTTTTACGACAGCAAAAATGGCTCTGTCACTTATGAGGGGCAAGTCGATCCGCAAGTGGTCGAGGACAACTGGGATCAAAATAGCCTGAATCCCGGATTCGTCGACCTCTCTGGCAGCGATCCAGACGATCCTAGTCTGCCGGATTTACATCTCGAGTCGAATAGCGCTGCCATAGATGCAGGAGCCTGGTTGACGACGATTGCGAGCGCCGGAGGGTCCGGCACTACGTTCGCCGTGGCCGACGCCGGCTATTTTACGGATGGATGGGGCGTCGTGCCAGGCGATCTCATCCAGCTGGCGAACGGCCAACGCGCGCGCGTCACGGACGTCAACCATGGCACCGACGTCCTCACCGTCGACACCGCGCTCACTTGGACGGCAGGTCTGGGGCTGAGCCTGGCCTACCGGGACGCGGCCCCCGACCTGGGGGCTCATGAGTTTGAGGCTCAGCTGGACCTCCGCGGCGCGCCCGGCGATGGGGCCATCCATTTGAATTGGGACCTGGACGTCGCCTGGCCCTTCACCGGCACCTGGCAGGTCGATTACTACACCACGACGGCCAGCGTCTACACGGCCACCGAACCCCTCAGCATCACCCGTTCGACCGTGCTGACCGATCACGTGCACAACGACCAGTGGTACACGGTCACGCTGCACGCGATGGTGGGAGGGACATCATGGCTGAGCGATACGGTGCGCGTCATGCCGACCGATATCTTTGTGTATCTGCCGCTGGTGATGAAGGAGGATTGAATGAAAGGTAGTAGGTGGGCCTTCCCGCTAGGGCTGCTATTTCTGGTGGTTGCGGCCTTGCTCGGCCTGTCCTATCCGGTTCGGAGCATCCGGGCCGCCGACGTGATCGTGTACGATGACGCTCTGGCCGCGGGATGGCAGGATTGGTCGTGGGGTACAGACGTCAACCGCTCGAATTCCAGTCCCACGCACAGCGGTAGCGCTTCCATCGCCGTCACGTACACTTCGGCGTGGGGCGGGCTGTATCTGCATGCCGACTCGGTCGATCTCAGCGCCTATGACACGCTGCGGTTCTGGCTGCACGGCGGCAGCGCGGGCGGGCAGCAAATCTATGTCGTGATCGACTTTAACGGTGACGGGTACGAGGTGGCCGCCACGGCGGGGACCTGGCAGTTGGTAGAGATTCCCCTTTCCGAGTTGGGCAGTCCGGCTACGGTCTCGGCCCTCGTCTGGCAAGATAGCGTCGGCGGTGCCCAACCCACGTTCTACCTCGACGACATCGCCTTTGTCGGCGGCGGCACGCCTACGCCTACTTTGCCTCCGGGTGTGGGCCCGGCGCTGAGCGTGGATGCCGCCTCCGACCGGCACTCCATCAGCCCCTACATCTATGGCATGAACTTTGCCGGTGAGGACGTCGCCGAGGCCGTGCGGCTGCCCGTGCGCCGCTGGGGAGGCAACTCGACCACGCGCTACAATTGGCAGATCGACGTGTACAACACGGGCTCCGATTGGTATTTTGAGAACATCCCGGACGATCCGGGGGCGGATGATGCCTTTGTCGAGCAGAACCAGGATACCGGGACCGAGACGTTGCTGACCATGCCCCTGATCGGCTGGACGCCCAAGCGCCGTCTGGGGAGCCATCCGTACGACTGCGGGTTCAAGGTGAGCGTGTACGGGGCCCAGGACTCGGTCGACCCGTGGGATCCCGACTGTGGCAACGGCCTACAGGGCGGCGTCCCCATCACCGGCAACAGTCCCCTGGATACCAGCCATGCGATCACCGAGTCCTTCGTCACTGCCTGGGTCAACCACCTCGTCACAACCCACGGCACGGCGGCGGGCGGCGGGGTGATGTTCTACGATCTGGATAACGAGCCGATGCTGTGGAACTCGACCCATCGGGACGTGCATCCCGGTGCAACTACCTACGACGAGATGCGCGACCGTACCTACCAGTACGCCGCTGCCATCAAGGCCGCCGATCCGACGGCGCAGACGCTTGGCCCCGTTCTGTGGGGTTGGTGTGCCTATTTGTACTCTGCTGCCGATGGGTGTAGCCCGGGAGCGGACCGCGCGGCCCACGGCGACGTGGATTTCACGCCGTGGTACCTGGCCCAGATGCAGGCTTACGAGAGCACGTATGGCGTGCGCATCCTCGATTACCTCGATCTGCACTACTATCCACAGGCGAGCGGCGTGGCGCTCTCGTCGGCGGGCAACGCCCAGACCCAGGCGCTGCGCCTGCGCTCGACCCGCTCGCTGTGGGACCCCACCTACATGGACGAGAGCTGGATTTCGGATACCACCGATGATCCTATCCAGTTTATCCCGCGCATGAAGCAGTGGGTGGCCGATAACTATCCCGGCACCAAGCTGGCGATCACCGAGTACAATTGGGGCGCGCTCGACCACATCAACGGCGCGCTGGCCCAGGCGGACGTGCTGGGCATCTTTGGCCGCGAGGGTCTCGACCTGGCGACTTTGTGGGGACCGCCCGAGATAGACGATCCAGGGACGTTCGCCTTCCGCATGTACCGAAACTATGATGGCCTGGGCGGCGCTTTTGGCGAGACCGGCGTCCACGCGTCCAGTGACGACCAGGGACAGCTCGCCATCTATGCCGCTCAGCGAAGCAGCGATGGGGCGCTGACCGTGATGGTCATCAACAAGACCGGCGGACCGCTCACCAGCGACGTCTCGCTGGCAAACTTCCAGCCCGGGGCCAACGCCCAGGTGTACCGCTACAGCTCGGCCAACCTGCATGCCATCGTCCAGGAGGCCGATCAGCCGGTCACGGCGGGCGGGTTCTCGGCCACTTTTCCGGGCAACTCGATCACGCTGCTCGTCATTCCTCCCGGAGGCGGGCCGCTGACGGGCGTGAGCATCGATGGTCCAGACAGCGGCGTCGTCGACGTAGACTATACCTTTCTGGCTAAAGTCAGTCCTGTCGATGCCTCGACGCCCGTTACTTACACCTGGGTGCCTGAGCCAGGCAGTGGGCAGAACGCGTCGGCCGCCGTCTATAATTGGGACGCGCTCGGCACCCGCACGATCACGGTCACGGCGGAGAACGATGGCGGCAGTGCCACCGCCGCCCACGCGATCACGATCACGAACGTCCCTCTGGCAGGGGTGACCGTCGAGGGACCGGAGATGGGCGTTATCAGTGCGACCTATGCCTTCACGGCATCCGTCAGCCCGGCCAATGCCTCGCTGCCCATCACCTACGCCTGGTCGCCGCCGCCGCTCGGCGGGCAGGGGGCGTCGGTGGCTATGTATCGCTGGGATACGGGCGGTATCAAGAGCATTACGGTCGGCGTTCAAAATGGCGGCGATGTCTTTACCGCCGATCACACCATCACTATCCTGGACAAGGGGGTGTACTTGCCGCTTATTGTGAGGGAGTGAAAACGAGACAAGAGGCATGTGGCTGAATAGCAACGTCCAAACAAGAAAGAAAGGAGACCGCGAGCGATGAAAAACATAAGAATGGGAACTGTATTTTTTGTAACGATGCTGTTGGTAGCGGGCGCGATGACGACGGCTGCTTCCGGCGCGCCGGATAGCGCACCGCTCGATGCTGCGGCAGAAAGCGCCATCATCATCGATCATACCAGCACGGACATCACGGCCATACCCCAGGCCTGGATCGAGGCGGCCAAGAGCACGCTGCACATTGGGTATGGACACACGTCACATGGCAGCCAGCTCACGGACGGCATGTCGGGATTGGTGGGTTTCGCCAATGGAGGCGGTAAAGGGCTTGCCTTGCCTGCTGATATCTTTGCCTGGAACAACGGCGGGACGGGAGGCGCACTCGATCTGCACGACGGTGCGATGGGGGGAGATGTGGGTTACTATCCCGACTGGGTCAATAACACCCGGAGCTACCTGGGAGCCCCCGATCCGGTCACGGGCCGGGGCGCGAGCCAGCCGGACGTGAACGTCATCATCTGGTCGTGGTGCGGGCAGGCCTCTGGCCGGACCGAGGAAACGATGTTGAGCACGTACCTGCTCCCAATGACCCAGTTGGAGCTCGAGTATCCGGGCGTCACGTTCGTCTACATGACGGGCCACTCCGATGGGACGGGCGAGAGCGGAAACCTGCACCTGCGCAACCAGCAGATCCGCGAGTACGCTATCCAGAATAACAAGGTGCTGTACGATTTCTACAACATCGAGCTCTACGATCCGGACGGGAACTATTACGGGGACAAGGTGGTCAACGACAACTGCGACTATGATTCGGACGGCAATGGCTCGCGCGATAGAAACTGGGCCACCGAGTGGCAGAGTACGCACACGGAGGGCGTAGATTGGTACAGTTGTAGCTGCGCGCACAGCCAGTCGTTGAACTGCAATCAGAAGGCGTACGCGGCCTGGTGGCTGTGGGCGCGGATCGCGGGTTGGGATGGCGTGACCGGGGGACGTCCCGAGTCCGACCAGACCGGCAACTGGACCACGCCCGAGACC
The DNA here is from genome assembly GCA_016931785.1 of Anaerolineae bacterium. GTDB lineage: Bacteria > Chloroflexota > Anaerolineae > B4-G1 > B4-G1 > JAFGED01. The sequence continues at coordinate 4,711 of JAFGED010000013.1, forward strand.
TGGGTAGGGGACGTCGTTCCCTCTGTCAGCGATGCGGTCACCATAACCGCCGGCACCGCCGTCACGGTGGATGTGGATGTCCAGTGTCAGCGGCTTGCCATCGAGCACGGCGCGACGCTCATTATCCCGTCTGGCGTCACGCTTACCGTGGCTGATAGCGTCGATAATCAAGGAACGATGCAGCAGACGCGCACGGTCGATAACGACGCCGTCGCTTTCCTGCAGATCGACGGCCCCGATGGCTTTGCCCGCTACCGGGGGGTGGAGATCGACACGCCGAACGACCTGGGGGCGGTCACCGTTTCGGTGAGAGCGCTGGGCGCTGGCGAATACTGCACCTCGACCGGCGCGGGGTCGCCTGCCTACGCGCGGCGCTGCTTCGAGATCGAGGCGACCAATACGGCCGCGGCGACCGTCCGCCTGTGGGCGCTCGCCGACGAGATGAACGGCATCGCCGATCCGCGCGTCTTTCGCTACGTCGCGCCCGGCTGGGTCGTGCTTAGCACGAACGCTGCCACGGGTACTCTGGGCGCATATGCCTACGCCGAGGCAGATACGCCGGGCTTTTCTCACTTTCTCATCGGATGGTCTGGAGCGCCCACCGCCGTCGACCAGCGTGGTTTCGGTGTGCGGGCTATAGGGCACGAGCGCTGGCTCTTGCTTTTGGCGGTCGTTGTGGCCCTGGTGGGTGTGGCCGTCGGCGTTCGCAAGCTGTGGCGTCGTTTGGGGGGAATCGAATAAGGAGTTGCCATGTCGCAACGTTCTATGGTGTGGAGACTTTTAGCTTTAGTTTGTCTGTTGCTTGTGTTGGCGTCGGCCCGATTAGTCGGCGTCGATGCCCGCTCTGTACAGGGAGAGACCTACTATGTGGCCACCACCGGCGCTGATGGGCCGGGATGTGGAACGGTCGGGTCGCCCTGCCGCACCGTCCAGTACGCGGCGGGCCTGGTGGAGCAAGGCGATACGGTGCTCATCAACCCGGGCACTTATACCGGCGGCATCACTGTGGATACGAGCGGGACGGCCAGCGAGCCGATCACGTTCCAGGCCAACGGCGGCGGGGTGGTCATCGAGGGGAGCGGTGGAGAGCGGGATGCTTTCTTTATCACGTGGGCCGACTATATCGTGGTGGAGGGGCTGACGATCCAGCACGCCGACCGCGCCGGAATGCGCATCGACAACGCACACCACGTCACGGTGCACGACTGCACCTTTGCCAATAACGGAACGTGGGGCCTGTTCACCGACTTTAGCGACTATACGACCGTCGAGAACTGCGAGTCCTACGGGGCGGGCGACGAACACGGCATCTACATCAGCAACTCGAGCGACTACCCCACCATCCGCGGCAGCCGCTTGCACCACAATAACGGCTGCGGCCTGCACATGAACGGCGATATTAACATGCAACCAGGCGACGGCATCATCTCGTACGCGCTGGTGGAGGGCAACGTCATCTACGAGAACGGCGCTGGCGGCGGCTCGGGCATCAACATGGATGGCGTGACCCATTCGCTCGTCCGCAACAATCTGCTCTACGATAACCACGCCAGCGGTATCTCCATCTACCAGATCGACGGCGGCAGCGGCTCCCACGACAACCGCGTGCTGAACAACACCATCATCATGCCTTCTGACGGGCGATGGGGGATCAATATCCCAAATACCAATGGCACGAACAACAAGCTGTTCAATAACATCGTCTACAACTATCACGGTTGGCGGGGCAGCATCACGATTGCCTCGCCGACGCTCTCGGGATTCGAGAGCGACTATAATGTGCTGATGGACCGTTTTAGCGTCGATGATGGCAATAGCCGCATCACCTTTGCCCAGTGGCAGGCGCTGGGGTACGACGCGCATTCCGTCCTCGCCACGCCCGCCGAGCTCTTTGCGGACGTATCCGCCGACGATTACCACCTCAAGGCCGGCAGCCCGGCCATCAACGCGGGAACCCTGCTGGGCGACGTGACCGACGACCTGGAGGGCAATCCCCGCCCCGTGGGCCCCACCCACGATGCCGGCGCTTACGAGTATCAGGCGTATGGATTCGACCTGGCGGCCAGTCCGTCCGTGCGCGTGATTGCCCCCGGTGAGATCGCCACATACACGCTCTCGCTCCAACCCACCGGCGGCTTTACCGCCACCGTCGCCTTGACGGCCACCAGCCCGTCTCCCGACCTGGCGTTGGACCTGAGCCCCACCGCCGTCGATCCGCCGGACCAGGCCTGGCTCACGATCACCGACACACACGCCGGACCGCTGCTGCCCGGCGTGTGGTATACGATTACCATCACGGGGAAAAGCCAGGAGACCTCACCGCTTGTGGTGGGGATGAATGGCAAAGCGGGGGATTTGGGAGTGGCGGCCCTCGAAGGCTTTTCCCTTAGGAAGCCCCGGCGCTTTGCGCCGGTGAGCTTCACGGCCACCGGCGGCGTCACGCAGACCGTCGACGTCCACCTGCTCGTCGGCGGGGCGCAGGTTTATCTGCCGATCGTGTTGCGAGGACATTGAGGGAGTACTACTCGGGCATATGCCTGACAATGGCGGCGAGGGTTGGAACGATCATCAAGAGGATGGCTATGAAAAAGAGAGCGCTTTCCTTGTTCCTCATCTGCGCCTTGTTGCTGGGTGGCGGCGGGCTGACCAGTGACGCACGACAGGAGGCTGTAGAAACGGCTCAGGATACGGAGGTGGTTTCCGTTTCCTTCACGTTCCAGGCGCCTATCGTGGAGCGGGTGGGTGCTTACGACCGGGTGACGATGCCCGGTCTGCCCAGCCACGGCGATCCCGGCGCGCCGGTGCTGCCCTTGCGGGTGGCGCGCATCCTGCTGCCGTATGGCGCGCAGGTCACAGACGTGGAGGTGGTCGCCGGCGACGGCGTGACGCTGCCAGGCCCGTATCAGGTCGAGCCGGGCCAGGAATGGGTTCCAACCTCTGTCGCGCCCGAGGATGCAACGCCGCCGGACCCGGCGATCTATGGGGCGGGCGACCTGTTCCCGGGGGTGTTCTACGCGCGTGTTTCTGTGCAGCGGTTGCATGGGTACGCGATCCTGCTCCTGAAGCTGTATCCCGTGCAGTACCTGCCGCAAACGGGAGAACTGACCTACTATCCACAGCTCACCGTCAATGTCGAGATGGGAGCGGGGTTGGATGGGGCATCGACGCCTGCCGTGGTCGTGCCCGGCCAGGCGGATCGCGTGCGGGACCTGGTCGATAACCCGCAGGCGCTCGATTCGTACACCGGGGCCGTCCTCGATCGGCAGCCTACGGCGACGTCCTCTCTGGTCTCGCCCGCCGATCCCTGCGACTATATCGTGATCACCAGCCAGGCCCTGAGCCCCACGTTCCAGTCCCTGGTCGATTGGAAGGTGACCAAGGGGCTGTCCGCGCGCGTCTATGCGACGGAGGACATCTATGCCGAGTACACCGGGGACGACAATGCGGAGAGGGTGCGCAACTTTATCGTCGATGCGTACGCCGCGTGGTCCTCGACGGCGCATCCCTTGCAGTACGTCGTTCTGGGCGGGGATACCGAGGTCATTCCCATCCGGCTGGTTCGTGTCAAAGCTGGCGGCTACACGACCATGATGCCCGTCGATCTGTATTATGGGGGATTGGACGGGGATTGGGACGCGGACGGCGACGGGAGCTATGGTGAGCCGGACGGGGATGGGGCCGCGGGAGAGGAGGTCGACTTTTTCGCCGAGGTGTACGTGGGCCGTATCCCGGTGGAAACGGTGAGCGAGGCGGCGTACGCGATCAGCAAGACGCTGCGCTACGAGCAGAACCCTACCGCCGATTATCTCGACCGGGCGTTGTGGCTGGGTCGCAAGTTGGACGACTATACGTGGGGTGGCAATAGCAAGGACCTGGTCTCGAACCTGGCGCCGCAGTACAACGTGACGACGCTGTACGACCGGGACGGCACGTACAGCACCAGCAAGGTCATCAACGCGATGAACGCGGGCGTGCACCTGGCCAACTTTGACGGCCACGGCAACTGGAGTTGTTGTCCTCTGAATCGCTCCGAGATAAGCGGCCTGACGAACGACGAGCCGTTCTTTTTCTACAATCTGGGATGCGAGACGGCCGAGTTTGACGGCGGTGGTGAGGAGGCGGTGGCCGAGTATTACGTGTTCACGGAGCACGGCGCGTTTGCCTACATCGGCAACACGCGCTACGGGTGGTATTCGCCGGGCTCTACCAATGGCCCGGGCAACCAGCTCGACCGGTTGTTCTTTGACTATGCGGTCAACACCGCGGATCACAACATCGGCAAGGCCCTGCAGTTGGCCAAGGAGGATTATTATCCCGGGCATCGTTGGAGCATATTGACCTTATCCCTATTCGGCGATCCGGAGACGGCGCTGGTGACCGAGTTGATCGATCCGGTGGCCAACATCTCGTCGCCCTTGGGGGGCAAGACGGTCCGGCGCAGCGTTGACGTTATCGGCGCCGCCCGCGCCGGCGATGCCCCCGGGGCGACCTTTGATCATTATGTGTTGGAGTATGGTGCCGGCAGCAATCCCAGCTCTTGGACGCAGATCGGCGTCACAGGGACGGTGCCGGTGTCGGGCAGTGTGTTGGCAGTGTGGGACACGACGCTGCTCGCTGATGGAACCTACACGTTGCGCCTGCGGGTCAGCGACGGGGTGGGCCATACAAGCCTGCACAAACACATTGTCACTACGGATAACATCTATATCACCAGTCCCACAGAGGGCGCATTGGTCAATGCGAACGGGCCTTTGACCATCACCGGGAGCGCCTGGAGCACCGATTTTCAGGATTACGTGGTCGAGTATGGGCGGGGCGCCAGTCCAAGCAGTTGGACGGTGATTGTGACCTCGACTACTCCTGTGACCGACGGCGTGTTGGCGGTGTGGAATCCGTCATCCGTGGTTGAGGCGGATGATTACACGATTCGTCTGACCCGTCACGGGTCGCAGTTGGATGCCTCCGAGCGGGTGACGGTGTATATCGATCCTCTCTGGCAGGCAGGGTGGCCCCAGGAGGTGACCTATCGTGTGGTTGCTCACACTGTGTCGGCAGGCGACCTTGACAACGATGGCGACTTGGAGCTGTTGGTACCGATGAACAACTATGGCTCTAGTTGGGGCTATGTTTACGCTTGGCATCACGATGGGACCCGGGTCTCTGGTTGGCCGCGTTCTGTGAACGGCGGTCGTATTTCGGCTGCGACACTGGCCGACCTGGATCGCGATGGCGATCTAGAGGTGTTGGTCGGCGTGGAGGGCGGAAAGGTCTATGCCTGGCACCACACCGGCCAGGTGGTGCTGGGCTGGCCTCAGACGGCGGGTGGGGACGTATTCGGCGCGCCCGCGGTGGCCGACCTGGACCGCGATGGTGTCTGGGAGGTGGTGGCGGCCGCCGTGGATGGTTACGTCTATGCCTGGCGTCAGGATGGCTCCGCTGTGCCTGGCTGGCCCAAGGATGCAGGGGGAAGCCTCTATGTTTCCCCGGCGCTGGGTGATTTGGATGGCGACGGCAAATTGGAGGTCGTGGTCGCGCGTCAAGGGGCGGTCTATGCCTGGCACCACGACGGGACGGCGCTGGCTGGCTGGCCCGTCACGGAAGCGACCATCGTGTCGGATGTGGTCGGCTCGCCGGCCGTGGGCGACATCGACGGGAATGGGGATATGGAGATCGTGCTGGCGGCGGGCGATAGGGTCTACGCCTGGCATCATACCGGGACTGCCGTCTCGAACTGGCCGCAGTCGATCTCTGGTGCGGCCCAATCCTCACCGGCTCTGGGCGACATCGACGGCAACGGCGACCTGGAGATCGTCGTGGCTTCCGATCAGGTCTATGCCTGGCACGGCGATGGGACCCCCGTCTCTGGCTGGCCCAAGCCCGTGGCCGAGCATACCAACTCGTCGCCCGTCTTGGGGGATATCACCGGTGACGGGCAGGCTGACGTGGTTATCGGCGCTGGCGACGGGGATGCCCACATCTATGCCTGGCAGGGAGATGGCAATGCGATCTCGGGATGGCCGCGCTTTGTGCCCGCTTTCAGTGGCTCGGGCTCTTACTATGAGCGCTTGAGCTCTCCTATCGTGACCGACCTGGATCGGGATGGCGATGTGGAGGTAGCGATCGGGGCTGAGGAATATGTGTTCGTCTTTGACCTATCCACCGCGTACGCTGGTGAGACCATGGAGTGGCCGATCTTTCAGCACGACTTGCACTTTACCGGCGTCTATACAGAGTTTTTCAACCTCCCGCCCTTTGTGCGGGACGCACAGGTTGATCCGGGGTACGTGGTGCCTGGCGGCACGGTGACCATCACTGCCAGGGTCACCGACGAGGATGGCGTGGCCTCGGCGACTGCTGACGTCGAATCTCCTGACGAAAATGTGCTCGCCGCTTTGGTTCTCTACGATGATGGCGCGCATGGCGACGGCGCTGCCGGGGATGGTGTGTATGGCAATTTCTGGACGACGCCTATGGTCGAGCAGGAATACCTCGTCGACATCGCTGCTGTGGATGGGCTGGGTAATGGGTGTGCCCACGATAACGCCGGCAGCTTTACGTCAACAGACGTGCCCTACGTTCAATTTGACGCCTTCACCATTCATTATGAGGACAGGTTCGAGAATGGTGTGTTCAATCCTGGGGAGTACATCAGGGGCGCGATCACGCTGGAGAACATTGGTGTCTTGGGGACTTGGGGGGTAACGGCGACGCTCCAGACCGCTGATGTGTGCATAGTGGGGTATGAAGCGGCCCCGGTCGCTTTTGGCGATATCGCCGCCGGTGGCACGGCTACCAGCGGCGACGAGGATTTTTACCTGTCGATCGATAGGGATTGTCCTAGCGGGCACGTGGCATCCCTCCTCCTCAATATCTATGATCAATCGGGCAATCACTGGGTCGATCGTTTCGAGATTACCATCATCGACAATGTGGGACCCTATCTGAGCTATGCATTCGCATCGCCCGGGTATCTCGAGGCCGGGCAGCCGGTGACGATCACGGCTTACTTGGAGGATAGCAACGGGATACCGTTGGCACAGGCTGTCATCGAGAGCCCCGATGAGACGGTTCGCGCGACGCTCACGCTCTCCATGGTGGAGGGATATGGTGGACTTGGAGGGAGTGGGGTTTTTCGCGCTGTGTGGGTCACCGATGGCGTCCCTAGGACGTACAAGGTCGATTTTGTCGCCCAAGATGGGATAGGCAATGAGAGTTCGTACGACAACAGGGCCAAGTTCACCACTGAGGATTTTACCCCCAAGACCGATATCCTGTTGGTCGTGGAGGATGAGTACGAGCCCGAGGACGGCTTGATCGTCTATTATAGGGAGGCACTGGATGCCATTGCCGTCTCCTATGATGTGTGGGACACGTATTTGTATGGGACGGTTTATTCGGACACCCTCCAGGCCTATACCGACGGCGTCGTCGTCTGGGCGGCGCCGACTTGGGGCCATCTCAGCGATGGCGCTGTCCGAGATGCTCTGACTGCGTACCTCGGTGCTGGCGGCAGGCTCTTTATCACCGGGCAGAACGTGGGACTGTGTTGCGATGGTACGACCTTTTATGGCGACTACCTACACGCCAGTTATGAAGCGGACAACGCTCGCTACTGGGATCTGGCTGGGATTGTGGGCGATCCCATTGGCGATGGCCTACAGATCGGTATTTCCGGCGGCGATGGCGCCGACAATCAGTATTCTCCTGAACAGATCGCACCGCTCTCGCCGGCCGTCGCGGTTTTTGAGTACGATATGCCGGGCGCTGGCGCCGGGGCGATTCGCGTGGATACGGGGACCTACAAGGTGGTCTATTTTGGGTTTGGCTTTGAGGCCATCAATAGTGCCCAGGATCGCGTGACGGTGATGTATCGCGTGCTTGATTGGCTGCTGGATGGCATAGCGCCGTCTGTCGATTTCAGCGCTGCGCCGACCTCGGGCGGCCTCCCGTTGACTGTGACGATGACGGGCACGCTGGTTGGTATGGCGCAGCCCTACACGGTCACGTGGGACTTTGGCGATGGCCACGTCGAGACGCCGGCATCGCTGGCGACTGCGCATACCTTCACTGAGGCGGGCACGTTCGACGTGGTGCTGACTGTGCAGAATGCTACGTCCACCGTCAGCGCGACGCACACGATCGCGGTGACGTCGTGGGTCTTTTTGCCGCTAGTACGAAGGTGACGAGGTCTATGATGTGCAAACGATTGCTTTGTATGGGAGTTTTGATCGGTTTGTTGGCCGCGCCGCCATCCATGCTCGTGCGCGCTGCCGGGATGACCTATTACGTCTCCACCTCCGGCCTCGATAGCAACAATGGCCTGTCTGAGCTGACCCCGTTCAAGACGGTTGCCAAGGTCAACTTGCTGAGCCTGGGGCCGGGCGACCGGGTGTTGTTCAAGTGCGGTGACGTCTGGCATACCGAGCAGTTGGTCGTCAGCAAGTCGGGCACAGAGGCCGAGCCCATCACCTTTGGCTCGTATCCCGAGGGGTGCACGGACAAGCCGGTTTTCTCCGGCTCGCTGCCGATCACCGGCTGGACGGTCCATTCGGGCAGCATCTACCGGGCCGATCTGCCGGCGGGCGCGTTTCCCCTGGGCATCAACCAGCTTTTCCGCGACGGTCAGCGGTTGACTCAGGGGCGCTGGCCCAACCTCGACGCGGGTGATGGCGGCTACTCGTTCGTGGACGGCCACAGCGCCGGCAGCAACCAGATCACGGATAACGAGCTGCCATCTGCCGTAAACTGGACCGGCGCCATCGTGCACATCAAGAACATCCGCTGGTCGATGCTCGACCGCCAGGTGACCGGCTCCAGCGGCCACACGTTGACGCTCAACACAGGGCTATCCTGCTTGATCTCCGGCTGGACGACGTGCGCGGGGTGGGGATACTTTATCAACAACCACCTGGCCACTCTGGATCGGGACGGCGAGTGGTATGTCGACGCCGGGGCGAACCGGGTCTATCTGTTCTCATCGGGTGGGGCACCGAGCAACATCGAAGGGTCCGTGGTCCTGGAGGAGGCCGCCACGCTCAGGCACGGCGGCATCATGCTCAGCGACGGCTCCGCGACCGCCTACGTCGTCGTCGATAACATCGCGCTCGAGAACTGGTTTAACCACGGCATTGGCACGCCTGGTGGAATGAGCGGCGATATTTATCATCACATCACTATACGCAACGTCGAGATCAAGGACGTGGATGCCGCTGGCGTCAGGCTGAGCAGTTGGCTGGAGCGGCCCTCCAACGGCAGGAAGGGCCTGCGCGGTGGGCACCATATGACGTTCACCGATAACGTCATCGACGGGGCCAATCACTTTGGGATCACGGGGTACTTTGCCGAGTCGACGTTCGAGGATAACGTCATCAAGAACATCGCCCTCATCGAGAACCTGAACAAATCCGGTATGGGGTGCGGCCTCACGAGCAGTCAGTGCACCGAGAACGGCGATGGGTTCAGGATCAGGACGTACGAGCCGTTGGATTCGGGCTATGGCAACACGCTGCGCTACAATCGTTTTGAAAAGATCGGCTACAACGGCGTGGACGTGTTCGGGTACGATACGACCCTGGAGCGGAATTTCATCACCCAGTCCTGTTATTCAAAGGCGGACTGCGGCGGCGTCAGGACGTTCGGCAGCGACAATCTCTCTGCGACCGACGTCTATGACGTGCACATCGTCGAGAACATCATCGTCGATATCCCGGGGAACGTCGATGGGTGCCACGAGGAACGCCCGGCCTTTGGCATGGGCCTTTATATCGACAATTACTCCCGCGACGTCGAGGTCAGGGGCAACACCATCATCAGCACCACGGCCACGGGCATCGTGTACCAGCGCTCCACGGGGCAGATCGTCGATAACACGGTGTACAATGCTTCTTCGGGGACCTCGTACAACGGGCACATCAGCCTGGGCGCCAGCGAGACGCGGGTGACGATATCGGGCAACGTGCTGTATGGCCTCAAGACCAACGCATGGACGCTGTATTCCTACAGCCTGAGCAACTTTTTATCCTCGGACTATAACTACCTCTTCCACCCTTACCAGGTGGACCAGATCGCCCACGGCCCATCGTGGAC
>JAFGED010000112.1 GCA_016931785.1 Anaerolineae bacterium
GCTGTGCCTGGATAGCTGCTTCTTTGAAGCCCGGCAGCTGAAAGGCGGCGTGCTGTCTTTGATCGACGAGCGCTGTTTTGGCTGTGGACGCTGCATCGGCAGTTGCCCCGGGGGTGCGATCCGTCTCGAGTCCCAGCCCGGGCGCGGCGTGCCGATTCCGTTTTTGTCTCCGGTCTGCCGGTGAGTGCGATGTTGGTCACGTGGCCCGCGTGGGAGGCGTTCAAGCGGGGTTGCCAGGTGATCGCAGGGCGTGTGGGAAAAGACGGGTAGCCCGCGCGGCGGTCGTGACGGTCGTCGTATCGACCTGTCGGCATGTACAGGCCTCTCCTGTTGGTTTTCGCAGGTGACGGCCTGTGTCTTTTCTGTTAGAATAATGGATGGCCGAATAAAACTCGCCTTGGACGCGTTAAGGTTTTGTTAGAGTACGCCGCCGGTGACTGCGACAGATTTGCGACAAAGCGGTGACGCCGCGGCGACAGTATGTTGGTATCCTCAGTTGTGGTCGCGACTGATTTGCAAAGTGAGGTGCGATGGCAGAACACATGCAAGCATCAGAAAACGTGCCCCTGATTCAAGTGGACAACGTGCACAAGTCTTTCCTGATGGGCAAGGAGGCGGTGCAGGCGCTGCGCGGCGTCTCGCTGGACGTGATGCACGGCGAGGTGGTCTGCTTGATGGGGCCTAGCGGCTCCGGCAAGACGACGCTGCTGAACATCATCGGTGGGCTGGAGGAGCCCAGCCGCGGCCACGTGCTCGTCGGCGGCGAGAACGTCGTCTCGCTCTCGGAGGACCGGCTCTCCGAGTTGCGGCTCACCAAGATGGGTTTTGTCTTCCAGAACTATAACCTGCTGGCCAACTTTACCGCGCGGGAGAACGTCGAGGTGCCGATGGCGCTGGTGGGGGTGAGCCGCCGCGAGCGGCATCGCAGATCGGAGCGGTTGTTGGAGAGCGTCGGGCTGGCCGACCGGGCCAAGCACTATCCCAGCGAGCTCTCGGGCGGCCAGCAGCAGCGGGTGGCCATCGCCCGCGCGCTGGCGAACGATCCCCCGATTCTCATCGGCGACGAGATCACGGGCGAGCTGGACTCCAACACCGGCTTCGAGGTGATGGAGATCGTCGCCAGGCTGAACCAGGAGCAGGGCACCACCGTCGTCTACGTCACCCACGACCCGCGCATGGCCAAGTTCGCCGGGCGGGTGATCCAACTGCGTGATGGGTTGATTTCAGAAGACAATGGTCTTCGAGCGTGAGATTGGAGATTGCAGGCCAAGATTCGCTGACCCGCTGATTCGCACATTCGTAGATTCGCATGATTGCACAATACGTCTTCAAAAGCTTCTTCCGCCACAAGGCCCGCACCATCATCGTGATTTTGGCGCTGCTGGTGGTGACCGCCATGCTGGTGACGCTCAACAACAGCGTCGAATCGCTGGAGCGGCAGATCGTCGATCTCATCGAGCAGTTCGAGGGCGAGCACGATGTCACCATCACCCGCGCCGAGACGAGTCCCATCCAGTACATCGATGTCGAGCGCGTGGCGCCTCTCCTGCAGGCGACCGATCCGGCGGTGGTCGCAATCTATCCGCGTTTCCTGGGCACGGTCGAGCTGCAGGGAGCGACCCCGGGCCAGGCCAGCGCCGATGAGGGCCGGGTGGTTGCCGTGGAGGCGGGCGGCACGAGCAGGGGAGGGGTTCACGTCAGCGTCGGGGGTGCGAATACTGGCGGCCAGCCGGGCAACGCCACGCTGCTGGCGCGCACGCCCGAGGACGAGTTGGGACAGGTCAAGATCCTGGAGGGCGAGTACAAACTGGATGACGAGCACGTCGTCATCATGCGCGTGACGGCCGATACCTTTGGTCTGAAGGTGGGGGACGAGGTTGACCTGAGCTACATTCTGCCGCTTTTCCGCCTGCCCGGCCAAGAGATGCCGGAGAACATCAGCGCCGGGCGCGTGACGCGCCGCTTTACCGTCAGCGGTATCGGGTTGGCCGGTGGGTTGGGCGGGGCGGAGCAGAACGGCGTCCTGGCCAGTCTAGACACGGTGCAGGACTGGCTGGGCGTGCCGGGGCAGGCCGAGCGACTGGTGGTGGTGTTGGACGAGACGGTCTATGGTTCCCTGAGCACGCAGGCCTCGGTCTTTCGCGTGCGCCGCATCGCGGAGCAGATGGTCGACGCTATGGGAAGCGAGGCCGATACCTACGAATTCTCCATCAGCAAGGCACAGACGCTGGACTTTAGCGACGTGGCCTTTGCGATCATGCGTTCCCTCAGCGCCGTTTATGGCATCATGGTGATGGGCGTCGTGGGATTGCTGGTCTATTCGATCGTCAACACCAACGTGGAGGAGCGACAGCGCGACCTGGCCTTCTTGCGCATCCTGGGGGCCAAGCGGCGGCACCTGTTTGGGCTGGTGTTGATCGAGGTGGCCCTCATCGGGCTGATCGGCGTGGGCCTGGGCACACTGGTGGGGCACGCGTTCAGCGTCTTGGTGGTCGCGCCGCTGGTGAGCTTTTTCATCTCCAATGCGGCAGAGGGAGCGGCGGAATTGGGTATCCAGTTCCAGATGACGATCACGGCCGCGGCGATGGTCCAGGCGGCTTCGATCGCCGCCGTCGTGCTGGGGGCTTCGGCCCTCGCCCCGGCGCGCAAGGCGGCCAACACCAAGGTGCGCCACGCCATCAACCCCGGCGCCGCCGACAACATCCAGATCGAGGACCTGGCCCGGCTGCGCTCGCGCAAGTTCGACGTGCGCATCCTCGTCGCCGGTTTCGTGCTGACCGTGATGTGGGGGCTGGTCTTTGTCGGAAGCAACTTTCTCTTTGTGCAGGGGAACGAATCGGTCATCGGCGTCTTTTTGTTCGGTGGCATGTTGCTGCTGGTAGTCGGCGTCAGCCTGCTCTTTTATGCCCTGACCCTGCCTTTCGAGCGCCTCCTGGTCTTTTTGAGCCAGGCGGTCCTTCCCAAGCTGACCTTCTTTGCCGGCCCGAACCTGATGCGCGCCAAGCGGCGGAACACGATGATCGCGCTGATGATCGTCTTTAGCGCGACGCTGCCCACTTTTCTGGGTACGGAGGTCGCCCTGGAGCAGAGGAATTATGATGTCCAGGCCCGCTTCGACAACGGCGCGCCGATAGTCGCACAGATAGCCCGTTGGCGCTGGTACGTCTTTGGTGGGCAGGACGAGGACAATCTGACTCCCGGCATTCTGGACGATTTCCGCTCGGTGCCCGGCATAGCGGAGGCTGTCGGCCTGACGGCCGAGTACCAGGCCCAGGTGACGAATCGGGTCGAGCTGCGCAATGCGCCGGTGCAGGTGCGTGGGCTCACTGCCTCACTGGATGGCATCGTCTACGGCGACCTGACGGAGTATGCCGCCGGGGGGCCGCAGTCCTTTGACCAAATCCTGGCGGAACCGGATACCATCATTTTGGGCGCAGGGTATGCCGAGTACATGGACGTGACGGTAGGCGACGTGATCCTCGTGCAGGGAGAGGGCACGGATCACGTCGTCGAGATGCGCGTGGTCGGTCTGATCGAGCGTATGGCGGGCTTTGGTTTCTCGCGCAATGAGAATGACGTGCGCTATGGGTCGGCAGAGGGCCTCGTCTCGCTGGATACGTACCTCCGGCTGACGCACGACCCCACGATCCAAGACGTGTGCGTGGGCGGCGCCTGCTCGGCGGCGGAGCGGGACGAGCCCGTCATCACGACTGTCATGGCGACGACGGAAGCAGGAGCCGACGAGGCTCGGGTGGTCGCCGACCTGCGCAAGCTACTCGCCGACCAGGCCTCCGTGTGGGTCGGGTCTACCGCCGAGGATATCCGTACCACGGAGCAGTCTATGCGCACCGGGCGCGTGGTCATGTTGGCGATGGCCGTTTTATCGTTCGTCACCAGCATCTTTGGCGTCTTTGCCGTGGTCTATGTGGCCGTCTACGTGCGGCGGCTAGAGATCGGCATGCTCAAGGCGATCGGCATGCGGCGGCGCGAGTTGGTGGGCACCTTTGCGCTAGAGTCGGTGATCATGACGGTCAGCGCGTCGCTGGCAGGCGTGACCGCCGGGACGGCGCTGGGCTATATCTTTTACATCAGCAACAATTTGATGCGCAACACGCCGACGCAGTTGACCTTCGACTGGATGACGACGCTGGCGATCCTGGTCATGGTCACCCTGGCGAGCGTCGTCAGTGCCAGCCTGGCAGCGCGCGGCGTGGTGCGGAGCAAGGTGACCCGAATCTTGCGAGAGGCGTTGTGAGGGCGTAAAGCGTGAAACGTAAGTTTCATGCCTTACGTTTTGCGCCTCACGTTTCACGCATCAAGATTGGAGACGGAACTATGAAAACAAAGTGGATTGTAACTCTGACTATCGCCGCTGTCTTACTGGCCGGTTGCGCTGGCGGACCACGGCAAGCTGTGGTGGGTGGCCCTCCGCCAGAGGGCCCGGATGTTACGCCATATGCGACGCTCCCGCCGGCGCCGACGGGCAAGGCAATTGCGGCCGATGGCAGATTGGCCTCTGCCTATCCCAGTGTGGAGATGGGCTTTGAGGATGGGGCAAGCGGGGAGTTGCTGACGATCGCCGTCAAGGTCGGCGAAACGGTGGCAAAGGGCGACCTGTTGGCGTCGATCGACGACGCCGAGCTGCAGCGCGCCGTGGACGAAGCGCAGCTCGCGCTCGACCGGGCTGTCGCGGACCGCGAGGAGGCGCTCCGCCAGTGGGAGCGAGATGGCGCCGATGCAGAAAAGGCGCTGGCGGACGCGCAGCGCACGCTGACCATCGCCCGGTTGGAGTTTTCCGATACCGCCCTCGAGGAAGCACGCAACAGTCTCAAGTGGGCGCAGAAGGGGGAGGCGGACGCCAAGGCCGATTACGAAAAGGCCCAGACGATGTGGCCGCCGATTCCGGTCGATTCGTATCGGGATTCCTGGTACCGGGCCATCGATGAGCGGGAGATGGCGGAGAGGCGACTGGCCGACGCTGAGGATGCGCATGCGGCAGAGGCGCTCAGGTTGAAGGGATACGAGGCGGATGTGGCCGAGGCGGAGCAGAATCTGGCCGCGTTGAAGGAGGATGGCATCGACGCGAGCTACGACCGCGCGATCGTAGACGCGACGGCAGAGCTGGTTGAGGCGCAAGAGGCGCTAGGGCACGCCCGCCTCACTGCTCCCTGGAAGGCCATGGTGCTCTCGGTGAATGTCACGCCGGGGACGACCGTTAGCACGGGCGTCTCGATCGTCACCCTGCTCAACATTGAGGACGGACTGCTCTTCATCACAGAGAACCTGAGCGAGCAGCACATCGCCAACGTCTATCCCGACCAGCGTGCGGTCGTCACACTGCGCACGTTCGCCGATAGGCCGCTGGAGGGAAGGGTCGAGGCGGTCGTGCCCCAGGTCGACGAGACGGAGGGGGTGGACGCCCGCTTCACCGTCCACGTCCGGCTTTCTGATACCGACCTGAGACTGTTGCCGGGCCTCACCGGCCGCGTGGAGATCTATACGGGGGATTAGGCGCGTACAGACGGACGCGACAGGGGGCAGCGTGCAACATCGCTGCCCCCTGTTTTCTATTCTCTCGTTGGTACTGGGACGCGGGTGTGTTTGTACTTTGGGGCATCCAAGCTCGCTGCACAAAAACGAGATTCGCAAGCGTGTACATTTCCCTCGCTCGAGTAACTGAGGTGGTACGTCAGACAGCCACTGTCACCTGCCACCCTGGCTATGAGAAGGCCGTCCACCGCATTCAGGGTTTCGTCGCCGGTGCGGCAACGATCTATGCACTTCAGCTCGCGAGCCAATTTATCTTTGGGAGATTCCTTGAGGCTAGGGCGACTGCGTGGGCAACGGCATCCCTCGCAGCTATCGTGTACGCGGTTATTGTGTTCTCTATCGACCGGAACGAAAAAGAACCCTGGCGGATGCTGCTCGTGGGGTTCTTTTGGGGGGCTGTGGTCAGTGATTTGACTTTTCCGATTTTCTAAAATAGAATTGTAATCGGTTCAGGCAAGGTCATCGTAGTGTAAGGAGGTGAAACGATGAAAAAAAGCAGCAGCGATCCGAAAAAGCCTACATTGCAGAAAATTGCTGAGGGAGTTGGCTCTTTTCTCATCATTGTTCTATTCATCGCGGCGCTCTTGCTCTTTGGATCAGAGTTGACCCGTTTGGAAGCAAGGTGGCGTTGGCTGATCATCGCCGGCCTGATGGTGTTCTTTCTGGGCGTCTTGGGCCTTGGGATGAGCCTGGGGAAGGGTATACCGCGTTTCGACTATGTCTTAATCGATTCCCGCCGCAAGGTCAGCCTATCGCGTTTCCAGATTATCCTGTGGACCATCTTGGTGCTATCGGCGTATTTGGCTATCGCCATACCTCGGGCTTTGCCCGGCGGGCTCGACACACTCAAGCCAGAGATGCTCAAAGAGTGTGTCAAGGAGATGGGGGCGCAGGAGGTCGCGGTCATCGAAGAGCGAATCGCGGCAGCCGAGAAGAACGTCGCTTTGGCCGAGGAGAACCTCGAGGCGGCCGAGGCGAGCCTTGAGGCATCCGAGGCGGACCTTGAGGCATCCGACGAGGGCTCCGAAGAGGCTGAGGAAAGCAGCGCAGATGTCGCAGCGGATCAGGAGCGGGTCGCGACGGCTGAAGATGTCCTGGCTGAGGCAGAGGCGGAGCTGGCTGAGGCGGAGGCGGAGCTTGAGACGTCCGAGGAGGCGACCAGAGAGTGTTTCCCGCAGGCGCTCAAGATCACCTTTCCGCCCGAGTTGATAGCGGCGCTGGGGAGTAGCGCGGCATCCTTTGCCGGTTCCAGCTTGGTGAAAGGAATAAAGAAGAACGAACAGTTTAAAAAGCTCAGTGCGGATATAGAGGCGTTAAGGCTCCGAGTTGAGGAGGCGAAAGAAAAAACAGCCGGCCTCAAGGGCGAGCACGAAAGGGCAAAAGTAGTTGTCGGTTATATAGATAGCACGTGCAGCAGAGCCAATGCCGACTTGGAGCTTGCTCGGGAAAAACAAAAAGCGCTCGAAGCAGAGGCAGTAGAAGCAGAAAAGGCTGTGGCTAGTGCCGCTGATTCGGAACGGCCGGCAGCCGAGGCTAAACTGGCAGAGATACACAACAAGCTAACCCAGGTGGAGGAGGAGATCAACCGTCTCGAGCCCAAGGCCCGCGAGTTGGAGAGAGCGACATTGGAGTTGAAAGGTGTCGAGGGTGAATTGGAAAAGGCCACTGAAGAAGAACGCAAAGCTAGAGAGGCTCTCAAGGCGGCCTCGACTAATGAGAGCCTGCTTTCTGAAAACGCCACAATCAAAAAGGCCAGTTGGATAGACATGTTTCGTGGCGAGGAGAAAACGAACGAAGAGATCGTTGACGTGGGCAAAGTCCAGATGTTCTTCTTCACCATCGTGGTCGTGTTCACCTATGCCGTGCTCTTGTGGACATTGTTGGGGGAAAAGGATGACCTTAGACATCCTCTAGGAGTCGCCTTCCCCGCGTTTACGACGAGTTTGAATGCGCTGCTCGGCATCTCGCACGCCGGCTATCTGACGGTCAAATCGGTTCGTACAACGCCGAAGGAAGTTGTGGAAGAGAAACCACCCGAAGAAGAGGAACCATCCGAAGAAGAACCTGAAAGATAGGGCCGCGTTCAAAAACAGGTTCGTACTTTTTGGGCGAAATCACCCTGTGCAACGGGAGAAAACGCACAAGTTGTTTTTGAACGCGAAGTTCTGAGAAGCAGGAGGAAGTGGCATGTCGACAAAGGGAGAGATCGTTCGCGGCAAGGTTCAGTGGCGGACCAGAGAGGGAACTTTGGGAGTGATTTTGGATCAGCAAGGACGGCAAATCTATTACACGGAAGAGAACGTAGTCAGCATGTTGAGCGGGAAGAAGCTAATTCCGGATGAAGATGAGACGGTGGATGTGCTCATCGATGCCGAACGGCAGGCAACTCACGGTGTTCTGCAGGCCAAAAAGGTTGTCCCGCTTGGGAAGCTTGATTGAGCTGCTCCCAAGGCCTCGAACAGGTTGCATCTATGGTTGAAAAGCCCCCGGCAAATGTCTGGGGGCTTTTTTCTACCGTGCGCCAAGTTTGACGGGAACACGGGAGTAGAGTACACTTGCGGCTGTAGCAATCCCCGAGGAGTGCTCTTATGTCGAGAAGCAAAAAACTCATCCTCGTTGGTCTGGCCGTGCTCGACGTGGCCTGCCTGTGCGCGATAGCGGGCGTCGTCCTTTATTCCACGTTGCCCCTGATGGGGGCGTCGTCTTCTGCGGTCCCGACTCCTGCGCGTTTGCCCACCGACACGCCATTTCCCACTTGGACGCTCACGCCTACACCTACGCCCGGTCCCACTCGCACCCCCGGGGCGACCCGCACGCCTACCTCCATACCCACCGAGACTTTCACCCCGGGGCCGACCTTTACGCCTGCCCCTACGAATACGCCCACCCCCACGCCCAAGCCGCTGGAAAATCCCACCTTCGACGACATCAGGCTGAACGATATCCCCGGCTGGCAGACGGGGGCCTTTGTCAACTGGGCGCCCGGCGACGAGTTTGACCCCGGGATCTCTTTTGCCGAGCCGCGCTTCCATCCGGCTGACAATCCGGCGCAGCGCATCAACGGCTCGACGCTCCAGATCGACACGGAGCCTTGGGTCAAACTGCGGGCCTGGGTGTACCAGGCGGTCGACGTGGGGCCAGGCAGCCGGGTGGTGTTCGAGGTGCGCGCGGCGGCGGTCGTCAAGGATACGGCAGGGGGATACTTTGTGAAGGCCGGCGTCGATCCTGATGGCAGCGAGGGATGTGACGGGGCAGAGTGGGGCAGCGTGCGGCAGATCAATCAAGGGGATGGCGTCGTGGTCCTTTCCTCGCCACAGGTTGTCGCTGGTGAGGAAGGCCGGGTGACGCTCTGCATGTTCGCCGAGACGCAGTACGCGCAGGCCTGGCACGCGGTCTTCTTCGACGACGCGGCGATCACCGTGTTGCCAGCGGAATGAAGCGCTATCCCAGGAAATCGCGTAGCTTGCGCCGGTGACCGGGGTGGCGCAGCTTGCGCAGTGCCTTCGACTCGATCTGCCGCACCCGCTCGCGCGTGACGCCAAATGCCTTTCCCACTTCCTCCAGTGTGTGGGCCTCCCCGTCCCGCAGCCCAAAGCGCATCTCCAGCACGGCGCGCTCCCGGTCGCTGAGCGAGTCGAGTATATCGTGCAGTTGCTCTTTGAGCAGTTGGTTGGAGGTCGCATCCACCGGCCCGGGCATTGTCTCGTCCTCGATAAAGTCGCCCAGTTCGCCGCTGTCCTCCGATCCAACCGGCATCTCCAGCGACATTGGCTCCTGCGAGATGCGCATGATGCGCTGCACCTTGCTCGCGGCGCGGCGTAGTCTCCGCTCCATCGAGGGCGACAGTGGTTCCCCCTCGGCATGCGCGGCGAGTATGGCCTGTTTCTCCTCTGGCTCCAGCGTGTCCGATTCCAGCGCCAGCTCCTCCATCGTGGGCTCCCGCCCGAGTTCCTGCACCATCTGCCGCTGAAGGCGGAGCAGCCGGTTGATCGTATCGACCATGTGCACAGGGATACGGATCGTGCGCGCTTGATCGGCGATGGCGCGGCTTATTGCCTGCCGAATCCACCAGGTGGCATAGGTCGAGAACTTGAATCCTTTGGTATGATCGAACTTTTGCGCCGCTCTCAGCAGGCCGATGTTGCCCTCCTGAATCAGGTCGAGGAGCGAGATGCCACGCCCCAGGTAATGTTTGGCGACGTTGACGACCAGCCGGAGGTTGGCCCGCGTCAGCAGTTGCTTGGCGTCGGCTGCACGCTCGTCGAGATCGGCCCAGGCCGCGGCGATTTTTTGATTCTCTGGCATCCTGCGCTTGATCGTGCGCGGCGAAGGGAACTTTTGCCGCCTTTGCCAGTTGGCTTGGAGCATGTCCAGCATGGGCTCGGGCAGCAGGTAAAGCAGGATCAAGACATCGAACAGGTTGCTGGTGAGCGCGGTCCAGTTTCCATCCTCCGATTCCGACCAGCCTGCTTGTTCCAGGAATGTGTATAGGTGGGATGGAATCTCGGGCATCGCCGTCCGGTAGAGCGCCTTGGCCTCTTCTATCAGTGCGACCGGGTCGGGTGAGGAGAGCTTTAGCCGGGCACAGTTCTCGATCACGGCTGACCAAGCCCCGTTGAACGAATCCAACAGCGCAACCAGGATCTCCTGCTCTGTGGGCGGCTGCTTGTTCCGGCCGCTCAGGCGTGCCTGAAGGCCCTTGAGGTGGACGGCGGCCTCCTGTTGTGTGGAGAGCCATATCTCCTGGTGTGGCTCTAGGAGCGGCACGCGCCCGATCTCCCGCAGGTACATGCGCACCGGGTCATCGGTGATCCCTAGCGAGACTGCATCTGTGGGCTCGGCCAGATCGCCCTCTTCGATCTCCTCTAGCTCGTCGGGCGAGGGCTCGTCTACCTCATCTAGGGTGTCGGCATCCTCGTCGTCGGAATTCTCGAGCACTTCCAGCAACACCGATTTGATGTCCTCAACCGATGATGGCGAGTGCTCTTCTGGCGATTCGGTCGTCTCTTCTGTCTCGGGCTCTGTTCTCTTGCTCATAGGCGCTTATAACGCGAACATCGACAAAAAAGTGTCGATACGCTTTGCAGGACAACACACTTGTGTGCCGCAGTTTCGGCGGCGCGCAGGCGCTGCTCAGAAGCAGCGCCGGTGAAACTGCCAATCTACCGCACACAGTGCGGTAGACCCTTTCGCCCGCAGTGCGAAAGACGCATAGGCGCTTGTCATGCCTGCGTCTACAAATCAACCTTATTTCTACTTTTGCCTCATCCCCAGCGCTGCGCCAGTGCCTGTTGCGTGCGCAGCAGTGTCTCTCTGTACGATCTCAGGGCTCCGACGTACGCTTCCGCGCGCATGTCGCCTTCCTCGCGGGCCTCGAGAGTTAAAAAGCTCAGCTCCTGTCCCAGCCGCTTGAGGCTGCGTTCTCGCAGACGCAGCACTGTCAGCGAGACGTCGCGCACCATTTGCTCGTCGGCCAGCTCGACTCGGTCAGGCGCGAGCAACTCCTCCAGCCGTGAGTGCAAGTCCTCGGGCAGTTGCTCGCGCAGCCCCTCGATGGGCGTGGGGTGCTCGATTGATAAAAGCTCCTGCCAGGTTTCGAAAACCGCCCGGTTACCTGCATCTTGAAAATCTTTGCCCTGCAGGGACTCTAGCTGGCTGTCCGCCAGCTTCTCGTCGATCTGCTGGAGAAGGCCGGGACGTTGCAGAAGCGCTGCCAGGCAATGGCTTTCCAAGTCGGCTTCTGCGCGTGCCGGTTGTCGATCCTGGGCGCGGGCGGTATCGGGCTGTCGCCGCGTGGCCTGACGTTCGACGGCGCGCAGCCGGGCCAGCACCGATCGCGCATCCACCTGCAATGCCCTGGCGATCTTTTGGGCATAGTCCTCCCGCTCTACCGGGTTGGATACCGCCCGCAATACGGGTAACAGGATGTCCACCGTCTGGGCCTTGGCCTTGGTGTCGCTCAGGTCGATCTTCTCCAGCAGCATCTGCAGGTAGAACTCCACCACCGGCAACGCCCCTTCGACCAGTTTGGTCCAGCGCTGTGGTTCCTCGCGGATCAGGTCGTCGGGGTCCTGTCCACCCGGCAACCGCAGGACGCGGATCTCGGCTCCCAGCCGCCCTTCGTATCCCACCAACCCGCGCGGGTCAAAGATCGGTTCCCATTCCTGCTCCAGCGTCTCCCGCGCCACCTCGACGCCGCGCAGCGTGGCGTTGACGCCTGCCGTGTCGGGGTCGAGAGCCAGCACGAGCCGCTTGGTGTAGCGCTGGAGCTGTTTCAATTGCGCCTCGGTGAGCGCCGTCCCCATCTGCGCCACCACGTTGGCGAATCCCGCCTGGTGGGCCTGCATCACGTCCATATAGCCCTCGACGATGACGACGCGGTCCTCCTCGTGGATGGCGCGCCGCGCCGCGTCGAGCCCAAAGAGCGTGCGGCTCTTGTCAAAGAGCTCGGTCTGTGGAGAGTTAAGGTACTTGGGCGCGTCGTCGGGATCGAGCGCCCTGGCCCCAAAGCCGATCACGCGCCCTTTCAGGTCCCGGATTGGGATCATCAACCGGTTGCGGAAGCGATCGTAAGTGGAACCGGTGTCCTCCTTTTGCACCAGCAATCCGGCGTCGACGAGTTCTTCGACCGTATATCCCTTCTCCGTTAGATAAGCCCGCGCGTTGTCCCATCCCGGGAGGCTGTAACCCAACAGGAATCGTTCGGCGGTCTCTTCGCTCAGGCCGCGTTTGGCGACGTAAGCCCGCGCCATCTCCGCCTCCGAAGCGTGGCGCAAGAGGTGATGGTAGTATCGGGCCGTCTCATCCAGGAGCCCGCGGAGGCGGTCGGCCTCCTCCTCTGCCTGCACCTGCGCTTGGGTGCGAGAGCGCAACTCGACGCCCGCCCGCCGCGCCAGCTCCTCCAGGGCGGTGCGAAAGTCCCATCCCTCCCGCTTCATGACGAAGGTAAAAATGTCGCCGCCTTCGCCGCAAGCCCCAAAGCAGTGCCAACGTTCGCTTTCGGGAAAGACGACGAAGGAAGGCGTCTTTTCGGAATGGAAAGGGCACAGGGCTTTATAGTTCCGCCCCGCCTTCTGGAGCGGGATGTATGCCGAGATGACTTCGACGATGTCGAGCCTGCTTTTGACTTCGTCAATTACGCTCATAGGCTGGCACACTTATTGTACTCATCCCGCGTTTTCAGGCAAGTGCGGATCGGCCACAGGCCGATCCGTTGGCAGTTTCCGGCTCTGCCGGAAACTGCTGGTCTCTCAAGGCGGTATTGCCGAGGAAGGACGTCAAGGTATGTGTAGCTTACCATATTTCCAGGCAAGTGCGGCTCCTTCGGAGCCGTTGGCGCTTTCGGGCTCTGCCCGAAAGCGCTGGCTTCACACAGTGATACTGCTGGACAGAAAACCCCGAGCTTGCTTCGGTTGCTGTTTTCAGGCAAGTGCGAATCGGCCTACGGCCGATTCGTTGGCAGTTTCGGGCCCTGCCCGAAACTGCTGGTCTCCCAAGGCGGTATTGCCGAGGAAGGATGTCAAGGTATATGTAGCTCACCATATTTCCAGACAAGTGCGGCTCCTTCGGAGCCGTTGTCAATTTCGGGCCAAGCCCGAAATTGCTGGCGTTTTTGACGTAGAAACAAACGTGTGGCAGGCAACACGTACTGCCTGCCACACGAAGCTTGCCTGAAAGAAACGATCGGTTACCCGTTCTTGACCTTAGCCTGGGCTGCCGCCAGCCGGGCGACGGGCACCCGGAACGGGCTGCAGCTCACGTAGTCCAGGCCGGCACGGTGGCAAAAGTCGATCGAGGCGGGATCGCCGCCGTGCTCGCCGCAGATGCCGATCTCCAGATCGGGCTTGGCGGCCAGGCCGTCCTCGACGCACATCTTGACCAGGCGGCCTACGCCGACCTGATCCAGCGTCTGGAAGGGGTTGGCCTCCAGGATGGGTTCCAAAATGGCATTGCCCTCGTCGTCCACCTTGCCGGTGTCAAAGCCCTCGACGTACTTGAGCAGGAACTTGCCCTCGGCGTCGTCGCGGCTAAAGCCGTAGGTCATCTGCGTCAGGTCGTTGGTGCCGAAGGAGAAGAACTGGGCGTACTGGGCGATCTCGCCGGCGGTCAGCGCGGCGCGCGGCACCTCGATCATTGTGCCGAACATGTACTCGACCTCGATGCCCTCTTCCTCCATCACCTGCTTGGCGACGGCCTCCAGCTTTTCGCGCTCCATCCTGAGCTCGTTGACGTGGCCTACCAGAGGGATCATGACCTCGGGAATGACCTTGACGCCGCGCTTGGTGCAGCGGCAGGCGGCCTGGAAGTAGGCGCGCGTCTGCATCTCGGTCAGACCCTTGTACATGATGCCCGCGCGGCAGCCGCGTAGCCCCATCATCGGGTTGACCTCCCACTGGGAGTTGACCACCTCGAGCATCTTTTCTTTCTCGGCCAGCTCGGGTGAATCGGGGTTCTTGCAGCGCAGCTCGACGACCTCTTCGAGCAGTTCCTCGCGCGGGGGCAGGAACTCGTGCATGGGCGGGTCGATCAGGCGCATGATGACCGGCTTGCCATCCATCGCCTCGAACACGCCCTCAAAGTCCTGCTCCTGGATGGGCAGCATCTCGTCCAGGGCGGTCTGGCGCTCTTTGTCGGTCTTGGCCATGATCATGCGTACCACGGCGTCGCGGGCGCGGGGGTCGAAGAACATGTGCTCGGTGCGGCACAGGCCGATGCCCTCGGCGCCAAATTCGACGGCGCGGCGGGCGTCCACGGGATAGTCGGCGTTGGTGCGCACGCCCAAGCTGCGGATCTCGTCGGCCCAACCCAGCAGCGTCAGCAGATCGGTCTGCTTCTTGTATTCGGCCTCGACCAACGGCACGGCACCTTGGAACACCTCACCAGTGAAACCGTCGATAGAGATGATGTCGCCTTCCTTGACCACTGTGCCGCCGATGGTGAACTGCTTGCGGTTGACGTCGACCGTGATATCCTCGCAGCCGGCGACGCAGGGGATGTTGCTCCCACGGGCGACCACGGCGGCGTGCGACGTCGCGCCACCCTTCTGTGTCAGCACGCCCTTGGAGGCCAGCATACCCGGCACGTCGTCGGGGTTGGTCTCGGGGCGTACCAGGATGACGTCCTTGCCCTCCCCCGCTGCTGCCTTGGCGCGCGCGGCGTCAAAGATGGCGACGCCCACTGCTGCACCTGGGGAGGCATTTAGCCCTTTAACGAGCAGTTTCTTCTCGGCCTTGGGATCGAAGCTGGGACGCATGAGCAGGTCGACGTGCTCTGGCTTGACGCGCATGATCGCCTCTT
This sequence comes from Anaerolineae bacterium, assembly GCA_016931785.1. Classification (GTDB taxonomy): domain Bacteria; phylum Chloroflexota; class Anaerolineae; order B4-G1; family B4-G1; genus JAFGED01. The sequence goes on from JAFGED010000112.1 coordinate 14,848, forward strand.
CCTTATCGATCATGCCTTCGTTGACCAGATCGACCGCGATCTTGACCGCCGAGGAGGCGGTGCGCTTGCCCGTGCGGGTCTGGAGCATCCACAGCGTGCCACGCTCGATGGTGAACTCCAGGTCCTGCATATCCCGGTAGTGATTCTCCAGTTGCTTGGCTACCTGCGTGAACTGCTGGTAGATCTCGGGCATGACCTCTTGCAGCCGGTCGATCTTCATGGGCGTGCGGATGCCGGCGACGACGTCCTCGCCCTGGGCGTTCTCAAGATAGTCGCCGTAGAGCTTGGCCTCGCCGCTGGCCGGGTTGCGCGTGAAGGCCACGCCGGTGCCGCTCCCCTCGCCCATGTTGCCGAACACCATGGTGCAGACGTTGACGGCGGTGCCCCAGTCGTGGGGGATGCCCTCGTGCTCGCGGTAGGCGATGGCGCGCGCGCCGTTCCACGACCTGAACACGGCCTTGATCGATAGTTCGAGCTGCTTGAGCGGGTCGGTGGGAAAGTCCTCGCCAAAGTGAGACTTGTACATCGCCTTGTACTCGTCGACCAGGGCTTTCATACCCTCTAGGCTGACCTCAGTATCGAGGCGGATGCCCTCTTTTTTCTTGAGTTCTTCTAACTTTTCCTCAAAGTGCTCGCGGGAATAATCCATCACAATGTCAGAGAACATGGTGATGAAGCGGCGGTGGGCGTCGTATGAGAACCACTCGTTGCCGGTCAGTTCAGCCAGCGCAACGCGTGTGTCGTCGTTGAGGCCAAGGTTGAGGACGGTGTCCATCATGCCGGGCATCGACAGGCGCGCGCCGGAGCGTACGGAGACGAGCAAGGGGTTGGCGGGATCGCCAAACTTTTTGCCGGTCTGGGATTCGACGTCCTTTAATGCTTCCAGGACCTGTTCCCACATTCCCTTGGGGAACTGTTTGGCTTCCATGTATGCGACACAAGCTTCGGTGGTGATGGTAAAACTGGGGGGAACGGGGAGCCCGGCGCCGGTCATATCGGCCAGCCCGGCCCCCTTGCCGCCGAGGATGACTTTCATCTCATCCAATGCAGGCTCGTGGCCCAATGTCTCTTTTAATGCCTCGTTGGCGGAACGAGAGAGATAAACCCATTTCTTTGTCACAATCTTTCCTCCTGCTGGTTTTACACGGCCCTTAAAATTTGGGCACGTTTACGATGGCTAAGGACCCGTAAAAGAACAACTCCCGCGGCGTTGTTACCGGAAAGGGATTTGCTCTCGCTGTTTGATGATACTGACAAGCTTTTACGGGCCTCAACTGGAGGGATGTCCAGATGGTTACGCCGCTTGAGCTTGGGCGAGGGAAGTTATTCTTTAACAAATCCTAACCACCCGGGGATTATACCCTCTCATGGGATAAAGTCAAATGGTCGAACTGTTGGAGCCTGCAAACAAAAAAAGCCCCGCCGAAGGCGAGGGCTTTTTTGAGTGACTAGGTCTATCGCACTATGTGCGATAGAATGGCAGTTTCGGCGCCTAGTGCCGCCGAAACTGCCGTTTCCCAAACTAGGCGCTACGAAAACCTGCCTCATTTGCGCAAGATTTTGATTATGAAGATATCGAGGACTGTGCCTTAGCGGCTTCCCTCTATCTCGACCATCCGGGCGAACAGGGCCAGGAAATCCTCGTTGCTCTTGGTCTGCTTTAGCACTTGGAGCAGTTCCTGCATCGCGTGGGCCTGGGATTGCGCGTCCAGGAAGCGCTGCCGCATCGCATAGATGTTCTGCAGCGTCTGCGGGTCGAGCAATAGGTCTTCTCGCCGCGTGCTGGAGCGCTCGATGTCAAAGGCCGGGAAGATGCGTCGTTCCTGCAATTTGCGCACCAGGTGGAGTTCCATGTTGCCGGTTCCCTTGAACTCTTCGTAGATCATGTCGTCCATCCGGCTGCCGGTATCGATCAGGCAAGTGGCGATGATGGTGAGGCTGCCGCCTTCTTCGATGTTGCGGGCCGCGCCGAAGAAATGCTTGGGTGGGTAGAGCGCCGCCGGGTCGAGCCCGCCGGAGAGGGTGCGGCCGCTGGGCTGTACGACCAGGTTGTAGGCGCGTGAAACGCGCGTGATGCTATCGAGGAGGATGACGACGTCCCGCTTGCCCTCTACCAGCCGCTTGGCGCGCGCCAGGGCGATCTCTGCTACCTGGGCGTGGCTCTGCACCGGCTCGTCAAAGGTCGAGCTGATGACCTCGGCATCCACGGATCGATCCATGTCGGTTACTTCCTCGGGCCGCTCGCCGATGAGGACCACCATCAGGTGTACCTCGGGGTGGTTGGCCGAGATGCCGTTGGCGACATGCTTGAGCACCGTGGTCTTGCCGGCTTTTGGTGGCGACACGATGAGCCCACGTTGCCCCTTCCCGATTGGCGTGACCATGCTGAGCAGTCGCGTCGTCAGGTCGCTGGGTGAGGTCTCCAGGGTGAAACGTTCGTCGGGAAAGATCGGCGTCAGCGACTCAAAGGAGGGCCGCTGTTTGGCTGCCTCTGGGTCCATGCCGTTCACCGCCTCCACGCGCAGGAGGCTATAGTACTTTTCGCTTTCCTTGGGCGGCCGCACTTGGCCGATGACCATGTCGCCGGTGCGCAGTCCAAAGCGGCGGATCTGCGATTGCGAGACGTATACGTCGTCGGGCCCGGGCTTGTAATGGTCACAGCGCAGGTAACCTTTGTTCTCATCTATGATCTCGAGCACGCCGCCGCCGAACATCAAACCCTCTCGTTCTGCCTTGGCGCGCAAAAGTCTTAGGATGAGATCCTCTTTCTTCAACCGGCTGTAGCCGGAAACTTCCCATTCCTTGGCCAACTCGCGTAAATCGGTTAGCGTTTGGGCTTCCAAATCGGCCATTTCCATCTTGCTCACAGTTCTTTCTCCTACGTAATAATGTATGTTTGTGGTCAAGCTGCGAACCACAGTATGTAATAATAGCTAATCACGGCTGTCCATAGCACGCTGTCTAGCCGATCCAATGCCCCGCCGTGGCCGGGTATGATGTTTCCGCTGTCTTTTGCGCCGACCTGCCGCTTGATCATCGAGACGGCTAGGTCGCCCAGCGGGGCCAGGGTGGCCACCAGCAATCCCAGGATCAAGCCGTGTACGATGTTGGCGATGATATCTCCGTTTGTTGGGGTGCGCCACACCGAGATCAATAGCGGTGTGATCAGCACCCCCGTGACCACGCCGGCTATGTACCCTTCCCAAGTCTTGCCGGGGCTCAGGGAAGGCGCCATTTTGCGCCGTCCCCAGGCCCGTCCGATGAAATAAGCGCCGCTGTCGACACACACAATGCTGAAAAGTGCGGTCAGCATCCACCAGAAGCCGTCGTCCAGGCCGCGTATCTTGATCATGCAGGCGCCGCAAATTCCTAGATACAGGCCTCCTGCTATAGTTAGCGCCCAGTCAGCTACTGGCGAGCCCTGGCGGTGAGCCAACTGCCAGGCAAGTGATGCTAACAAGATCAGGGCCAGTCCCGGTTGCAAAATCTCCAACTGCGGAAACTGGGCGCCCAGCAAAAACAACCACACCATCCCGATCCCAAAGACAGGTGCGGGGCGAAAGTTATCCTGGGCCATCAAGCGACAGAACTCAACTTCGGCCAGGGACAGCATCACCGCTACCAAGGCCAGGAATGCGAATCCTCCCAGGTAGATCAGGCCGACGGCAATCGGGATTAGGACGGCGGCAGTTAATACGCGTGTACGTAGCACAAGTCGAGTACTGGCTGAGGAAACGTCTGAATAACTAAAAACCCGGACGTTCTATCTAGGGACCAGCCCAAATCGGCGCTCTCGTTGCTTGTAGGCTTTTAGTGCCTTGTAGAGCTCATCCTTGTCAAAGTCTGGCCACATAGCAGGTGTTATGTAATACTCTGCGTATGCACCTTGCCAGATAAGGAAATTGCTGATCCGCATTTCACCGCTGGTGCGAATGATCAGGTCGGGATCGGGCAATCCTGCTGTGTAAAGGTAGCGGCTGACCGTATCCTCGTTCACTTGGTCAGGCGGTATCCTGTCGATGATGATGCGGCGTATGGCATCCACTATCTCGGATCGTCCGACGTAGTCAAAGGCCACGTTGAGGAGCAGTTGTTCGTTGTTTTGAGTCAGTTCGATCGCCTGCCGGATTTTTTGTTGCAGTTTTTCGGGCAAGCGCTCTATCCTACCGACGTGGCGCAGTTGTACGCCTTCCTCGTGCAGTTCTTGTAGCTCGCGGTCGATCACCCCCTCGAGTATGGTCAGCAGCGCGTGGACCTCGCCTTCCGGTCGGCTCCAATTTTCGGTTGAGAAAGCATAGATGGTCAGGATTTGGACGCCGAACTCGACTGCGGCCCTCAGTACGCGCCGCAGGTTCTCCGTTCCCGCGCGATGTCCTGCTGATCGGGGCAAGTTCCGCGCCCGGGCCCAGCGGCCGTTGCCGTCCATAATGATGCCGACATGCTGGGGCACCTCCTCAAGAGGAGGGTATTGCTGATCATCTTGTGATTGAGCGGGCATTATCGCGAGTTAAGTCGAAGTGACCAGAGAGGGATCACGTTAGCCTTCTAGAATTTCTTTCTGTTTGCGGTCGCTGATGTCGTCCATCTGTTTAGCATAGTCGTCCGTGAGTTCCTGCAGTTCGTCTTTCGCTCGGTAGAACTCGTCTTCTGAGACGAGTTTTTCTTTCTCGAACTCGCGCAGATCGTCCAGCACCTCACGGCGGATGTTCCGCAGCACTACCTTTCCTTCTTCAATGCGCTGGCGCACCATCTTAGCCATATCTTGCCTTCGTTCCTCGGTCAGACGCGGGATAGGAAGGCGGATGATTTTGCCGTCGTTCGAGGGCGTGAGGCCTAACTCGGACTTGAGGATTGCTCGTTCGATCTCGCCTAGGGATCCTGGATCGTAAGGCCGGATGGTGAGCAATTGAGGCTCCGGCGCAGATATGACAGCCAGTTGCTTAAGTGGTGTAGGCGTGCCGTAGTAATCCACCATGACCTGCTCGACCAGGGCCGGCGAGGCGCGGCCAGTGCGAATGGTACGCAGCTTGGCCTCTAACGCCTCGATGGCTTTGTTCATGTGATCCTTTGTCTCTTGAAGCAGGTCTTTGATCATGGCAATTCAAAATTGATGCTAGCGTGAGATCAAGGTACCTATATCTTCGCCCTTCACAGCGCGCTCCAGGCTGTGTGGTTGCCACAGGTTGAGCACGAGAATGGGCAGATCATTTTCCATACACAGTGAGATGGCCGTGGCATCCATCACGCCTACGCGCATCTCGAGCGCCTGCATATAGTTCAAACGGTCGAAGCGTTCGGCGTCGGGATTCTCGTGCGGGTCCTCAGAGTAGACGCCGTCTACCTTTGTGGCTTTGATGAGCAGGTCTGCGTCGATTTCCATCGCCCTGAGCGCTGCGGCCGTGTCGGTGGTAAAGTAGGGGTTGCCCGTACCTCCGCCGATGATGACGACGCGCCCTTTCTCCAGGTGGCGGATCGCCCTGAGGCGAATATAGGGCTCGGCAAAGGCCCGCATCTCGATAGCGGTCTGCACGCGGGTAGTGATTCCCATGCGCTCCAGCGCGTCGGCGAGGGCGAGGGCGTTCATCACCGTCGCCAGCATGCCCATGTGATCGGCGGTGGCCCGGTCCATCCCGTGTACCAGGCCATCTTTGCCTCGCCAGATATTGCCCGCACCTAGGACTATGGCGACTTCCAGCTCAAGGTCGCGTATCGCTGATACTTTGGCCGCTACCTCCTCGGCCATGTGGGGGCTGATGCCAAAGCCATCAGGGCTGGCAAGTGCCTCGCCACCTAGCTTGAGCAGGATGCGCTTGTATTTGGCTGCCATAGGTTACCCCATGCGTTGTATTACAGGTCCTCACCCAACTCGTAGCGCGCGAAGCGGCGCAAGACGATATTCTCACCCAGCTTGGCGATGGCGTCGTTGATCAGATCTTGTATGGTTTTGTCCTCGTCTTTGACAAAGGGCTGTTCCATAATGCAGGCTTGCTTGTAAAACTTTTCCAGCTTCCCTTCGACGATGCGGTCCACAATGTTCTCTGGCTTGCCCTCTTCCAGGGCTTGCGTCCGGTATGTGGCCTTCTCGCTTTCGATCACTTCTTGGGGCACTTGTTGGCGTGCGGTATAGCCCGGTGCAGCAAACGCGATGTGCAGAGCCAGTTCGTGCGCTAGATTCCTAAAGTCGTCCGTGCGGGCCACAAAGTCGGTTTCGCAGTTCAGCTCCAGCATCACGGCTACTCGATTGCCGGGGTGGACATAGGCTTCGATCAAGCCCTCAGATGCCTCGCGTTCCGATTTTTCGGCAACCGCGGCCAGCCCCTTCTCTTTCAAGTAAGCTACTGCTTTTTCTAGGTCGCCTGCGTGAGCCTCCAGCGCCTTGCGGCAGTCCAACACACCGGCGCCGGTTTTCTCGCGTAGTTCCTTGACCATTGCAGTGGTGATTTCCAACGTTGTTCTCCTATTCCCAGTTATTTCGCTCTGTCAGATGAACCAGATCTAGTTTACATCATCATCATCATCATCATCATCATCATCATCGTCGTCGTCGTAGAACATCTCATCTTCAGCGCCTTGGTCATCATCATCGTCATCATCATCATCATCATCATCTTCTTCTTCTTCTTCTTCTTCTTCTTCTTCTTCTTCGGTTTGCGCTTCTTCCTCGTCCTCATCAAAGGATAGTTCGGCGGCGATGTCAGCAGCCTCCTCGTCCTCATCAAAGGATAGTTCCTTCAAACGGGCCAGTGTAGCGGCGCTCAGATATTTCTCGTCTTCGATGGCGATTTCCCCGACCTCGGCCTCCTCGGGTTCGTACGCCTTACGCTGAGCCATTCCCTCCAGCACGCCGTCGGCGATTTTGGCAGTGATCAGTTTGATGGCGCGGATTGCATCGTCGTTGGCCGGGATGACGTGGTAGATTGGGTCGGGATCGCAGTTCGTGTCGACGATCGCGACGATCGGAATGCCCAGCTTGTTGGCTTCCTTGACCGCCGTGGCTTCTCGTCGTATGTCAACGGCAAAGATCAGGTCGGGGAGGTCCCGCATCTCGCGGATGCCTCCCAGCCGGACGTTCAGTTTCTCGATCTGGCGTTGCAGGCCCAAGGCTTCTTTCTTCTTCAGGAGATCGAAATCTCCCCGATCGCGACGGGCTTCCAGGTTGAGCAAGTAGTCAATACGCTTGCGAATGGTGCGCCAGTTTGTCAAGGTGCCGCCCAGCCAACGTTGATTGACGTAGGGCATGCCGCAGCGCTCTGCTTCCTGTGCAATTGTTTCCTGTGCTTGCCGCTTTGTGCCTATAAAGAGTACTGTGCTTCCTTTGGCGACGTTGTCTCTGACTAGTTTGTAGGCACCTTCGATTGCCGCGATTGTCTGCTGCAGATCTATGATGTGCACCCCGTTGCGCTCGGTGAAGATATAAGGTTTCATCTTCGGGTTCCAGCGCCGGGTGCGATGACCGAAGTGCACGCCTGTCTCCAGGAGTGCTTTCATGGAAACGACAGCCATAGAGGGACCTCCTTAGTTGTTTTTATCCTCCACCTCCATCATCCCGCCGAGAAACCGGGGTGGCTGCACGCCCGGCACACTCCCGTCGGTCAAGAGGTGTGTGTATTGATGGTGGATTTTACCACAAAGTGGGATTTCGACAAGCTCAATGCAAGGATTTGGGCAAACACACGCGCTTGTGCCCGAGGCGCTACTTTTTTGTCTTTTTCTTCTTTTCTGGTGCGCTAAAGCGGTAACCTACTCGACGGACTGTGCGCAAATACACCGGCGACCCTGCGTCGTCCTCAATCGCCTTGCGCAGCCAATGGATGTGGACCTCCAGGGTTCGTGTGTCCCCCACGTAATCGGTGTTCCACACTTGCTTCATCAAGAACCCTCGGGTCAGAACCTCTCCGGGGTTGCGCATAAATATCTCGAGAAGGGTGGCCTGCTTGGGAGTGAGGTTGCTCTCGCGCTTGTTGCAAACGGCACAGCGCTGCTTGAGGTTGAGGGCGACGTCGCCGACCTGAAGCACCTCATCGTCGGGGACGGGCAACAGCCTGTCTATGCGATTGATCAGTTTCTTGACAGAGAAGGGATACCTCAGGTGCGCGCGCGCCCCATCGCCGCGGTCTATGGTCGCGCCCTCTGGCAGCAGCAGCAGCACCGGCGCTTCGAGGCCGATACCCTGCAGCGTCTCACAGAAACGCTTGCCGTCGAAACGCAGCGACGGAGCATCCAGCACGATCACCGCTGGGAGTGCTTCTTGTGCTTTAGCCAGCGCGTCCCTGCGTGTGTTGGCTAAAGTGATACTGTACCCCTGATCGTTAAGAACAGGGGCCAGGTGCTCCTTTTCGGGCTTCCTGCCCTCTACGAGCAAGATCATGGGGATGGGCGTCAATTGTCGGGTTCTCCCTTTTCTTGCCGCCTGTGCTATGTCACGAGGCAATCTCCATTATACTCTATCCCCGCGCCAAGGGCAAATTGATCGGGGCTTGTATCTACTCAGGCTGTTCGCCCGAGCAGCGGCCCTCGCTCGAAAAAGGGAGAGATGGGGGGTTCGAGGGCGGCGAAGCCGCCCTCGAACCCCCCGCCTTTCTCCTCTTTTTGTCGCGAAAGGCAACCGCGAAGCAGGGCTGAGTAGTTACCGGGGCTTTATCAATTCATGCTTTGAGGGCCAGGTTACTTATTCTAAACATCTCGAGATGTAACTACTCAGGCTATTCGCCCGAGCAGTAACCCTCGAGAGATGGGGGGACGGAGGGAGCAGGATGATCAATTCGGCGACCAGCACCCTGCCATCGCCGTTGCGGTGGCCAACTCGTTGCCATCGGGACTCTTGTACGAGAGGCCGAGCCTCAGTGTGGCGTTGTACACCGCCACGCACAAGGCGAAAATGATAAGGGTGTGTTTTATCTCAGTTAGAGAACGGGGGGAGCGGGCGGCGAAGCCGCCCGCTCCCCCCATCCTTGCAACTCATTTGAAACGCACCCAAATGATAAAGACGATCAGCGCGTCGGGCCAGTGTCGACCAAGCATCATAGGTCTATTTTCGGCTTGTTCCCTTGATGATAGACTGGGTCGGTTTTGGGGAGTTTAGGGGCAGGTAAAAAGCGTGCAAAATGAGGAGTTACACCATTAGCGCCTGTGCCTCTTCCCTCGGCAGCGGCTTGACCGTAATCACCTCGACGGGGCCGCCGCCCCGCCGCACCTCGACGCGCACGGCGGGCTCGTCTTGGCCGTCGGAGTAGCCTGCGGTGAAGCGCGCGGCCTGCTCGATCTCCTCGCGGGTGGGCTCGCCGGGAACCAGCGTCACGGGGCCGGGGTGGTCGGGCGTGGCGAGCAGGACGCCCGGCATGTCGCAGGATTCCAAATAGTCGTTCTCCCGCTCGTGCCGCCCGACGATGACCTTGCGCCCCGACTCCAGCCGCAAGTGGCGGCCCACGGCCAGGAGCTGCGCCTGGGCGGCGTTCAGCGCCTCCTCGCCCTCGCGATCCAAAAAGTCGCGCAGGCGACGGGAATAGGTTTGGTGGATCAAATAGCAGCAGCCGCCGGAGGGTTGGGCGTACCCGGTGATGCCGAACTCGGCTGCCAGCGCGATCTGCTCCTTGCGCCCTCGTCCCTCGATGGCGTACAATCTCCCCCGGTCTACCCAGCCGCGCTGCTCGGGGATGGTGGGCTCGAGCAGCCTGGCCGAGAGCGGGCGCAGCAGGTAGCCCTCCAGGCCGCTCTCGCGCTCGACGGTTTTGAGCGTGGGCCGCATCTGGCTCTTGGGCCGCTGGCCGGCAACTTCGCCGGTGAGGACGAAATGATGGCCGTGTGTCTCCATCCACGCCTTGGCCTGGCGCAGCAAAAAGATGCGGCAGTCGACGCAGGGGTTCATCCCCGAGCCGTAGCCGAAGCGTGGATGAAGCACAACCGGGATGTAGTCCTCGGGAACCTCGATGATCTCCAGCGGCACACCCAGCATCTCCGCCGCCCGTTCGGCATCGGAGGGTAGGGGGGCGCCCGTTTCGCGGTCCCGCCGGGGATAGGAAAAGCCGGTGCGAAAGTGCAGCGCGGTGACCTGGATGCCTTGCTCCAGCATGACGCGGACGGCCAGCGTGCTATCCAGCCCGCCTGAGAGCATGCCCACGGCTTTGATCTGTTTCCTCTCGTTCATCAGTTGCGAGGATACCATGGGAGCGGGAGGTCGTCAAGGAGCGCTTGTAGTTGGAGGCTGACCATGCCCGTTGGGGCGCCCTCATTAGGGAAGTGACTTTGCATTCCCTCCACCAAGGGGGAGGAATAGTTCCCCCCCC
>JAFGED010000113.1 GCA_016931785.1 Anaerolineae bacterium
AGCCCAAACTGCCGGGGGGCATTTGCTGCTGTCTGATGAACGCTAAAGCGTGTGTTATGCCTATTTCGCTGGAAACCGAGCGCCCGCCGCCCCAGGGGGCAAATGCACCCGCTTGCATAGGCAGCTTGCCACAGCGCGCGACTTGTGATAGAATGTACGCAAGGAAAACAAGATGATGACCCAACCTTACGCCAGCGCTTTGAACGGCCTTCTTTGTAGCGGCCTCCTCCTTGAGAGGGGCGATTGCCGCTTGGGAATGCGCTGACGCCAGGATCAGTCTATCTGCTTACAAAGCCTCCCCAAGCGGGAGGCTTTTTCAATATTAGGAGTATCTACTCAGGCTGTTCGCCCGAGCAGCGGCCCTCGCTCGAAAAAGGGAGAGATGGGGGTTTCGAGGGCGGCTTCGCCGCCCTCGAACCCCCCGCCTTCCCCCTCTTTTTGTCGCGAAAGGCAACCGCGAAGCAGGGCTGAGCAGATACCATTAGGAGGTAATTGAGAAAATGGGGCTTACCAAATAGAACCATACGATCCGCAGGCCATCGAATCCAAGTGGCAAAAGCGCTGGGCAGAGACCGACCTTTACCGCACGCCCGACCCAGGCGACCAACAGACCTTCTACTGCCTCGATTTCTTCCCCTACCCCTCCGGCGACGGCCTGAGCGTGGGGCACGGGCGCAATTACGTGCCCACCGACGTCATCTCGCGCTACTACCGTATGAAGGGGCGCGCCGTGCTCCACCCGATGGGTTGGGATGCCTTCGGCCTGCCGGCGGAGAACGAGGCCATCAAGAAGGGCATCCATCCACGTGAGACGACCACGCGCTACGCCGCCAACTACCGCCGCCAGATGACGCTCATCGGCTGCTCCTACGACTGGGAGCGGGAGATCAACTCCAGCACGCCCGACTATTACCGCTGGACGCAGTGGTTCTTCCTGCTGCTCTACAAACGCGGGCTGGCCTACCGCGCCGTGGGCCGCCAGTGGTGGTGCCCGGAGTGCAAGACCGTCCTGGCCGACGAGCAGATCGAGCACGGGACCTGCTGGCGCTGCCACAAACCGCCGTACAAGCGAGACCTGGAGCAGTGGTACTTTCGCATCACCGCCTACGCCGACGAGCTGCTGGCCGACCTGGAGACACTGGACTGGCCGGAGCACATCGTAGCGATGCAGCGCAACTGGATCGGGCGCAGCGAGGGGGTCGAGTTCGAGATGGCGGTAGCGGGCACCGACGAGAGCTTTACCGTCTACACCACCCGCATCGACACCGTCTACGGCATGACGTTCGCCGTGCTGGCCCCGGAGCATCCGCTGGTGAATGACGGATTGGGACAATCCGCGATCACGACCCCGGAACGCCAATCCGAGGTAGTGGCCTACTGCGAAGAAGCCACCCGCCGCAGCGAACTGGACCGAGTACAAGCCGGGCGCGATGGCGTCTTTACCGGGGCGTACGCGGTCAACCCGCTGAACGATGAGCGCGTGCCCATCTACGTGGCCGATTACGTGTTGATGGGCTACGGCGGTGGGGCCATCATGGCCGTACCTGCCCACGACGAACGCGACTTTGAGTTTGCCAAGCGGAACGATATTCCCATCCCGGTCGTCATCGCGCCGCCGGATTGGGACGGCGCGCCGCTGAACGCCGCCTACAACGAACCCGGCACGATGGTCAACTCCGGCCCCTGGGATGGGCTGCCCTCGGAGGAAGCCAAAGGGCGCATTGCCGAATGGATGGAGGAAAAATCCATCGGCCGCCGCACCGTGCAATATCGCATGCGCGACTGGCTGATCTCCCGCCAGCGCTACTGGGGCGCACCGATCCCCATCGTATGCTGCGCTGCCTGCGGCATCGTACCCGTGCCGGAGAGCGAGCTGCCGGTGCTGTTGCCGCACGTCGAGGCATGGCTGCCGGGCGAGGAGCTAGGCAATGCCTCGCTCGGACGCTCACCACTGGCCAACGTCCCCGAGTTCGTCCACACCGCCTGCCCGCAGTGCGGCGGCCCGGCCCGGCGCGAGACCGATACGATGGATGGCTTCGCCTGCTCCAGCTGGTACGCGCTGCGCTTTGCCAGCCCACACTATACCGATGGGCCTTTCGACCCGGCGGCGCTGGCGGTGTGGGGCCCGCCCGACCTGTACGTGGGCGGCGCGGAGCACGCGGTGATGCACCTGCTGTACACCCGCTTCTGGACCAAGGTGATGGCGGATGCGGGCATCATCCCCTTCCGCGAGCCTTTCCCGGTCCTGCGCAGCCAGGGGGTCATGCACGCCCGCGATCCGGAGACGGGTGAGGTGACGCGCATGTCCAAGTCGAAGGGCAACGTCGTCACGCCCGACAGGGTCGCCGAGACCCACGGCGCCGACGCGCTGCGCGTCTATCTGCTGTTCATGGCGCCGTTCGAGAACAACACGGTCTGGGAAGAAGAGGGCATCGCCGGAGCGACGCGCTTCCTGCAAAGAGTGTGGCGCCTGGGTAACGAGGTTATCACTGCTCGACCGACTGACAAACCAACCACCCAACTGACCACCCAACTCCACCAAACCATCCAGCGCGTCACCGCCGACGCCGAGGCCTTCAAGTTCAACACCGCCATCGCCGCGCTGATGGAGCTGCTGAACGCAATGTCGGCACACCACCACACGCACGGCGTCACGGCGGAACTGGCCGAGGCCGCGCGCGCCTACGTCCTGCTGCTGGCCCCCTTTGCCCCACACATCGCCGAGGAACTGTGGGCGCGCATGGGGGAGGCCTACAGCGTCCACCAGCAGACGTGGCCCGAGTGGAACGAGGCGCTGGCGGCAGGGGAGAAGGCCACGTTGATCGTGCAGGTTAACGGCAAAGTGCGCGCGCGGATCGCGGTGCCTGCCGACATCGACGAGGAGACGGCCAAGGGAATCGCCCTGACAGATGAGGCCCTGCGACGGTACATCGCGGGCAAAAAGGTCTGTAGGATTATTTACATCCCGGGAAGGTTAGTAAACATAGTCCTATGAGTTCTCGGAAAAAAGGGGGGGGAAACTCGCTCAAAAATCAAAAGGGGGCGTTTCAAGATCGTTGATTAACAGACTGCAACTCGGCCGCGATAGGCTCTTCTTTACTCTGTCGAACCCAGGCCAGGCTGATCAAGAAACCGACGAACATGACCGCTGCGCCGCTGATGTAGGGATAGCTCACGTTCACGTCAAAGATGAACCCGGCCCACAGCGGCCCCACGATGCGTCCCAGGCTGATGAAGGAATTGCTCAACCCCATCGCGATGCCTTGCTCTACAGTCGCGCGCCGCGAGGTGAGTGAGAGTAATGCCGGATTGGTGACTGAATAAGTCAGGGCAAAAAACGCGGTGGTGACAAGCACCATCACAAAACTATTCGCCAATAGCAACAGTCCAAAGCCGAGGGCAGTGAACAACAAACCCATTTGAACGACACGTTCGTCACCCCAGCGTCGGGTGGCAGGCCTGGCTAAAAGCCCTTGGGTCAGCGCCGAGGCCAACCCCAGCACCATCATCACAATGCCAACCTCTTCCGTACCATAGCCAAACCTCTTAATTCCATACAGGCCAAAGACATTGGCAAAGATCATCAAGCCGCCGGTCGAGATAAAAGTCAAGGCAAACAGCATCCCGATGGGACTGAAGAGAGCCTGCCACCAGGCGCGCACGTCCACGAGGGCCTTTTTCGCTCCGGCGGCTCGCTCTGGCGACGGATGGGATTCCGGCAAAAAGATCGCAGCCAGGATCAGGGCGAGCAGCGCCATTCCGGCCGCGATGAAGAACGGCAGCGAAAGGGATATGGTGGCCAGGAACCCAGCCATCACCGGCCCGAGGATAGTGCCGATGCCTCCCGCCGCGCCGAGCAGCCCCATCCCGCCGCCGCGTTCGTCATCGGGCGTGCTGTCGCTGACGTAGGCCATGGTGGTCGGCGCGGTCGCTGATGATAGGATACCCGCCAAGATACGGGCAGTGAACAGCATCCACAATTGCGTTGCCAGTCCGAACCACGTCATCGTGACGACGTAGCCCAAAATCCCGACAAGCAGAATCGGCTTGCGTCCGAAGCGATCCGAGAGACCGCCCCAGATCGGGCCAAAGATCAAGCGCATTGCCGCGTAGGAGGCGGCCAAAAGCCCCAATTCCATTCCACCGGCGCCCATGCTCTCAATGTAGAACGGAAAGACAGGAATGATGATCCCATAACCAAGCATGACCACGAACAGGACAAAGGTCAAAATGGCGACATTCTTGCGATTGCTCGCACCCATAGCACACCTGCCCTACCTCAGAATCTCTACCATACCCTGCCCGCCATCCACGCGCACGCGATCACCGGTCTTGAGACGAATGGTGGCATCGCCGCAGCCGACGACGGCGGGGATGCCCAACTCCCGGGCCACGATGGCGGCGTGTGATAGCGAGCTGCCGAT
>JAFGED010000468.1 GCA_016931785.1 Anaerolineae bacterium
CCAAACTGCCGAGGTGCATTTGCTGCTGTCTGATGAACGCTAAAGCGTGTGTTATGCCTATTTCGCTGGAAACCGAGCGCCGGCTGCCCCAGGGGGCAAATGCACCCGGGACCCGAGGCGCTTTTGACCCCGAGCGCCTTTGGGCGTATACTGGGAGTTGGATGCGTGGCTATGAAAACACAATCGATAAGAACGATTCTTACAACACATTGTCAGCATCAAAAGGAGCGTCAAGATGAAACTAAGCGCGCGCAACGTGATCAAGGGTACCATTAAAAGCATCGACATCGGCGCCGTGAACGTAGACGTGGAGGTGGAGATCGCCCCAGGTCTGGAGATGTCGTCGGTCATCACCAAGAAGTCGTGCGAGAGGCTCGGACTTGAGATCGGGAAGGAAGTATACCTGGTCGTCAAGGCATCGAACGTGATCATTGCTACCGAATAGCAAAGGGCCGCAGTAGGCCGGGGGCCGCGAGCCAAAGGCTCGAAGTGAAACCCTCTTTCGAATCGAGGGGCTCGTGCGAAAAGTTCGGCCTCTGGTACGCGCCCGGGCATTCACCCCTGCCTGCCCTCAGGAATACGCTTGTCAATCAGCGCGGATGTGGGTACAATAGCCGCCGTGGACCCCAAGCTCCTACCCAAGATCCTGCTCGCCGCCATCGTCGCCGCCTACGTCGCCATCGGCGCGCTCTACGCGGCGTACACCCCGGCCTGGCAGATCCCCGACGAACCGGCGCACTATAACTACGTCCGCCAACTCGCCGAAGGGCAGGGTTTCCCGGTGATGGAGGCCGGGGATTATGACCAGGACTACCTCGAGCTGGTCAAATCGAAAAAGTTTCCTCCCGACCTCTCCATCGATTCGGTGACGTACGAGGATCACCAGCCGCCGCTCTACTACCTGCTGGCGACGCCCGTCTGCCAGCTCTCCGGCTGCGCGGTGCTGCCGCTGCGGCTGCTCTCGGTGATGCTCGGAGCGGCGCTGCTGGTGGTCGCCTTCAAAACGGTTCAGGCGATCTTTCCCACGCGGCCCGAGATCGCGCTGGCGGCGAGCGCCTTGATCGCCTTTATCCCGCAGCACGTGGCAATGACCGCCGGGGTGAACAACGACACGCTGGCCGAGCTGATCGTGGCCGGGACGCTGTGGGCGCTGGTGGCCTATCTCCAGGGGAAGCGCGACCGGCCCTGGCATATCGGCCTGCTGCTGGCGGCGGCGCTGCTGACCAAGGGGTCGATCTACATCGTCGTACTGCTGGCGGCCCTCGCCGCAGCCATCCGCTGGCGGCGCGAGGGGCGGACGTGGCGCTGGGCAGTGGGCCAACTGGCATGGATGCTCATCCCGGCGCTGCTGCTCTCCGCGCCGTGGTTCGTGCGCAACGGCCTCACCTACGGCTGGCTTGACCCGACGGGGCAGGCGCGGCACGACCTGGTCGTCGAAGGCCAGATGCGCCCGCTGGAATACGTGGCGCGTGAGGGATGGAATGGCTACTGGGAGCGCGCCTACACCTTCACCTTCCAGAGCTTTTGGGGCCAGTTTGGCTGGATGGCGGTGCCGCTCCAGGCTCGGCTCTACCAGGCGTTGCTTTTGCTCTCCCTCGGCGCGGCAGTGGGCTTCCTGTGGTGGCTGTTCGACCACCGCCGCCCCCGCCTGACGCCGCATCAGCGCCTCAGCCTGATCCTGCTTCTTGCCTCCGGCATCCTGACCGGGCTGATGTTTGCCTGGTACAACACCAAGTTCCTCCAGCACCAGGGACGCTATCTCTTCCCGGCCCTGGTCCCCATCGGCGCGGCAGCGGCGTTAGGGCTGGACCGCCTGGCGGGCTTGCTGCCACGCAGGCTGCGCCCCTGGGCCGTAGGGGGGCTGTTCGCCGGGATGGCGCTGCTCGCCGTGTATTGCCTGTTCAAGGTCGTCGTGCCATTCCTGGGCTGAGCATCTTCCCGAAAGCTCTAGAGAATCACTGACAAAGAAAACGTGACCAACCCCAGGGCTCTACAGCAATGGCGGTCTGTTCACAGCTCTCGGGAAGATCTCCAGTAGCGCTCCGCGGGCGCCCCGTCGCCAGTGTGTTCCGCGAAAGCCCGCACCGCCGCTGCCATCTCCTCTGCATTGGCCCAACCGAGGGTGATGAACTGCGAGCTGTAACAGGCAATGGCAGCGATCTTGGCCTCAAGCGCATCCGAGGAAAGCGGCACCACTTCCTCTTGCCAGCGCGCCATCCCCAGAGCCGCCTCCACCGCCCCTGGCTTTGCGGCGTAGGGATAGTCCTCGTAGCAGGTCACGCCCTTTAGCCCTTCCACCGCACGGCGCACGATTTGATGATCGACGTGGCAGCCGATGGCCAGCGGCGCATAGATCGCACGCGCTGGCTCCAAAGCCAGCGCCCGAAAGCGGCCGGCCAATTCCGCGATCAGCGCCTCGTCTGAAGAATGCACCCCATCAAACAACGCCTCCTCGCTGGCGTAGGGAAAGCCGCCGGCGGGCGTCTGTCGATAGATGCAATCGGCGTAGGGCCAATAAGCCGCTTCCGCGCCCAGGAGGGCCAGTGCCGCAGCATCTTCCTCCCGCCGGGCGGCGGTCGCATCGACGAGATTCCAAAGGGCGTGCAGCGACTGCGCAAACGGCGAGAGGGGCACGCCCAGCGAGGGTTTGCCGGCAAAGACCGTCACGACCAGCACTCGATCGCCGGCCTGCGCTTGCTGCCGGATGCGCCCGCCGCACGAGAGGACGGCATCGTCCAGGTGGGGCGAGAGGTATACGTGATGGCGTGTTTTTGTCATACAACAAGCTCCCAGCGTGTATCGTATCACCGTTCGGACTTTAGCGCCAATTCCCCACCATCGTGGGTGCATTTGCCCCCTTGGGCGGCGGGTAATCGGTTCCCAGCGAAATAGGCATAACGCACACTTTCGCGTTCATCGGGCAAGGGCACATGCACACGCCTGCGAATCTCGTTTTTGTGCAGCGAGCTTGGATGCCCAAGTACAAACACACACACACCATCGTTCGCAGCGCGCGCTTCCACGGCGATGAATCGCCGACTGTTGACCAATTACCCCCAACCTTCCATGTCCGCCTACACAAACTGGATAATTGTGGTATAATCCGCGCCGACTAGGTCGTGTTGACATTTGGTTCTTTCCCGTGCAATCTCGGCAAAGGTTCTTGAAAGGTTGCACCGGCGACAGGCGAAATGTCAACGCTAACCAGCCGGGACAAGGGCGCGTTCAAAAACAAGTTCGTACTTTTTTGGCGGAATCATCCTGGACAGTGGGAGAGAACATCCAAGGTGTTTTTGAACGCTTAACAAGGACAGCGCTGACGTTCTGGCAAAGTAACTACTCAGCCTTGCTTCGCAGTTGCCTTTCGCGTGTGAAAAGAGAGGGGGCGGGGGTTTGGAGAGCGGCTCCGCCGCTCTCCAAACCCC
>JAFGED010000114.1 GCA_016931785.1 Anaerolineae bacterium
ACGAGGGCGTGGGCGCGGCGTTCGGCATGGGGTTCGCCAACGGGGCCATCGACGCCTTCGCCGACCATTACGGGGACATGGTGGTGGAGGGGGCGATGGCGACGCGCAGCGCGGGAGGCGCAGGCGACGACGCGGATGGCTGGCGCAGGTTAGGCAAACGGCCGGTGCAGCGACTGGTGAAGAGCGCGGCGCAGCGGGCGGGCATCGAGCAGGACGTGACCCCGCACGTGCTCAGGCACTCCTTCGCCACACGCTTCTTGCGCAAAGGCGGCGACCTGGCCACGCTGCGCGACATCCTGGGACACGCCAATCTGGCAACGACCTCGCGCTACTTACATGCCGATGCCACGCGGATGCAGGAAATGGTGGAGGAACTCTGACTCCCACTACCGCATATACATTCTACTCTGTGCCGTAGTAGCTATCGTAGACGTGCTGGTAGCTGACGCTTTATCGGCGCAGGAAATTCCTTCACTACGGCACACTGGGCAATTGCTCCCCGATTTGGGAGAGGACAACAGTGCCGTCACTCGACCCGGAGGCGAGAGTGGTGCCGTCCGGCGACCATGCCAGGCTGTTTATCCCCGCAGTGTGGACTTCAAGAGTATTGAGGCGCTTGCCGGTACCCGCATCCCACAAGATAATGAGCTTATTCGCCGATGGCTCAGCCGCAGCCACTGCAATCGTGAGCCCGTCCGGCGACCATGCCACACCTCCCACAGAGGCTACATCGTACGCGTGAAGAGTGCGCAGTCGCTTCCCCGCCGTCGTGTCCCACAGGATGACATCGCCATCTAGTAGCCCGCCCCCAGAGGCGAGGACGCTACCATCCGGCGACCAGGCCAGGCTGTTTATCTCAGCTGTGTGGTCATGGAGAGTGAGGATATTGAGGCGCTCGCCAGTGTGTGCATCCCAGAGAAGGACGCGGCCGTATGCATCTCCTGAGGCGATAGTGCTACCGTCGGGCGACCATGCTACACTGTATGTAAGTATAGAGAGGTCTTCCCCGAGAGTCTGAAGAGGTTCACCGGTGGCTGCATTCCACAAAACAACGCTGGCTCCCGACCCTACGGCGATCGTTCCGCCGTCAGGCGACCATGCGATGCTTCTCAGCCAATCGGTATCTCCTTCGAAGGTCTGGAGGATTTCACCAGTCTGCGCGTTCCACAGGGTGACGGCGTCGTCAGACGTCCCCGAGGCGAGTGTTTTTCCATCCGGCGACCAGGCTACACTGAACACCGGCGCATCGCTGGTGTAGCTCCATATTTGCTCGGAGAGATTGCTGCTGTATAGGGATACCCCAGTAGCTGTCCCGACAGCCAATGTTTCTCCCCCAGGCGAAAAGGCGACTGCATTCACCTCTCCTAGAGCGAGAGGGGTTGGCATCAACTCATCTCTTGGCGTGGGTATTGGCGTTCCAGCAGGCATCGGTGTCTCAGTAGGTGCTGGAAGGACACAGCGAAACCCAATGAAGTAGGATGTCGTACCAGCCTTGCTGGGGCGACGAGAGGAACTGCGGACTGACTCCTGTGAATAGGCGTACGTGCCACCTCTCAACACGTTTTCGTGTCCAGACGACGGTCCTTGGGGGTTCACTGCGACCTCGGGAGAGTACGGTCCATACCAGTCCTCGACCAGCTCCTCCATGTTCCCCGCCATATCAAGTGCTCCACACCAACTGGCTCCGTTCAGGTAGCTTCCCACCGGGGCAGTGCCTGCATATCCATCATCGTGTTCGCTGTCCTTTCTTGAACTCGCGCAGTTCACGTCGCAGTAGTTGAGGCGCGCACCGTCAAAGGCATTGCCCCAAGGGTAGATAAACGCCTCCGGCCCTCGCGCCGCGTATTCCCATTCCGCCTCTGTCGGCAACCGTCCTCCGGCCCACTTACAATATGCCCCTGCGAGTTGCGGGTTCATATAGATCACTGGATGGTTGGTATAGGCGTCATCATCGTAGTGTGGGTCGGCGAAGCTCCCTTTTGACGGGTTTTTCGGCGGAGGATCGCACGCTCCAGCCTCAACGCACTGCTGGTACTGCCTGTTCGTCACTTCCGTCTGGTCGATCCAGAAACTATCAACCACCACTCCGTGCGCTGGCTGCTCATTCTCAAACCACCCTCGCCTGCAATCTCCACTGAGCTCGTTACACGTCCTGAGAGCCTCGTCTACCTCCTGATCGGTGCTGCCCATCCGAAACTCGCCTGCAGGGACGTAGACCATCACCATACCATCAGCAGGGCGGGTCTGGGTATCGCCCAAGGATGGACCGGCCAGGGTAGGCTCCGGAGTCACCGTCGGAGTTTGGGTGGCTGCCTGGGTGGGACGTTCGGTGGGCACCACAGAGGGCGTCGAGCAAGTGCAGGCGATCATGGCAACGCACAACATGATAAGTGAAAGGTAGAGCGTACCAGTCTTGTTCATTGCGGGCCTCCCGATTTTTATCAAGCGACAACTTGAAATGGACATCGCCGACAAACAAAACTACCTGTGCCAAGGAGTCCGGGCCGTTGTTAGCTGCGTCGCTGGCGGATCTTGATCACACAAAGGGCGCTACCTCGTAGGCCGGTAGCGGAGGGGACAATTGTTGCCGAAGCCTTGGCGGTGGCGGTAGAAGTACGTGTGCGTGTTTCTCCCGATCTTACGCCTTCTCTTGTGCACTTCGCCGCCACAGGCTGGGCACTGCGCCACCTCCGGCGAGTCGGGGCCGGCCTGGATCAGTTTTCCGTCCACTTTGGCTTCGATCATCGTTCGTTCCTAGCCTGCCTCTGAGTGCTGTGTGATAAGAATGTTCTTGTGGTCATTTGCCAGCTGTCAACATGCTCGCTATTGAATAATGGGCGTCTCAATCGGCGAGTCCCAGAACGACGGAACCCAACGGAACGTGAGATCAGCCTTGACTGCATCTCTATCCCATATTGCAGTTGTCCACCAGCCTTCGCAGACACCGCCCGGCTTGACAGTACACAAACGAAATGACGGTTCCTTTTCTGCGAACATCAGATAACCATGCACTTCACCACCGCCATCAACAAGCTCGAAGTCTAGCGGGTTGAACGTTTCTTCGCTGGTTCCGATATTCACACCGAGGATATACAGGGACAGAAAAATCTGGCCTTCTTCTGGGCGGTAGTAGTCGAGGCGGTAGCCCCAGGCAATTTCTCTGATTCCTACCTGTTGTCCTTCATAGGTGAGCCAGGCGGTGGCGCCTGCTGTGTCAGGAGTGGATGTAGGCACTGGCGTCGCACTCGGTGGGGGCACCGAGACAATTTGCACGTAGATCCTGTCCCCGAAGCACTCTGTTTCATTTACACACATCTGCCAGCTTCCACGGTGCTGTCCCCCTTCGACTGGTGCAACAAGCTCTACTGAAATATCCGCGCTTTCACCAGCTGGTGTGCTCGGCACGCTCACAGACTCTGGCCCTCCCATTTGCTCTCCTTCGATGAAGAAGAGACGATAACCTGGTCCCCAATTACACGTGCCGGTGTTGAGGAGACTCCACGTCTTGATAAAGGGTTGGCCGGCTTCAATCTTGGTGTTGTCAGGTACCGTGATGTCCGCCCGGAAGGAGGCCCCAAGAGTGCACTCGGAGGTGTCCACTGTTGGGATGGGCGGTGTAGGAGTAGAAGTCGGTGCTATCGTGGGCACTCCCGGCGGAAGGGTATCCTCTACGGCATCACCCACCGTCGAGAATGTGCTTGTGGCTTCTGAGAAATCCTGGCTTGGCGAGGTGGTGCCGCAGCATGCCCAGTTTGCCAACACGAGTGCCATCGCGGCTAGAAACAGTCCTATTGTCTGTCTATACACCATGATAACTCACCTCCAGAACGCATGATTTCATGGCAGAGACTCACAAGCTATCCCGTCGTTGTCCCCGTCCAACCGGTGAATATCTCCGCGCCCTTGCGATACACAGTAGTCATAGCAGGCCTGTGCCTGCGCGTGTGTGCTAAAGTCAGAGCAGTTGTAGATATTCCCTGAGCAGTCACACACTGCTGCCGGCGGCGGGGATGTAGGCACAACCGCCGGGACACTTGTCGGCACAGCGGTTGGAGGCCTTGGCGTTGGTGTCGGTGGTTTCGGCGTTGGTGTTGCCCCCCAAATTCCCCGACCTGCGTCCCTGGCTTCCTGCTCCATGCCCTCGTACAAGCTCTGGTATTTCGTGTCTGGTGGGTAGGCAACAGCGCGGGCGTATTCCAGGCGCACCAGCTCGGCGTTGACGAACGTGCCGTCGGTGAGGAAGATGTAGCGCAGCAGGCGGTCGTACCTGTCGGTCTCGGATACATCCTTCTCCAGGTAGACCGTCTTGCCGCCTACCAGGTCAAGGTTGGCCTGTGTTGCCTCCGCTGCCATCCAGTCGCCTGTTTCGGGGCAGTCAATGCCGATGTAGCGGATGGAGTAGGTCACACCGCCGATCTCCACGTTGATCGTGTCGCCGTCCACTACCTTGATAACCCGAGCCTCTGTGTGCTCTGGCGTGGGAGTCAGTGTGTCAGTAGGTATAGGGGTACCGGTAGGTTTGGGGGTGTTGGTTGGCTTTGGTGTGTTGCTGGGTTTTGGTAAAGGGGTGTGGGTGGGGTAGGGGGTGTAAGTCGGATATGGGGTGTTCGTTGGGGCTGCCTGGGGCGAGGTGCTCCCGCCGCAGGCCAACATTGCCAGGGCGAGGATCGCCGCGGCCAGAAGTAGTCGCAGCTTAGCGTCGAGCATCGTTCCCTCCGTCACGCACTTGCTCGTTGTTAAGTATAGACCCATCTCGGCCAAAGGTCAAAACCAGGGGCTTGGTGACGTTGGGTCACACACATCATCGGCAGATCTTGGTTGCAACAGGGATGAGGGATTATCTGGTCGGCTTGTAGCTCAACGGGCAGTGGATGTCACACTTTTATCAGTATGTTGGCTACTTGTTTCATTGGATTTGGTGGGTCTCCTAGTCAGAAACCCTTTCCACTCGAAAATTGCGATAGCCTCGTTTCGTGGCACAGTCGGGATGTTCTAGAATGGACGTGCTGAGTAGCCACACAACTCACGATGTTAGGTAAATGCTTGACGTTAATCGCAATGTGTTGCACAATATGTACACCTTGTACTAGTGGGTCACTTGTTTTGAGTATCGCCATTTTTCGATCGTGGTACGCCGTGGGCGTCGCACAGGGCGGCGAGTGCAAGCCCCAGAACCGCCCAGGGTGTGGCGTCGCTGGCGGCTCCGTTCCCGCCGTGCGGCCCGTTTGCCTCCCCACTCGAATGGTGTGGGGTTGCGATTCCAGGCGCGAGCCACTGCCTCAAACCAAGAGATTATCTCGTCTGGTTCAGTCGGATGCTGTCCCGCCAGCGCACGCCGTTTCAAGATACGCTGTATCGACTCGGCCATGTTTAGCCAGGAGCCGCCCAAGGGGGTGTATAGCGGCATGACGCCATGTTGGATCAGCCACGCCACCACACTCGGTGTCTTGTGGCCCTTGAGATTATCCCAGACCAACAGCATCCGTAGCGGTGGTAAATCATCTGGCAACGGTAGTGGGCTGTTAAGCCCGTCACACCAACACTCCCACAACGCACGATTGGTCTGTGGGTCTAGGTCTTTAGGCGGCGCCGGTAAGTCGGTCAGAATAGCGCTCAATTCTTGTTGTAGCCAGGGATGCAAGACGGCGTTCGAGCTGCTGGTGACGCCTTTGACGCGCACTTGTCCATCAGCGGGGTGAAACAATGTCAAGAGTTTGGCAGTGCCATTGCGGACATACTCATGGGGCTGGCAGCTGGGCTGCCCTTCCGAGCACCAGGAATGCCCAGCATACGGGATGGTTTGAAACGGCCCAGCTTCGTCCTGTGTCCAAACACTCAACCCCAGTGATTCACCGATCTTGTAGGCCTGCTCAATCAAGTTTTTTTCCCCTCTGCCTCTGGATCAGTTACCTCGACGGCGACTCCCTTGCGTTTCCGAATGACGACGCCGGTCTTGCACCACGTCCGGTCTTTCTGCCACGTCCAGCCTGTTTCGTGCAGAACACGCCAGATCACGTAGGTGCTAACTTCTGGCAACCCATCGGGAGCGCGGCGCAACGCCTGCTGCAGTGTGCTCAACGACCACGTGGCAGTCCCGTCCTTTTCTCGGTCAGGCGTGCGTTCAAATTCAGCCAGGATGCGCTGACGCTGCTCCATCCCATAGATTACTGGAGGACCTCCTCCGTGCTGGGGCTCGATGGCAGCCAAACCTTCGCGGTTGAAACGAGACACCAAGTCAGAAACCGCGTCATTCGACTTGCGGCCAGCGGCCCGGGCTGCCTCGGTGTAGCTTTTCCCAGACGCGACTGCCAACAACGCCTTGGCACGGGCCACGTGACTGGCTGGCTCACTCTGAGCACGACTAATCTGAGTCAACACTACCAGTTCCTCCTCAGTGGGAGGACGCATCGGGTCTTTTTGTCGTCGGGTCATTGCAGGACTCCTATGGCCTGAGATGTGTATCGCATCTGCATTATACACGGCTGGCTAAAAATGGCGATAGCCTTGACAAATGACCCACTAGGAGATGAACGTATGGAGTGCGTGTTTAGTGCTTCTGAGGCGCGGGCGAATTTCTCGGAATTGGTGACCGAGGCGGGCTATGCCGGACGAGAGACGATCATTGTGCGTAACAATCGGCCCGTCGCCGTCATCATCGGCTATGAGCAATACCAAGTGCTGCGCCAGCAGGCTGGCGAACGCGCAGCTCGCTTCGCCGCCTACGGCGAGATTCGTGCTCGCAATCTTGAAGCAGGGCCAGAGCGGGTGGAGGCAGACGTAGCGGCCGCGGTTCGCGCTGTGCGCGCCGCACGTACCGTGCGGGAGACATAAGCGGTGCCCGTATCCGACGCAGAACGCGAATCCGGCATCCATGTCACCATCCGCGCGGCCTTCCCGGAGGGCGGTGGTTACAGCTGGCGCGATGCCCTGGCGGCCTACGAGCAGGTGGGGGCGGTGGAGGTAGCCTTCTATCGTCCGCAGCTGTTCCTGGAATGTGTGACCGTCGAGGATGTGGCGACCCCGTTCTCGACCCTCTCGCTGCGCGCTGCCTCCATCCACATGGCCCAGGCGCGCATCGGCCGGTTCGACGAATTCCTGGCGGTACTGCACAAAACGATCCCGATTGCCCAGGCGTTGGACTGCCGTCTCGTCGTGGTTCATCCCACGAATGCCCGATTGGCCGACGTGGAGCACAAAATCGCCAGCGTGGTCGATCCACTCTTGGTACAGGCCGGCATCACCTTGTGTTGGGAGACCTTCGCAGGTCGGCGGCGCTTCCTCTCTGGCATTGAGGGCATCGCTGCCTTCTGTCGGGGAAAGCCGTACCATGCGGCCTGCTACGACACTTCTCACCTGCACAAGCCCCAGGCAGAGGTTCTGGCCGACGTTGCTGGCTACGCCGATTGTATCTGCTGCTTCCACCTCTCAAATCGAGGGACGCAGGCAGGGCAACAGCATTTGCCTCTGCGAGATCCACAAGGCGACCTTGATTTCGAGGAGATCCTCACCGCCATCGCCGAGAGTGGCTTTGGTGGATCGCTCACACTGGAGTACTTGCCCCAGTTCCACGACCAACTGGTCGCCGATGCGCTCGGATGTACCCATCCGCGTGGGTACAGACAGTGCTCGACCACCTCGTCGCTGGGGAATAGGATGGCCAGGCCCCCGGCTTTTGGAAACCTCCCTGGTTTAGGTTGAGCAGGTCGCGGAGCTGACCGGGCAGTTTCTCCGCCTCTTTCAACCTCATCGTCTCCAATACCAGCGAGTGGACGTGCGCCCGGATCATGGTCATTCAGTCGGAAATGCGGCGGCGCGATGGTCTCTTCCAATGCGGCGGCGTTCCTCGGCGGCATCGGCCCAGAGCGCGGATGCCGTGCATCCGACGGCGAACGACGCTGGCTCGACCTCGCGCTGGCAAGAGCCGGGCTCGCGGATGGCCCCGATGAAGGCGGTTAGGGATCAGGCCGCCGGAGGTGATGATGTGGGTGGCGGCGGACATAGGCTCCACAGGCTGAAGCAGATGTGTGGCATCCGCGTGAGGCGGAAGCGTTCGTGCGGGATTCGGCGGACTATCGAGAGGCTTTCCATGTCTCCAACAACGCCGGCAGGTCGGCCGGGTGGATCGCTAGCCCAACCCGTTTGGCCGTCTCCCACAGCCGCCGATCGAAGGTGGAAAACGTCACCTGCTCTCCCAAGGCGTCTTGCCAGATAGACGCTGCGGCCAGATGCACGGCGTCGTAGCCCCGCAGACCGTATTCCCAGGCGAGTGTATCGGCGCGGGTGACCACCATCTCCGTTACCTGAACTCGCATCAGGTCAGGCCACTCCTCGCGAAAGACCTGCAGGCACGCCGATGCCTCTTCTTGCGTCAGCGCCTCTACACGCACTGCTTTTGCCAGCGCGGCGGCCACCTCTGGACGGCTGATGAGCGCTGTGCCCACCACGTCGGCCTTGGATATCGCGTCGCCAACCTCCACCGAGCCTGGATCCGCAACGTATCGCTTCACCAATGTGCTGGCGTCCAGGTAGAGGATCATTCGCGGTCCTCCAGCAACAAGTCAGCTACCATCCGTTGGTCCTGCGTTCGCGCCACCGGAGCCGCCGGAGTGAGCCTCTGCCCACTCCAGACGATCAGTCCGGCCTCGACCAACTTCTGAGCTCGCGCCTCCACCGATGGGATCACGGGCACGATGCGTCCAACGGGCGTTCCACGATCTAGAATGACCACCGTGCCCCCGGCTTTGACCTGCCGGATATAGGCGCTCAACCGTGCCTTCAACTCTCGAATGCCGACCGTCGTTCCAATCATAGCCAATCACCTCTCACTCTTTTTGTAGTTACATTATACATCAAGAGGTCACGGCGCGCAAGCCGGCACTATCCAGTGCTGAGTGGGTTGATATTCGCCGATCGGTGCGCAAGTCGAGTTGTCTTATTCACACTTTTGGTGTAAAATGTGAATAACGTTGTCTCCTGTCTCCATTAGTGTGAATAAGGCGAACGAGTCCAGCAGAGGTGTAATTGATGGACCCCAAGGCATTTCAAAATAGCTCTACGGGCGACGTGGTTCACGTGACCAAGGGGGACTACTGGGCCTACGTGCCCAACTCGCTGCCACCCAATCTGACGTGGACATCCGAACTGGTAGCCGATCTCTCCGCAGCCGATCAGGCTCTGGGCCGGCTGGCTGGGTTGGGGGCAACGCTGCCCAATCCTCACATCTTGATTGTGCCCTTTATGCACCGCGAGGCGGTTCTTTCGTCCCAGATCGAGGGTACGCAGGCCTCTCTCTCCGATCTCTATGCTTATGAGGCCGTGCAGCTTTCCCTGTTTGACCACCCGTCTGACGTGCGTGAGGTACACAACTACGTACGTGCGCTAGAATACGGTCTGGAGCGTCTGAGCAGCCTGCCTCTCAGCCTACGCTTGATTCGAGAGCTTCACGCGTATCTGATGACGGGAGTGCGCGGGGAGCACCAGACGCCCGGCGAGTTCCGCCGCAGCCAGAACTGGATCGGGCCGCCGGGGTGCACGCTCAACAGCGCCACGTTTGTCCCGCCCCCCGTGGCGGAGATGAAGCAGGCATTAGGCGCCTTCGAAAAATACCTGCACACCGATTCTCCATTGCCCGCGCTGATCCGCCTGGGGTTGATCCATTACCAGTTTGAGGCTATCCATCCCTTCCTGGACGGCAACGGCAGGGTGGGACGGCTGCTGATCACACTACTGCTTTGTGCCTGGGGTTTGCTTCCACAGCCGCTGCTGTACCTGAGCGCCTACTTCGAGGCCCATCGCCAGGAATACTACGATCATCTTTTGGGTGTGAGCCAGTATGGGACTTGGGAAACGTGGCTGCGCTTCTTCTTACGCGGCGTGGTAGAGCAGTCCAGCGATGCTATGATTCGTGCCGCGCAGCTTCAGATACTGCACGCGCGGTATCACCAGCGGTTCCAGACGATGCGTGCCGCTGCTAGATTATTGCAGGTGGTGGATCTGTTTTTCGTCCGGCCGATCCTGGGAATCCCACAGGTCGCAGAGGCTCTGGGTGTCAGTCACCAATCGGCAAGCCGGTACGTGGAGACACTGGAGGCGGAGGGCGTGCTGCGCGAGATCACCGGCCGGGCGCGCAATCGCGTCTACCGGGCCGACGAGGTGCTGCAAGCCATTGAAGGGCCGATGAAAGTCGGACGGCAGGCTTTCTCCGACTCCCATCGCCTTTGATGGTCAACACTCCTCAGCCGTTTTGGCAGTTGTCTTGGAGGATGTAATCTCCTGAATAATCTCCATGGCCTTTTCAGGATCATGCTGATAAAGCCTGCACAGTAGTTCCCAATTTTCCCTACCAAACAGGATGCAATATGCCTCGTGTAATGCCCTGCCTCTCTCCTCCTCCTCCCACTTACTAAGTTCCCTAAGCGCTTCTTGATTGCTTTGTAGAAGGACGAGGAGTTCCTGTGATTGAGTTGCCGTCAGGCTGATTTCATCAAGAAGCACCTGTTCCGGTTCTCGATCGGGATCGCCTATTACCAGTCGCGTGGCAGGCTCTCCCACGGTGATTCCGCGAGTCTGCCAATCGTCATTAGTGCGCAGGTAATCGAGAACGTGTATTGCCTGCGTCGCGCTCAACTGCGTAACCCGACGCGCCTCACTATTCCACAAAATGAGCCCTCGCTTGGTCCATTTCTCACGCTGCAAGGGAGTCGCCCAAGCAGGATAATCCTTTGTTCCCAACCACCTCGAATTGACCCGCATGCCCTTTGATGAATCCTCTTGTTCTGAGATATTGTCAAATGTTGTGGATTGAAGTCTCCTCGGCGGCGAATATCGATGGGGTGGATGTGAACACTTCAGGCGCTGGTTCGG
>JAFGED010000469.1 GCA_016931785.1 Anaerolineae bacterium
CGGCTTCCAGTGAAATAGGCACAACACACGCTTTAGCATTCGTCGAGCAAGGGCAAATGCACACGCTTGCGAATCTCGTTTTTGTGCAATGCTATTGAGCCTGCGAGTCGGCCAACAGACGATTGGGCAGCAGGATATCGTACTTGAAACTGTTCATACACACCGTTTCCACAGTCGTGTAATTCTGGCCGATGGCAACAAGCACGGGATCCGGGTAAAACCGGGCGCGAAAGATGACCACGCCGAACTCCTGCCGGTTGATGCGCGCGACGATATCGGTCGTGTCGAGCGAGCCGTTGAGGTAAAGGTTGCGGAGCTGGGTGGGATTGGTCACCACCTGCTCGCCGGCCAGCAGGCTGAACATGGCCTCCTCGCTAAAGACGGGGCCATCGGAAGTGCGAACGTAAGCCAGGATCTCCTCGCCCGCCTCGTAATCCTCCTCGACGAGCAGGTGGCCCAACTGGGTGTACCCCATGCTGTCGTGGTATTGGTACGTTCTGCAATGAGCCTCCCCTTCAACCAGGACCAGCTTGTCCGCCACGCCGAACGCACGGGCCAGCGGCCCAAAGACGGGACCGCTGGTGGGCATGTGGAGCATCAACGAGGCTTGCAGCAGATAGAGCAGCGGGATGATGACGGCCAGGAGCGGCGCTGCCCAAGGCTGCAGCTTGCGCAGCCGGCCTTGAAACAGATGCCGCGCCCGCTTGGGCGAGAGCCGGGTAGCCCTGGCAGCCGAACTCGCCGTATCACGTAGCGGCTGGGCGGCAGCACGCCGTCCTAACGACCTCTTCAAGCGCCCCAACGCCGCGCCGGAGACAAGGCTTGCGCTGGCGGCGGTCGTATCAAGAAAGGAGTGAGCCTGTTCGTCCATGGTGCGCCGCCGGGATGCCGCCTTCTGCAAGCGCCCCAGCGCCAAGCCGGAGGTGATACAGGCTGCGGCGATGGCAGTGGTAAAATAGTTAAAGCCCGCACCCCACTTGCCGCTCAAAAGGCCCGTCCCCATCCCGAAAAAGAGCCACAGCGAGTAGACCGAAAGCCGATCCCAGAGCAGCTCATAGACCAGGTACGCGGCGGCCAGAAGGATGAGGAGCGCGTGTAGGCGGAACCACTGCCTGAGAAAGAAAATCGTCTGCAGATACTTGAACTCGTTGACGTTCGCCTGGATGGTATTAACCCACCACTGGCCGTCGGTGGCAGCGTTCAGCAGCCAAAAGACCGCCCCGACCACAACGGCCAGCGCAACGCCGGAGACGACGGCCTTTTTGACGTCGCGCAGAAAGACGTAAGAAAGCGCGGCAACGACGGTGAACACGGCCATCTGCTTGGTGTACCCGGCGCAAAAGAGCATCGCCAATCCCAGGATGAGATTGCGCGTGCCATGCTTAGGGTGATCGAACCCGGCGATGAAGGCGACGGCCAGCGTCTCGAACATCACCATCGTCATGTGCATCCGGCACAGCGGCCCGGTCTGGTAGACGTGGCTGGAGGCGAAAAAGGCCAGGCCGGAGACGAGGGGGATGAACCAGCCCTTGACCCTGCGGCGCACGACAAAGAAGATCGTTCCGCCGATCACCAGCGTGGCGACAGATGAGACTACCCGCCCGGCGACGACGTGCGGCCCAAAGACCGGCAAAAGCGGGATGATGAGCAGATGGAAAAGCGGCGGGTAGTTGGAGGCGTAAAACGGGTAAACGGCATTGTCTTTGTAGGGCCACTCCCCTCGGCTGTACAGGATCGCATCGTACAGTTCAAAGCCCTCTCCCTGATCGTAATCGAAGGGCCATTGGAAAAGATCGACGGCGTAGAGGACAAACACGACCAGGTAGCCAAGATAGGCCAGGACGGCGACGGCTGCCAAAAAGACCCCGATTCCTTTGAGGATGCACGAGAGGGTTGAATTCATGGTGGTTGGTCAGGCAGGGCGATTGCCCCGCAGGATCAGGATGACGCCGGCCAGGATGCCCGCGCCGCCGACGCCAGCCCCTATCTGTTGCAGCGGCCCAAAGCCGCCCCACTCGCCCGCGCCGACGACATCCACGCCGACGAGGCCGGCAATCCCGATCAAGGTCAGTACGATGACGATAATGCCCAGTTGGCGCTTGGTGATCATACGGGCCGCATTATAGCACAGTGGAATAGGGGTGCAACCCAAAGATGCGGGATGCGTATTGTGAGATAGAAGGCGCGTGACTACCCATCAGGCGCACGCCTGATAAGGCCCTTAAAAAGAGGCGAGTCACGAAGGCACAAGATACAGGAGGCAAGATGAAAGAAGCAAGCAAGGAGATGTCAGCAAATGGGAAAGCAGCGAATGGCGAGATGGTCGAGGTGCCTACCGCCGAGTGGACGACGGCGTCGCTGGCTCACGCGAGCATCCTGCTGACCGTGCTCTTTGGCCTGGCGGGCGGCATTGGGCTGCCGTTCGGGCTGGCCGTGCCCTTGGTGATGTATCTGGGATACCGGAAGCAGTCGCGATACGTCGCCTTTCACGCAATGCAGGCATTCGTTTACCAGCTAGCGGGCGCACTCACCTTGGCATTACTGGGCGCCTTGGTGACCATGGCCTGGTCGGTCAGCGGCTCGCTCGCGGCGGTACTCGTCGGGCTCGCGCTTATGCCGTTTGCATTGTCACTCACATTGCTGTTGGCAAGCGCAGCCATCGCCTGGGTAGTGTACGGGTTGTACGCAGCATATCACGTCTATCAAGGACGCAACCTGCGTTACTGGTTGATTGGCGAACGTCTGGAACGGGAGGTGAAACTGTGATGCGCGGACGAGATCCCTTCGTGGCTTTGGTCTTGGAGGTCGTCGGTGGATTCTTTGGCTTCTTGGGCTTTGGCTGGATCTATGCCGGCCGCCCGGCGCTGGGCATCCTGCTACTGATCTGCTACTGGCTGCTGGACTGGGTCATCGGCCTGACGCTTTCTATCGTCACCGTGGGTATGTGGTGCTTCGTATGGCCGGCACAGAACCTGATCCTGAGCGCAATCTCGGGGTACCTGGCCTACCGCTGGCTAGAGCAACAGGCGTAGCGTAAAGGTTCCAAGATCACGCACAAGAAAAGCCCCGCCAGGATGGCGGGGCTTTTCCACGTACGGTCACTTCTTCGGCGGTCGTGGAACGTCAAAGGCCTTGCGGAAAATCTCCAGGTATTCGTTGTGCTCGCTTTCGCTCATTTCCGCCGACACGGCGCAACGGAAGCCAACGTTGTTGAAGAACAGAAAATCCCCATCCAGGCGGGCGGTACAGCGCGCTCGATCCAGGTCGTTTTGCCACGAGCCGCCGCGCAGGACGCGCCAGCCATTTGCCTCCTGGCTCTCCCGCCCGTCATCGGCGTCGTAGGGATACGGGCGAAACAGGGTGCTCGTCCACTCCCACACGTTACCTACCATATCCCCCACCCTATCCGGGCTGTCGCCCGCCACAGAATACTCCCTCACGGGAGTAGTACCGCCGGAGCCACTCTCCTTGGAGTTACAGCGGCCGTGCACGAACTCGTTCCCCCACGGCCAGCGGCGTCCGTCGGTGGAACGCGCGGCCCGCTCCCACTCGGCCTCCGTGGGCAGCCGTTTACCGGCCCAGGCGGCGTACGCCCGCGCGTCCTCCCAACTCACGAGCACGACCGGGTGTTTCTCCTTGCCCCCCGGGGGCGTACGTGTATCCGGGTTCCAGTTGTACCCGCGCGTTTCGACCCAATCGACCTCGTAGCAAGGCACCGGGTAATCGGTTGCATCCACGAAGCGTTTGTACTCCTCGTTGGTCACCGGGTAGCGGTCTATGTAGAAGGCGTCCAGGCGAACCGTATGAGGCGGGCTCTCGTTGCTCAAACTCTCGTCGGTCCCCATAAGAAACCCCCCGGACGGTATGTAGACCATCTCCTTCAAATCCTTCTTCCAGATAATCACCGTTTGTCTAGACATTTCAGTCTCCTATCACCCTACCATTCTGCGTCGTAGGCCAGAACGCACCCTCCCAGCCAGAGGTGATCGCCCAGCTCTAGCAGGCCGCGTTCCCCAATTCCGACGGGCGTGCCGTTCAGCTTGGTGCCATTGACGCTGCCCATGTCCTCCACGTAGTGACGGCCGTCGCTGGCGCTGATCTTGACGTGACGCCGGGCAACGACATTGGCGGCCTCCTCCTCCGCTCCCAGGTCAATGCCGGGAATGAAGCCTACTACGAGGTCGCTCCGGCCGATGATCACTTCCCCCCAAGAAGGCAGAGAGAAGCGGTGGCCGGTAAACGCAACCCACAGGTACACCCGAGGCCCAGATCCCGACGCCTCGCTCATTCTCGGGATAGATTTATACAAGAACTCGTGGTTTCCCAAAGTGACCAGATCGCCGGGCTGCAGGGGCAGTTTTTGGCCGATCTTGAGCCGCTTGCCGTTGACCATAGTGCCATTGGTGCTCCCCAAATCCTCGATCAAGTGAAATCCTTCGTAGCCGATGACGCGAGCGTGACGGCGCGAGATAACGTGGTCTCTTCTGTCGTCAAAGCTCAGGTCCACATCCGGATTTGCCCGCGCTGCCGGATCGAAACGCCCGAGCAAGATTTGGCCGGTCGGTGACAGAGCGATACGGTGGTGCCCGTCCTGCAGATCCAAGCAGCAGCGAGAGGGGACCCTGAGTTTCTCCTCTGCTGGCAGTTTACGGGCCGGCTGTTCGGCCTGTGCCTGGCTGGCTTGAGACCGAGCGCCGCGAGAGACCGTCCTTCCACCCTCCTGAGTAGGCTCGCCAGACTTGAGCGCATCGACGGGAGGCTCGACAGGAACGGGTTCGGCGACCTTCTCCTTAGGAGCACGCAGGCAGTTCATTTGCAGCAGCTCCCACATCTGCTGCGTGTCGGAGCCCGCTGCAAAGGCCCGATGCATCATGATCTTGATGCTGGGAGAGTTGGCGCTCTGTTCGATGCAGCGCGCGCGATCAGGACAGTCACGACAGTTAGGAATCAAGGACCCTCTTTTTTACTCCAAGCAGGCCGGCAACGGGTGCGTTCGTTCGCTGGGGCAAGGGTTTGTACAAGCACAAATTTGGGTTTGCCTGGCAAAAATGTCCCGCCTGGCTCCACAGGACAAGCACGTCACAGGCTGCGCGTATCTTCTCAATAAGTAGGGGAAGATGGGGGGGAGAGGCGTAGCCGCCCTCACACCTCCTCCCCGGATTATTGAGGTGATACGCCTGCACGTTTGATTATACCACGGGACCCAGGATCGTGCGATGGCGGTGATTAAGGGGGTGTATTTGTTCCTTGGGGCGTATACGCTGCTTGTGAGGAAATGGCGTTACCAAGGTGTAGTTTGGGCGCAAGCCCAAACTGCCGAG
>JAFGED010000470.1 GCA_016931785.1 Anaerolineae bacterium
GCTCCCCTGCGGCGCGGGCAAGACGATGGTCGGCATGGCGGTGATGGAGGAGATGCAGTGCAACACGCTGATCCTGACCCCCAACACGGTGGCCGTGCGCCAGTGGATCGACGAGCTGATAGACAAGACGACGCTGGTCGAGGAACAGATCGGCGAGTACACCGGCCAGCGCAAGCAGATCCGCCCGGTGACCATCTCCACCTACCAGACGATGACGTATCGCAAGCGGGGCACCAAGGGGCGCAACCTGCCCATCGTCCAGGAGTTCCCGCACTTTGAGCTGTTCGACCAGCGCAACTGGGGCCTGATCGTCTACGACGAGGTGCACCTGCTGCCGGCGCCCGTTTTCCGCATCACCGCCGAACTGCAGGCCCGCCGCCGCCTCGGGCTAACCGCCACGCTGGTGCGCGAGGACGGGCGCGAGGAGGACGTCTTTTCCCTCATCGGCCCCAAGAAGCACGACGTGCCGTGGAAGGACCTGGAGAAGCAGGGCTGGATCGCCACGGTCGAGGTGACCGAGATCCGCATCCCGCTCCCTCCCGAGCTGCGCATGGCGTACGCCGTCACCGAGGAGCGCCAAAAGTACCGCGTCGCCGCCGAGAACCCGGCCAAGTTCGACGTACTGGACGCGTTGCTCGCCAAGCACCCGGACGAGCAGCTGCTCATCATCGGCATGTACCTGGACCAACTGGCAGAGGTGCAGGCGCGGTACGGCTACCCGATCATCACCGGCAAGACGGCGGTGCGCGAGCGGCGCAAGCTGTACCAGCAGTTCAAGACGGGCGAGATCCAGCGCCTGATCGTCTCCAAGGTGGGCAATTTCGCCATCGACCTGCCCGACGCCAGCGTGATGATCCAGATCAGCGGGACGTTCGGCAGCCGGCAGGAGGAGGCGCAGCGCCTGGGCCGCATCCTGCGCCCCAAGCAGAACGGCATGCTGGCCCACTTTTACACCCTGGTCAGCAAGGACACCAAGGACCAGGATTTCGGCGCAAACCGCCAGCTGTTCCTCACCGAACAGGGCTACCGGTACACGATCCTGTACGATCACGAGGTAGAGGGACACGAGCCGACGCGATGCGGAGATGAGAGTAAATGAGCAGAGGAGAGAGAGACGCCCAGCCCATGACGCTGAAAGAGTCACTGGAGAACTATACCGTCCCGCCGCTCAAAAAGCTGGCGGGGCTGTTGGCCACCAACCTACCCACCCGCAAAGCCGATCTCGTGTCTCTCATCCAGCGCGAACTGGAAAACCCTGAGCGGCTGCGGCAACTGTGGGGCCAGATCGACACGCTGCAGCAGGCCGCCGTCGCCGAGGCCGTGCACACCACCGGGAATTTCGAAGCGGATGTCTTCCGGGCCAAGTACGGCGGCGCTCCCGACTGGGGTGAAAAGAGCCGCTACGGAGAGTTGAAGAAACCATCTCTCCTGTGCCTGTTCATCCAGCACGGCAGTCTGATGCCGCGCGACCTGAAGAGACGGCTCCAGGCATTCGTGCCACCGCCGCGCCCGCCGGAGGCCCGCGCCGGAGACGAGCCGCCAGCCACAGTCTCTCAAACCTACAACGTCTACGATTACGAGTCCCGGCAAAGCAAACAGTACACCGAGGAAGTCGAGGTTGTCCGCTGCGAGACCGAACACGCGGCGCAGCACGACGTGCACGCCGTCCTGCGCCTGATAGACGCCGGCAAGGTGCGCGCCAGCGACAGGACAAAACGGGTGACTGCCGCCGGAGCCAAGGCGATTACCAAGATACTAAAGGGCGGGGACTTTTATCCATCCGAAGAGGACTCCGACGAGTGGACCACCGCCCCGGGGCCCCTCAAGGCATTTGCCTGGCCGTTGATCCTGCAGAACGCCGGGCTGGCCGAGCTAGCCGGCACCAAGCTCCAACTGACGTCAGCTGGCAAAAAGGCGCTTTTGACATCCCCTCACGAGGTCATCCGTAAGTGCTGGACGCGCTGGCTCAAGTCCACGCTGCTGGACGAGTTCAACCGCGTGCACGCGATCAAGGGACAGACGAGAAGACGCGCGCTGACGCCAGCTGCCGGCCGGCGGGAGGTGATCGCGAAGGCCATGAGAGCCTGCCCGACGCACAAATGGATCGCCCTCGACGAGCTCTCCCGCTTCATGCGCGCGTCAGGCTTCAAATTCGAGGTCGCCCGAGATTCGTGGGCGCTATACATCACCGATCCGAACTATGGCAGCCTGGGCTACGAAGGGTACGGAGGGTGGCACATCCTGCAGGAACGCTACATGATGGCCTTCCTGTTCGAGTACGCGGCCACGCTGGGCCTGGTCGACGTGGCCTACATCCACCCGTCGGGCGCCCGCTCCGATTACGGCAGGATGTGGGGCACCGACGACCTGGACTGCCTGAGCCGCTACGACGGCCTGCTGTACCTGCGCGTCAACGGGCTGGGAGCCTGGTGCCTGGGCCTGACGCAGGAATACACCCCCTCGCCGCTGGAGAAGCGGGAGGCGCTCAAGGTGCTGCCCACTATGGAGATCGTCGCCACCGAAACGCTGCCCCCCGGCGATACGCTCATCCTGGAGCAGTTCGCCGAGCAGACCTCGGATGCCGTCTGGCGAATCGACCAGGCGCGGCTTCTGGAAGCTGTAGAACAGGGCCACGCGACAGATCGCATGGAGGCCTTCCTGAGAGCAAGGAGTGACAGCGAGATACCCGACAACGTGCGGGTCTTTTTCCGCGAAGCGGCCGACCGGGCGTCGCGCCTGGCCGACCTGGGCGCCGCCCGGCTGATCGAAGCCCAAGATGCCGCGTTGGCCCAGCTCATCGCCAACGACAGCACCCTGCGTTCGCTGTGTATGCTCGCCGGGGAAAGGCACATCGTCGTGCCGGAGGAAAACGAGGCCGCCTTCCGCCGCGCTTTGCACAATCTTGGATACGGGCTACCCAAGAGACCAACGTCAGAATAACCCGATGCCGACCCTGGAAACCCTCACCTACGACGACCTGAAGAGCGTCCTCAAATCGGAAAGCCTTGGCCGGGCACGCGGCTACTTGGACCGCGTGCAGAACGCCGTCCGCCAGGGCAACACGCTCACCGCCGAGGTGCAGGGCTCCCGCCTGTACCGGGTCGAGATCGACGTCGCGCCCTCCGGCATCAGCGCCCACTGCTCCTGCCCCTACGACTGGGGCGGGTACTGCAAGCACGTCGGCGCGGTGCTGATCAAGTGGATCGTGTTGCCGGCATCCTTTAGCAGCGTGGACGCTCGCGCACCCATCCTGGACGGCTATCCCATCGAGGTCACGCCCGTGGAACCGCCACCCTCCTACCAGCCCACCGAAAGCCCCTGGTGGCTCCACGAAACCTTTGAAAATCGCAGGGCCGCCGACGAGGAGCTACTACGGGACAGGCTGGACGGCATCGTGATGCAAGACCTGCGCCGGATGGCCAGGGAGCGCGGCTGGACCGTGCGGGGCACGCGGAAAGCGGATATCATCCAACAGCTCGCAGACCAAATCACCGACCCCGGCCAGGCGCTCAAGGGCTATCTCGACCTGGACGAGGAGCACCACAACGCCTTTCGCGCGCTGGCCCTGATAGGCCAGAGGCGGAACCCCGACCCGCAGGACCTGGCGCGTTTGGCCGGCCTGTGGGGCAAATTGACGAGCCACAAAAACGTCAACACCTACACGCGCCACCTGTGGGAGACGGGCCTGGCGCTGCCGGGCAATTACGACGCCTACCCAAGCTATGGCGACTTTGTCCCCCGTTCCATCCTGCGCGTCCTGCCGCCGGTATTGGAAGACGTGCTACCGGCCACCCCCAACCCGCCGCCGGGCGTCAGCGACGTACGCCAAGCCGACGATGTGGCCCTTGTCCGCGCCGCTAACCAGATCACCCTGCTGCTGGAGCAATCGTCCGTGGTCCTGCGCCCACCCATGCCGCGCCCGCGCATGGAGCGGTTCCACACCACTCTCCAGGGTTGGGACTATGATCCGCACGAGCTGCAGCAGGCCAAGGAGAACCGGCAGCTGGCCGGATACTCGGACCTGACTCTGACCGTGCCCCCGCCGCCGCGCCGCCTACCCGACGAGGTCATCCAGCGCCTGGCTCCCGTGATCGGCGGCGAGATGGCGTTGGAATTCGGCTACGCGCTGCTGGTGGCGACCGGCGTGCTCCTGCCGGGCAGCCCGGTCACCGTATGGCCGGAGGTGAAGGAGCGCTTTCTGCGCCAGAGCGAGCCGGCGCAGCGCGCGATCCTGACGCGCACGTACTTTTCCACGCAGAACTGGAGCGCGCTGTGGGATGTCCTGCGAGCCCGCGACGACGTGCACCTGAGGCGCGCCTACCATTTCCACTACTTCAAGCCACAGGATCTGCAAGAGGACCTGCTCCTCTTCCGCCACCTGGTCCTGCGCGCGCTGGCCTGCCTGCCAGAAGACAAATGGATCGCGCTGGCGGACCTTTTCGACGTGATGCGCGTCCTGTGGCCGCGCTTCGATCGCACGGTATGGCAGGAGGACTATTACCGCTCTCAGGCGCCCGCCTGGTTCCTGGCCTCCAGGGACGGCGCTCCCCTGGACGCCGGGGACTGGGACCTGGCCCAGGGCCAATTTGTGGCATACATCATCGCCGGGCCGCTGCACTGGCTGGGGCTGGCCGACCTGGGCCTCGACGCCGACGGGCTAACCGCGTTCCGCCTCCACGGCCTGGCCGATCTATATTGGGACCGCGCCGATGCCCCCGTCCCCAGGAGCGACGCAGCCGTGCGCAAGACGACCACCGCGCCGGCGGAAGCCGTGAACATCGACGCACGCGCCATCCGCGTCGTCCCGTCCCAGATCGAGTCCCAGGCGCACAACCTGCTCAACCAGATCGCCCGGCTGGAGACGGCGACCGCCGAGCAGTTCGCCTACCGGGTGGACTCCGAGGCGGTGTATGCGTCCTTCGAGACCGGCATGACCCTGGCCGAAATCGAGGCTGCGTGGGAGACGTGGCTGCCCGTCCCCATGCCCGTGGCGATCCGGGATCAACTGACCGCCTGGTGGGAAGCATACGGGCAGGTGCGCATCTACAAAGACCTGACCGTGATCGAGTTCGGCGACGAGTACGCCCTGGCGGAGATGAAGGCCGTCGCCCCGCTGGAAAAGCACATCGTCGCCGAGATCTCGCCGCGCATGGTCATCGTCTACCCGGAAGCGGTGAAGCCATTGACCGAGGCGCTGAAGCAGGCGGGCTACACCCCGAAACAGACGGATGACGTGTAAATGGCCGACGAGATCGAACAGATCCTAGAAACCTACCACTTCAACACCCTGGTTAGCATGGCCGAGGCCGCCGGACTGCGCAGCACCGGGCCAGGCGGGAAGAAACTGCGCAAGAAGGAGCTGCTCGCCGCCATGCGGGCCGAGTTCTTCACCGAGAAGCGGGTGCGCGCCTCCTGGGAGCGGCTGAGCGAGCGGGAGCGCGCGGCCCTGAACCGGCTGCTGCTGCGCGGCGGCAGCGCGCCCACCAAGAGCCTGCGGCGAGAGCTCATCCGGGCGGGACTGTCCACGCAGGCCCCACAGCGAGAGGAGCCAAAAAGCTACTCCTATTACTCCGGCGTCCCCTACGACAGGGGGGCCTACGAGGGCGCCCCCACGTCACCCAGGTCGCAGGTGTTCGAGGACGTCATCGCCCGCCTGACCTACCACGGCCTGGTCTTTAGCCAGAGC
>JAFGED010000471.1 GCA_016931785.1 Anaerolineae bacterium
CCACGGCGTCCCATCCAGATGTGTGAACAGGTAGCCGGTAGCTTGGACTTTTCTCTTGGCTCTTCTCTTGCCCATTGTATGACCTCCTGTTTGTTTTTGTCTGCTCTATGCTCATTTCATCATCGTTCGACTGCGTGTCAGTTCCCCTACTTTCTCCCACACCGGATTCTCTCTCGTACTCTGCTCCGATTTGTACAGGTACAGGTCGTCGATCCATACCTCGCCCGCCTTCAACTCCGAGGCCACCTGGCCGATGCGCGTGACGCGCCGGACACCCCAGGGATCGATGCCGATCTGCACGAACAGGTCGATGGATCGCGCGATCAGCGTCTTGGTGGCCTGGTATCGCACCGGCGGGTCGTTGTCGATCATCGCCAGCAGGCACAGCGTCTCCACTGCGCTCTTGGGATCGTCGGCGTGGATGGTGGACATCCCCGGATGGTCGGACATCTGCGCCCGCATCAGCCACACCGCCGCGTCCCCGTGGCGCACCTCGCCCACCACCAGCCAGCGTGGGCTCATACGCATCGCCGTAGTGACCAGGTCGCCCACGCGCACGCCGTACTTGCCCTCCGTCGTCGCGGGGCGGGCCTCCAGGCTGACTACGTGGGGGTGCTCGACGAATATCTCGGCCGGGTCCTCGACGAACACGATGCGCTGCTCGGGCGGGATAAAGCCCACCAGGCACGAGAGCAGCGTCGTCTTGCCCGTGGCCGTGCCGCCGGCGACGACGATGCGCATCTGGCCCAGCACCGCCTGTTGCAGGAAAGCGGCGATCTCCTCGTCCATCTCCCCCCAGGCCAGGAGCTGCTCTGGGGGCACGGGTTTTGGTTCGTACAACCGCACGTTCATCTCCGGGTAAGGCCCGTTGGCGATGGGTGGGATGACGACGTTGACGCGTGCGCCGGCCGGGAGCCGCGGGGAGCGCGGCAGCTTGGCCGCCACGATGGGCTCGGCCTCGCTCACGCGCCGCCCCACCTGGCCCAGCAGCTTGTCGATCACGATGCGCACCTCGGTGACACTGGGGCGCGTGGTGTCGGGCAATACCTCCGCGACCGGCGTGGGGTTTACCTGCCCCTTGCGCATCAGCCACAGGGAGCCGTCCTGGTTGAGCATGATCTCGGAGACGTCGTCACGGCCCAGCAGAGGCTCCAGGAAGCCCAGGCCCAGCATCTGATGCTGGATGCGCTGGGCCAAGTCGGCCTCGACGCGCAGGTCGACCGCGCCGAAACCTTGCTGGCGCAGCTCGGCTTGCGTCCAATGCCGGATGCGCTCGACGATCTGACTCCGCGCGTCGTCATCAGGCGTCAGCACCTGGTCGGGGGAGAACTCGGCGTTGATGCGCGCCACCACTGCCGCCGCGATCTCGGACGTGACGCCGGGTTCGAGCGTTGGCGCGGATTGTTGGCGCGTGACGTATTGGTCCAGCATCGTCATCTTCCTCCGTGCAGAAGCTCGGCGCGAAGCGCCGGCTTCTGCCTAGGAAAAAGCCTAACGACTACCTTCTTGTCCCAAACCACGTACTTTGTCATTATCATCCTCCATTGCGATGAGAGATTCTGGGGCTTTTTCACGTAAACCTGACCTTGATCCCGCCGAAGAGGGACTTGACGCGGCCGCCCGCGGCCCTTCCGGCCGGTGCCCCCAGCGCCTCGCGGTAGCAGAAATCGACCACCTGGTCTATCCCCTGGGCAAACTCCTGGCGGCGGGTGACCGGGACGACGAAATCGTTCTGGCAGGCCCGCACGCCGGGGTCGGCGGGGATCACGGCTGCAAACGGCGGCGCCCAGCCGTCCAACTGCTCGCGGATCGCCGCCTGCATCCGTCCGGGCGTCATCGTGTCCTCCTCCTCGACCCGGTTGAGCACGGCGTGGATGGCGTCACGCGGCACCTGGTAGCGCGGGTCGAGCA
Source organism: Anaerolineae bacterium (assembly GCA_016931785.1). Classification (GTDB taxonomy): domain Bacteria; phylum Chloroflexota; class Anaerolineae; order B4-G1; family B4-G1; genus JAFGED01. Next base: position 1,912 of record JAFGED010000471.1, read on the forward strand.
CGCCGGTCAGCAACCGCACGCTGGCGATCAGGTTGACCTGGCTGGCCCAGTCCGGCTCGCACACCAACAGCACCGTGTTGGCCCTCAGCAGTGGCTGCACGCTCCACTCGCTCTCGGTGGGCGGCAGGTCCATCACGATGGCGGCGTAAGGGGGATGGTGGTCGCGGGCCGCCTCGATCAGGCCCACGATGGAGCCGTCCTCGTTGGGCTTGCGCACGCCCACGCGAGAGGCCTCCAGCTTGTCGTTGGGGCTGAGGCACACGTCCAGGCCGTCCTTGTTCTGCAGGGAGGCGGCGAACCCCTCCCGCGTGGGACGGCGGAACCAGTTGAGGGCGTTAGGGCTCATCGGCAGCCCCCGCTGCACGCCCGCCGCGTCGGGGACGTCAAAGCCCATCAGCAGCGTCCTGACGCCTACCTGGTTGAGGCGGTATGCCAGGTTGACGGCGATGGTCGTCTTGCCAGGGCCGCCCTTGCCCCCGCCGACGGCGAACACCCTGGTGCCCGTCAGTGCCGTGGCCCTGGCCGCGCCGGTGGCCTGGGCCAGGGAAGATGTAGTATACGTTGTGGCCGGGGCCACTGCTTGCTGGGACGCGCGCTGGGAGATGCCCACCTGGTAGCAGCGGTCGATCAGGTGCGCGGCCCCGGCGGGTTTGACCAGCACCTCGTGCACCCGGTCCAGCGCGATCAAGCGGCCGTGCAGACCGCTCATCCCCTGGGGCAGCAGGACGACGGCCACGGCGGAACCCAGGCGAGAGGTGAGGAACTGCACCAGGCCGTGCTCGCCCCGTTCGGCCAGCAGCTCGGCGTCGACCACGGCCACCTCGACCGGCTGCTGCGAAAGAGAACTCTCCAGGATCTCGGGCGTGGGGGCCAGCGCGGCGACGGCGACGCGGGAGCCATCGCCCAGGAAGGCGCGGTACAGCTCGTTCATCGCCGCCTGG
>JAFGED010000115.1 GCA_016931785.1 Anaerolineae bacterium
GCGGCTGCGCGGCCTGGTGCGCACGCCGGTGCTGGTGGACGGGCGGCGGGTGGTCGACCGCGGGCAAGCCGAGGCGGTGGGGTGGCGTTATCGGGGTGTTGGCGTAGGTGGGGAGTAGCTATTCTTACCGGGAGGAAATGAGGGATTGAACATCGTCGTCATCGGTATGGGGTACGTGGGCATCCCCTGCGCTGCGTTGTTGGCCGATGTGCCGGGCTTCCGGGTGACCGGCGTGCAGCGCCGGTCGGAGCGTTCGGGGTGGAAGATCGCGTGTCTGAACAGGGGAGAGTGTCCCTTTGATGGGGATGAACCTGGATTAGCGGAGTTGCTCCATCGCGTCGCTGTGGAGAAAAAGACTTTCCACGTGGCCGACGATTACGCAGTTTGCCGGGAAGCCGACGTCATCCTGATCGACGTGCAGACACCCACCGACGGCGACCACGTGCCGCACTACGAGTCGCTGCGCGAGGTGAGCGCCCAGGCCGGGCGGTATCTGCAGCCGGGCACGCTGGTGATCATCGAGTCGACGGTTGCTCCAGGGACGACGCAGCACGTGGTGCAGCCGATCCTGGAGCGCGAGTCCGGGCTCGAGGGTGGGGTAGGCTTTTGCCTGGCCTTTTCCTACGAGCGGGTGATGCCGGGCAAGCTGTTGGAATACATCACCGACTTTCCCCGCGTGGTGGGCGGCATCGACGCGGAGAGCACGCGCCGGGCGGTGGACCTATATCGCCACGTCGTGCGCAAAGAGATCACGCCCGCCGGCGTGCTGACGGCCGAGATGACCAAGGTGGTGGAGAACGCCTATCGCGACGTGAACATCGCCTTCGCCAATGAAGTGGCCCTGGCCTGCGAGCGCATGGGGGTGGACGTGTTCGAGGTGCGGGAGATGATCAACGCCCGGCCCGACCGGCACGTGCACATCCCCGGTGCGGGGGTGGGGGGCCACTGCCTGCCAAAGGATAGCTGGCTGTTAAAATATGGGCTGGAGACGTACGGCGAGCCCGCCGACGGAGAATCAGACGAGTTGCGGTTGATCCCGCTGGCGCGCGAGATCAACGACGGGATGCCGGGCCATATGGCCGCGCTGATCGAGGATGGGCTGGCCGAGGTCGGGCGCGAACTGGCAGGGGCCAAGGTAGCGCTTCTGGGGGTGTCCTATCTCGAGAACGCCGACGACACGCGCAACACCCCGGCGGCGGCGTTGGCCAGGCTGCTGCAGGCGCGCGGGGCGGAGGTGGTGGCCCACGACCCGTACGTGCGCGAGGCGGATTGGCAGCGCGCGCTGGGGGATGGCGTGCAGGCGCCCCTGACCGGCGACCTGTGGCAGGCGTTGGATGGGGCCGACTGCGCGGCCCTGGTGACGCGCCACCGCGAGTACGAGGCCCTGGATCTCGGACGGCTCAAGGACGCGATGGATGGGTCGGTGCTGGTGGACGGGCGGAACGTTTTCGAACTGGCGGCGTGCGCACAGGCGGGATTGGTAGTGCGCGCGGTGGGGAAAGGGTAATGGCTCACTACTTGATCACCGGCGGCGCTGGCTTTATCGGATCCCATCTGGCTGAGGCGTTACTTGGGCTGGAACATCGGGTTACCGTGATCGACAACCTGTCCACTGGCCGGTTCGAGAACATCGCGCCTCTGACCGACCATTCGCAATTCCACTTTGCCATTGATACCATCACCAACGAGGTGGTGATGGATCGGCTGGTGAGTGAGTGCGACGTGGTCCTTCACCTGGCGGCGGCGGTGGGGGTAGAGCTGATTATCAAGGACCCGGTGAACGTCATTGAGACCAATATCCTGGGCACTCACTCGGTTCTGAAGGTCGCAAATCGCTACCGAAAAAAGGTCCTCGTTGCTTCGACCTCGGAGATCTATGGCAAGAGCGACCAGATTCCTTTCCGTGAGGACGACGACCGGGTACTGGGAACGACGACCGTCGCCCGGTGGAGTTATTCTTCTTCCAAGGCGGTGGACGAGTTCCTGGCACTGGCATATTATCGGCAGAAGTATCTGCCGGTGGTTATCTTTCGTCTGTTCAACACGGTAGGGCCGCGCCAGACGGGGCGTTACGGGATGGTGGTGCCCCGCTTCGTGAGGCAGGCGCTGGCGGGCGACTCCCTCACGGTCTATGGGGATGGAAGCCAGGCGCGTTGTTTTTTGCACGTTAAGGACGCCGTACGGGCCATCGTCGCGCTGGCTGGTTGTCCTGAGGCGGTGGGGGAGGTATTCAACGTGGGGGCCACGGAGGAGATCACGATTCTGGGGCTAGCGCAGCGGGTTCTCGCGCTGGTGGACAACGTGCAAGGGAAAGCTGATGGACGGATCAGGCTCGTGCCGTACGAGGAGGCCTATGAGGCAGGTTTCGAGGACATGCGGCGGCGAGTGCCGGACACGTCCAAGATACGGCAGTACGTGGGATGGGAGCCTGAGAGGTCACTGGATGAGATTCTGACGGACGTGATAGGATATTCTTTGGCCGCTGCGTGATCAGCAGAACGCCAGGTTGGATAGGATGAGCGGAATGGTTTTGTATCTTGTGACTGGAGGCGCCGGCTTCATCGGCTCTCACATTGTTCAAGCACTGGTCGAGCGCGGCGAGTGCGTGCGCGTGTTGGATAACTTTTCCACCGGTCGGCGCGAAAATCTCGCAACCGCGGTCTCGACTTCTAGCTCGGGTTTACTTGAAGTCATCGAAGGGGATATCCGCGATTTGGATACGGTGCGGCGAGCGATGGACGGCGTGAAATATGTGCTTCACCAGGCCGCTATCGTCAGCGTGCAGCAGTCTATGGCCGATCCATCGGAGACACATGCGGTGAACGCAACCGGTACACTGAATGTGCTCTGGGCCGCCCAAGAGGCTAGGGTGAAGCGTGTGGTGTTTGCCAGTTCTTGTGCCATATACGGCGACAATGACGATCTGCCATTGGCAGAAACCGCTTTACCCAGACCGCTTTCACCATATGCCGCATCCAAGCTGGCGGGCGAAACGTACTGTCAGGTGTTTAGCAGCGCTTACGATCTGCCTACTGTGTGCCTGCGCTACTTTAACGTTTACGGCCCGCGTCAGGATCCCAATGGCGACTATGCAGCGGTGATCCCCAAGTTCGTCGCGCGGATGAAGGCGGGGCAAGCGCCGGTGATCTATGGCGATGGGAAGCAGACAAGGGATTTCGTGTACGTAGGCGAAATAGTTCGAGCCAACCTGAAAGCGTGTGAGCATGGAGCGGCAAGCGGACGAGTGTTCAATGTGGCATCTGGCCTGAGGACATCTTTGCTGGAGTTGGTCGGTACGCTCAACGAGCTGCTGGGCACGCAGTTTACTCCAAAGCTCGAACCGGCTCGGAAGGGAGACATTCTCCACAGCGCTGGCGATGGTGGGCGGATGGCAGAGCTGCTCGGTTACAGAGTAGAAACCTCGTTGGTCGAGGGCTTGAAACAGCTCTTGGCTTGATCAAGGGCAATCTTGCCGAGGTTCGATTCGTGGATGCTTTCAAGCTCTACATCTCCCGGCAGGCGAGTAGCTTTGGCCGGTACATTTGGGAGCAACTGATCCTTACCCTGTTTGGTCAGATGCCAACGGTGGTAGGGGTCGGCTTGCGGGCGCTTGCCTATCGACTGATTATGCACCTGGAGGGAATCGTTGCCATCGAAAAGGACGTGCGCGTCCGCTTTGCCAATAACGTCCGGTTGGCAAAGGGCGTCTACCTCGACGAAGGTGTGTATCTCCACGCCTGTCCAGGTGGCATTGAGATTGGTGAGAACACGTTCGTGATGCACCGGGCGGAATTGCACGTCTACAACTTTCGCGACTTGCCCAAAGCTGGCATCAAGATCGGCAGTGACAGCTTGATCGGCGAGTACTGTGTTATCCGTGGCCCCGGTGGTGTGAACATCGGTGACCGCGTTTATCTCTCCCCGGCGGTACACATCTACTCCTCGAATCACGAGTGTGGGGACCCAGATGTCTGCTTCATCGATCAGGGGATAACCGCTAAAGGCGTCACGATCGAGGATGAGTGTTGGATCGGTGCGATGGCCGTGGTCCTCGATGGCGTGACAATTGGCAGGCGGAGTGTTGTGGCTGCAGGAGCTGTGGTGACGAAGGATGTCCCTCCGCACAGCTTGGTGGCAGGTGTGCCAGCCAAGGTGATCCGCGACTTTAGGAGGAATAGCCCGTTGGAGGTTACAGCAGCATGATAAACCGCGACTTGTTGGTGGTCATCCCAGCCTATAATGAGGAGGCCAACGTTGCCAACGTAATCAAGGCCATTAACGAGCAACTCCCGATGGCTGACGTGCTGGTCGTCAACGACGGCTCACAGGACCGGACGGCCAAGGTCGCAAGCCAGGCAGGAGCTAAAGTGATCAGTCTACCGTACAATATGGGGTATGGAGCAGCGCTCCAAACCGGCTACAAGTACGCACGGGAGAACGATTACCAACTGCTGGCCCAGATCGACGCTGACGGGCAACACGATCCTGTGTACATCTTGGATATGCTGGATCTGATTCGGCGCGGCGACGCCGATGTGGTGATCGGTTCGAGATTCTTGATCGACAATGGCTACCGTGCCCCCTTTGCCAAGCGGGTGGGCATGCTGCTGTTTGGGACCCTGGCTTCCTGGGTCACAGGGCAGAAGGTGAGCGATCCCACCTCTGGCTACCAGGCGCTTAACCGAAAGGCCTTTTGCTATTGTGCCGGAGACGTCTATCCCAGCGACTTTGCCGACGCCGACGTCTTGATCATGCTACATCGCGCGGGATTCCGCATCCGCGAGGTGTCGGTGAGAATGTACCCCAGCGTGAACGAACAGTCCAGATATTTGAACATGTACAGCTTTCTCACGCCCGTGTACTATATTTTCAAAATGTCCCTGACGATGTTCGTAACCTTGCTGCGCGAGCGAGGTGGGGCGGAAAGGGTGGTGGACTGATGACGTTACGGCAGCAGATATTCGCTCTCGCTGGCAGCATCGGCTTGCTGGTATTTATTGTGGAGATGGTTCGCCGCCGGAAGCTGCGGGAAGAGTACTCTTGGCTCTGGATCCTCGTCGGGGCAGCTATCTTTGTGCTATCTGCCTGGTTTGGGCTTTTGGAGTGGCTGACCCGCCTGATCGGCGCGGTTGTTCCTGCTTCTACCTTCTTTGTGTTCGGCATCCTCTTCTTGGTCGTCATCACCGTTCACTTCACGATCAAGATATCTACTCTGACTACCCAGGTGAAGAATCTAGCCCAACGGTTGGCCATCGTAGATTCCTACGTGCAGGAAATGCGCGCTGCAGATGGCCGGAGTTTGGAGGGTGGCAAAACAAGTGCAGAGTCGTCATCCGGTTCAGTTCCCACTGCTGATGAGGAGGGGCACTGATGCCCAAGTCTCAGCTTGCCACGGCGCGCAGCGTAGACGCGCGGCTTGCCCCCCCTGAAATCCCGGAGGTGGTCTTACCCGAGTTCCGCGACCGGTTCCACCTGGATGTGTTACTGGTGAATCCTCCATCGCCAAATAAGGATCCCTACATCCGCGACGTTCACCGCGTGGGACGCAACAGTCGGGAGGGCACCATCTGGCCGCAGACGGCGTTGGCCCAACTGGCCGCCATGTTCCCGGAGGAAACGTCGCTCAGGGTCATAGATTGCATCGCCGAACGGATGACCTGGCCCGAGTTCCAACAGTTGCTTTTGCAGGTGCGCCCCAGGTACTATATCACTCATGCTACGGCGCCTACGATTACCAACGACATGCGGGGAGTTTTCCTGGCTAAAGCGTTGGGTGCCACGACGATGGCGATCGGGACGCACGTCAGCCCGACGACGGTGGATACCTTGAAGGCATATCCCGCTCTCGATTTCGTGCTGCGCGGCGAGCCGGAGGAGACCGTCCGCGAGTTGGTCGATACGTTAGAGGCGATTCGCCAACAGGCAGAGATAGAGACCGATTCCGGCCTGTTGGCCCCCTGGTTTCGAGAGCCAGATGCGTTAGCTCAGTTGCGGGGTATCGCCTATCGCCGCGACGGTCGTGTAGTTGTCAATCCTGACAGGCCTTTTGCCGAGGATTTGGATTCGCTGCCCATCCCACGCCACGAACTTTTGCCGTTGGAAAAGTACAAGCTGCCGATCGTCGGTGGGCGCTACACCTTTGTGGTGACCAGTCGGGGGTGTCCGGGGGGCTGTCGGTTTTGCATCAAGCATGTGACCTACCAGAACACGTTCCGCTTTCGCTCACCCGGGCACATTTTGAAAGAAGTGCGAAAGCTGGTAGAGTTGGGTACTACCAACATCCATTTTGAGGCTGATCTGTTCACCATCAACCGCGATCAGGTAGCTGGACTGTGCAACGCTATCCTGGAGCAAGGACCGCGAATTCGCTGGACGTGCAACAGCCGAGTGGATTTTGTGGATGAGGAGTTGTTGAATCTGATGAGTAGGGCCGGTTGCTGGATGATCTCCTGGGGGATCGAATCGGGTTCATCCGATATCCTGAAACGGGTGCGCAAGGGGATCGATCTGGAACGGGTTGAGGAGGCACTCCGATGGAGCAAGGCTGCCGGCATCCGCAACTGGGGCTATTTTATTCTGGGACTGCCCGGCGAGACGGAAGAGACGATCGAGCAAACCATCGCGTTCTCTAAAAAGCTGCCGCTGGATTTGGCGCTGTTCCACATCGCTGTACCCTATCCCGGCACGCCCTTTTGGTTCGAGGCGTGCGAACAGGGCTGGCTGCGGGTACGGCGATGGGAGGATTTTGACATGTACAACTCTACTGTGGTGGAGTATCCCAATCTGACGGCAGAGCAGCTTCAAAAGGCCGCCCGCCGCGCTGCACGAGAATGGAGCCTGCGGCCCGGGCCGATTTGGACGTTTCTAAAAGAGTTCCGCAACCGCGATACATTGGGGCAGTTGGTGCGGATTGGAGTGAATTACCTGAGTTGGATAGGTGGACGTGGTTAGTAGATTTCGGGCTTGCATCACCGAGATGCTGCTCGGCAGTCCCTCGCTGTGGCGGCCGACGCTGGAGATCGGCCTGGAGAGCCTGGGATGGGCGCGGGGCGTAGGTTGACTCTGGACAGGAGATTGGGTTGGGGCTTTTGCAAGGTTCTACAAGGCGCCGACTTGGTACACGACA
>JAFGED010000472.1 GCA_016931785.1 Anaerolineae bacterium
ATGGCCGAGGTCTACAAGGGCCGGCATCCGCGCCTCGACCGCACCGTGGCCATCAAGATCCTGCCCGCCAGCCTGGCCGACGACGCCGACTTTCGGCAGCGCTTCGAGCGGGAGGCCAAGGCCGTCGCCGCCCTGAGACATCCCAACATCGTGCAGATGTTCGACTTTGGCGACGTGGATGGGATCTACTACATGGTGATGGAGTACATCGACGGCGCTGACCTATCCCATCACATGAGCGAGAGCGGCCCGATGGACCTGGCGCAGGCGCGTTCCATTATAGCCGACCTGGCCGGCGCGCTGGATTACGCCCACGCGCAGGGCTTGGTGCATCGAGACGTGAAACCCTCCAACGTGCTGCTCCAAGAGAAACCGGGTTTTTCGGAAAAACCCATTTTCTCCGCAATCCTCACCGATTTCGGCATCGCCAAGTTCCTGGGCAGCGAAACCGGCGCCACCGAGACCGGGACGATGATGGGCACGCTCGACTATATGGCGCCCGAGCAGATCCGCGTCTCGCGCAAGGTCGATGGGCGCGCCGACATCTACGCCCTGGGCGTGATGCTGTACCGCATGCTGACGGGCGAGCTGCCGTTCAAGGGGGAGCATCCCAGCACCATCATGCTGGCCCACCTGCAGGAACCCCCACCCGACCCACGTACACTGCTGCCCGATCTGCCGGAGCCTATCGCTCTGGCGATCATGCGCGCGATGGCCAAGGATCCGGACGAGAGGTTTGACACAGTGGGGGAGTTGGCAGAGGAGTTGGTATATTGGTAGTCGGTAGACTGGTGAATTGGGAACCAATTACCAATCTACCAGTTTCCCACCTACCAATATACCAACCACACAGGAGGAAGAGATGGTCACACACGTTCACAACCGCAGATTCCGTTTGATGGCGCTCCTGCCTCTCAGCCTGGCGCTGCTAATCGCGCTTGGCACGATCCAGGTAGCCAAGGCGCTCGAGATCGACGACGACGGCATTATCGCAGCTAGCGAGGTTATCGACGACGACGTCTTTATCGAGAGTAGCAAGGCCGTGGTCGACGGCACGGTCAACGGCGTCCTGATCGCCAACGCCAACGAAGCCGAGATCAACGGCACGGTGAACGGCGACCTGGCCATATTTGCCGCCCACGCGACCGTCAACGGCCAGGTCAACGGCAATCTCATCGTCGGCGGGCGCGTCCTCACGCTGAACGGCGCGGTGGAGGGCAGCGTCTTTTACGCAGGAAGCACCCTCATCCTTGGCCCATCGGCCGCCGTGGAGCGGAACCTGCTCTTTGGCGGCTATAGCGTGGAGATGACACCGGGGTCTACAGTGGGACGGGACGTGTACGCCGGAAGCTACCAGGCGCTGCTTAGAGGCGAGATTGGCCGCGATGTCAGTGCAGAAGTCAGCGCCCTGGAGATCGCGGGCAGCGTCGGACGGGATGTCACGGCCACGGTGGAAAAGCCGGACCCGGATGCGCCGCGCATGTTCCAAATCCTGCGCTGGCCCGGCATGCCCGAGGAGGTCATAGCAAGCGGGCTGCAGGTGCGCGAGAGCGCAGAGATCGAGGGGACGCTCACCTACAGGAGCCCCGTCGAGCAGGCGGAGGCCATCAAGTCCAGCGCCATCGGCGCCGTGGTCTATGAATACGTGCCGGGCGACGACCCGGAGCTCACGCCTGCTGTGAAAATCCAGCAGTGGCTCGTCGCACGATTGCGCGAATTTCTGACGCTGCTGGTGCTGGGGGCGTTGGTCGCCTGGAAAATGCCGATCCTATTGAGCCGATCCGCGGATCAAGCTCGCGCCAAGCCGCTTTCCGCGATTTTGTGGGGGCTGCTGGCCTGGATCGCTGGAATCGTCGGCGTGTCCGTCCTCAGTCTGCTACTCCTCATCCTGGGGCTTTTGTTGGCCGCTGTGACCCTCGGAGAGTTGTCGACAGCCGTCATTTTCGCCGGGGCCTCTGCACTGGTTCTGGCGGTGACGCTCTTCTCGCTCACCGTCTCGTACGGCACCAAACTCATCGTGGCCTACCTGATCGGCAGGCCGATCGTAAAGCGCCTGGCGCCCGGCTCCGCTGAAAGGGTCTTTCGGCCGCTGCTGCTGGGCATCGTGCTCTACCTCCTGGTCAGGTCGATCCCCTGTGTAGGAGGGATCGCCTGGGTGATCACGACGCTCATTGGCCTGGGGGCGCTGTGGCTGCTGTTCCGCCAGCGGCGCAGCGCGCCGGAGCCGATGGAAACGGGGAAACCGTGGGACTGACAACGGGTGAGAGAACCGAGTTCAGCCGGCCGCGCGGCTACCAGGCCAGCGACACGTCGACCTGCACCACCTGCCGGGCGAACGCGGGCAGGCCAAAGGGCTCGCTCGTCGCCAGGGGCGCACCCCCCTCGCCCCGGTAGACCACCCAGCGGAACGGCCCCTTGCCCAGGTCCTCCGCGCCCACCCACCACGTCTTGTGGCCGGTGACCGCCCCGTCCGCGATAGCGACGTCGTCCAGCGTGCCCTGCCAGCCCTCGACGTCGTGCCAGGCGCTGCGTTCGTCCTGCCACTGGACCACGGTCCACACGTTCTGCCAGTGCGCCTCATCCCACGGCCACGCCGGCCCGAACCGGGCGTGCAGCGCGATAGCCCCTCCGCCGGACGCGCCCTGCCCGGGATCCTCGGCCGACGGGCGGGGCGGCAGGGCGGCCAGCACCGGCTGCGCCACGGCGAGCAGCAGCGCCAGCGCCAACAGGGCGCCCCCGACAGCGACGCCCGCCGCCAGCCATCCTTTCGATGCGTGATTTTGCGTCATTCTCGCTCCCTCCTCGGTAGATCGATCGGCCGGCCGAGCCATCCGCACGACCCAAGCGGCAGCCGCGCCCCGTCTCCCAGATTCTTGAGATGATACGGCCCGGCGACGTTGTCGTACGCGCCGCCCGTGATCTCGTGATCCTCCAGCAC
>JAFGED010000473.1 GCA_016931785.1 Anaerolineae bacterium
CCCCCGCTTTGCCATTCACCCCCACCGCAAGCGGTGGGGTTCTCTGGCTTTTCCCCATAGAAAAAGGCCTCCCGTCGGGGAGGCCCTGTTGTTGCCAAACTAGACCGGTCTGTGCGCCTACTCTCCCCCCAACGCGCCACAGCCGAGGCTCACCACCTCGGCGCTGCGCATCATCATGCAAAAGGAAAGAGCAGCCGACCTTTTCATCGTGCGCCCATCATACCACGCTTTCACCCCGCCGTCAACGCGTGCGCTCGCCAACGCTCGCGCACGTAGACTTGGCGTCCCACCGGTTTGGGATACAATAGCCGGTGATGACCGCATTCGAAATCGAACTCACCGCTATCACTCACGGCGGTGCGGCGCTGGGACGGCACGAGGGGCGCGCCATCTTCGTGCCCTACGCCCTGCCCGGCGAGACCGCCCGCGTCGAGGTCACCGAGGACAAGGGGCGCTACGCTTTCGCCCGCCTGGTCGAGGTGCTGGAACCCTCCCCCGACCGCGTGGCGCCGCCCTGCCCCCACTTTGGTATCGATGGTTGTGGCGGCTGCCAGTGGCAGCACGCCGACTACCCGGCGCAACTGCGCTTCAAGGCCGAGATCGTGGCCGACCAGCTCGCGCGCATCGGCAAGATCGCCGAGCCGCCCGTGCGCCCCACCATCCCCGACCCCGAGGGCTGGGCCTACCGCAATCACGCCCAGTTCCGCCCGGCCAGCGGCGGCGGGCTGGGCTTTCAGGCGGCAGCCAGCAACCGCACCGTGGCGATAGACGAATGCCCGATCCTCCACCCGCTCCTGGCCGACCTGTACGCCACGCTCGACCTGGAACTGGAAAATCTGCTGCGCCTCTCCCTGCGCGCGGGCACTGCCACCGGCGACCGCATGCTCGTCTTTGAGACGAACGACGACCTGCCGCCCGCCCTGGAGAGCGACCTGCCCGTCTCCTGCGTGCTGCTCCTCTCCGATGGGCAGCACGCCAACCTGATCGGCTCCAACCACATCACCGAGGCCGTCGCCGGCCGCGCCTACCGCGTCTCTGCGCCGTCCTTCTTCCAGGTCAACACCACACAGGCCGCCCAACTGGTGCGGCTGGTGACCGGGTGCCTCGACCTGCAAGGGGATGAAACCGTGCTGGATGCCTACTGCGGCGTGGGCCTCTTCACCGCCCATCTGGCCGAGCGCGCCGGGCTCGTCGTCGGCATTGAATCCTCTCCCGCCGCCGTCGAAGACCTGCTGGAGAACACCGCCGCGTTCGACAACGTGGACGTCATCGAAGGCCCGGTCGAGGCGGTGCTGCCCGACCTGGATATGCCCATCGACGCCGCCGTGGTCGACCCGCCCCGCACAGGGCTGGATCGCCTGGCCCTCGACGCGCTGGTCGGACGCGACGTGTCGCACCGCAGGCCCGCGCGCCTGGTCTACGTCTCCTGCGACCCGGCCACGCTGGCCCGCGACGCCAAGCGGCTGGCCGCCGCCGGATACCGCCTGGCCGAGGTGCAGCCGGTGGACATGTTCCCACAGACTTACCACGTCGAGAGCGTGGCGCTGTTCACTGCTTGAGATTGCGCCGATCTTGACGCCTACCGCAGTGTGCGGTATAATGAATTGTGGAAAATCCACATTCTGGAGGAACGACGGTGTCCGAATCCACTTTAACCCGGGTAACCCATCCGCTGCGGCGTGGGCAACTCACTATCCCCGCCGAGTTTCGACGGAGGTTGGGTATCGGCGATGATACCCTCCTGCAATTGACCCTGCGCGAGGACAGGATCGAAGTGAGGCCAGTAGTCACTGCGCCGGCCAATCGGATGGCCTGGGCTCGGGAGCTGCACGCGATGTTCGCCCCTGTCCGCCAGGAAGCCCAGGCGATGGATGAGGCCGAAATTGACACCTTGATTGACGAGGCGGTGGAAGAGGCGCGATCAAAGAGCGATGGTTAAGGCCGTCTTCGACACCAACGTCTTCATCCGCGCACTCATCAATCCGCACTCGCGCTGTGGCCGCTTGCTAGACGAATTTGCCGACGCCTACGAGTTAATCCTCTCGCCTGCCATCATCCGGGAAATACTGGAGGTGCTACACCGGCCACGCTTGCAGGCCAGGTTTCCCCGGATTGCCCATCTCGACGTAGCGCGTATCATCACCGTGTTTGCACAGGCCCACGTGGTCGAGCCACCGGAAGTGCTGGCCGTTTCCCGTGATTCCCAGGACGACAAATTCCTGGCCTGCGCCAGGACTGGCCGGGCTGGCTACCTGATGACCGAGGATAACGATCTGCTGGTGCTGGGGGCGTATGAAGGCGTCAGGATTTGCCGGCCCGCCGAGTTCATCGCCCTGTTGGAAGCTCAGGGAACGCAGGCAGAATAGATGACCGACCTGCCGCAAGGAGTTGGCGTGACCAAGAAACGTTCTACTCCCCTCGTCATCGGCATCGACTCCAGCACCACGGCGTGCAAGGCCATCGCCTGGGACCGCGATGGCAGGGCCGTGGCCGAGGCCCGGGCGACTTACCCCCTGTTGCAGCCCAGGCCCAACTGGTACGAGCAGGACGCCGCGGCCTGGTGGGACGGCCTGTGCGCCGCGCTGCGGGCGCTGCTCACCCAGATCGACGCGGCCCGGGTGGACGCGCTGTGCATCACCCACCAGCGCGAGAGCTTTGTCCCCGTGGACGAGAGGGGCCACCCGCTGCGCAACGCGATCCTGTGGCTCGACGAGCGCAGCCGCGAGCAGGTGGCCTTCCTGGAAAAACAGATCGGGCGGGTCCCCTTCCACCAGGTCACGGGCAAGCCGCTCACCACCAACCCCTCCGTGACCAAGATCGTGTGGCTGATGCAGCACGAGCCGGAGCTGGTGGCCCGCGCGTTCAAGTTCCTCGACGCCCACGCCTTCCTCGTCCACCGGCTGACCGGCGCGTTCCGCACCAGCATCGCCTCCGCCGACCCGATGGGCCTGGTGGACATGGCGTCCGGCCGTTGGGCCGCCGACATGATGGAGGAGCTGGGCCTGCGGCCCGATCAGTTCCCCGAGCTGGTGCAGCCGGGAGAGCCCATCGGCCGCGTGAGCGCCGAGGCATCCGCCGCCACCGGCCTGCCGGTCGGCCTGCCCGTCATCGCCGGGGCCGGGGACGGCCAGTGCGCCGGGTTGGGCGCCAACGCCACCGGCGGCGGGCGCGCCTCCCTCAACCTGGGCACCGCCGTGGTCAGCGGGGTGGTCAGCGCCGGCTACGTCGCCGATCCGGCCTTTCGCACGCTCTACGCGCCGGTCGCGGGCAGCTACTTTTTCGAGACAGTGATCCAGGGCGGGGCGTTCACGGTGCGCTGGTTCGTGGACGCGTTCGGAGGCGACCTGAGCGCCCCCGAGGACCTGCTGGAAGCCGCCGCGGCGGAGGTGCCCCCCGGCTCGCTGGGGCTCGTGGTCGTGCCCTACTGGAACCACGCCATGACGCCTTACTGGGACCCGGCGGCCTCCGGCATCACCATCGGCTGGACGGGCGCGCACGGGCGCGAGCACTTTTACCGCGCCATCCTGGAGGGCATCGCCTTCGAGCAGCGGCTGCTGGGAGAGGGGCTGGCGACCGCCACGGGCCAGGCCATCGACGAATACGTCGCGCTGGGCGGCGGCAGCCGCAGCGACCTGTGGTGCCAGATCGTGGCCGACGTCACGGGCGTGCCGCTGGTGCGCGCCGCCAGCGCCGAGGCCACCTGCCTGGGCGCAGGCGTGCTCGCCGCGGTGGCCGCGCAGTGGTATCCAGACGCCACCGCCGGCGGCGCGATGACGCACACCGCCGAGCGCTTCGCGCCCGACCCGGAGACGCACGCCACCTACGAGCGCATCTATGGCGAGGTCTACCGCCCGCTGTTCCCCACGCTCCAGCCGCTGATCCATCGCCTCGCCGACCTGACCGAGTAGTCGCGGTTTCGTTTTTGACATCCGCGCCGCGTCGTGATACTATGGTATCGATGGTGGAGAGGGCCACGTTTGGCGCAGACTCTGCGGATGCCATCCTGTTCGACTTGGATGGCACGCTGATGGACACCGACGATCAGGCGGTCGAGCGGCTGGCGCGGCGGCTGCAAAGGTTGCGCTGGCGCAACCCGGGAAGGGCCGCCCGCCGCCTGGTGATGGCCGCCGAGACACCGGGCAATGCCTTCATCACTTTCCTGGACATGCTCGGCCTGGACGCGCCGCTGAAGTCTCTCTCCAACCGGCTGTACGCGTGGCGCGGCTTGCGCGCGCGGTCCGACTTTCGCATCATGGCAGGCGTGAGGGATATGCTCTCCGCCCTCGGGGAACGTTACGAGCTGGCGGTGGTCACCACGCGGAGCCGGAAGGACGCGGAGGCCTTTCTCGATCAGTACGGCCTGCGCGACCTGTTCAAAGCGCTGGCGACCTGCGAGAGCACGTGGCGGCTCAAGCCGCACCCGGCTCCCGTGCGCTACGCAGCCAAGCAGACCGGCGTGCCCGTGGATCGATGCCTCATGGTGGGGGATACGACGGTAGACGTCAGGTCGGCGCGAAGGGCCGGGGGATGGGCAGCAGCCGTATTGTGCGGCTTTGGCGAACGGGAGGAACTGGAACGGGCTGGCGCTCACGTCATCCTCGAACACACCTCGCAGCTTGCATCGCTGTTGAGATAGCATCTCAGACGCCCCACGTCGCAACCCGGCTGTAACGAGCCCGTAACCTTGCGCTTTTGGGCAGTATCGTATAATATTCAGAAGCCTCTCAAAGGTATCTCCTCAACAAGTAGGGGAA
Source organism: Anaerolineae bacterium (assembly GCA_016931785.1). Classification (GTDB taxonomy): domain Bacteria; phylum Chloroflexota; class Anaerolineae; order B4-G1; family B4-G1; genus JAFGED01. The sequence continues at coordinate 4,755 of JAFGED010000473.1, forward strand.
GACGGCGGGTGTGAGGGTGGCTGCGCCGCCCTCACACCCCCAACCCCCCGGATTATTGAGTTGATACTCTCAAAGCTATAAACGCGTACCGCTCGAGCGCACACCGTGCGAGGAATCCGATGAAGCGCAGAGAGACCGAAATACTGCACAGGGTGTTTCCTGGTCTGAACGAGGAGGAGCTGGCTGAACTGGCCGGCGTCGCCACGCTGCGCGCCTACCCCCCGGGCACCATCCTGTGTCACGAAGGGCGCTTCGAAGAGACCTTTTACGTGATCGTCGAAGGGCGAGCGGAGGTCACCAAGTACATTCAGGCGGACATGCAGCGCGTGCTGCACCGACCGGGACCGAACGAGTTCTTTGGCGAGATCGCCCTGGTACAGGAAGGGCCACGCACGGCGACCGTCCGTACCGTAGAGCCCACCACCGTGCTAGAGATCGGCCGTGATGCGTTTATGCGCGTGCTACAGCGCAGCGCGTCGATGGCCGTGCGCATCATGCTCCAGGTCACCTCCCGGCTGCGGGATGCCGACCAGCGCTCCATCGCCGACCTGCGCCGCAAGAACGTCGAACTGGCGCAGGCATACGCCGAGCTGGCAGCCCAGCAGAAACTGCGCTCCGAGTTTCTCACCACCGTCGCCCACGAGCTGCGCACCCCCCTGACCGCCGCCACCGGCTATCTGCAACTCGTCACCTCGGGCGCGGTGACGCTCGAGCAGGCACCACAATTCCTGGAGACGGTGAGCCACAACCTCGATACCGTCGTCCACCTGGTCAACAACATCCTGTTCCTGCAGGAGCTGGAGTTGATCACGCCCGAGTTCAAGCCGCTGTCGATCAGCGAAGTCGTGCTCAAGGCCGTGGAGGAAATAGCCGGGCAGGCGAGCGAGTGCGGCTTGATGGTCAGCACCCAAATCCAGCAAAACCTCCCCAAGGTGAAAGGGGATGCCAGTGGGCTGAGCCGGGCTGTGGGCGCCCTGTTGGATAATGCGGTCAAGTTCAGCCCTGAAGGCGGGAAAATCAACGTCAACATCCAGGCCGGCGATGGAGCGGTGAGCATCGAGATCAGCGACCCGGGGGTTGGCTTTCCGATGGAGCAACTGGATGACGTGTGCAGGCCCTTCACGCGCATCGAAGCGACCGGCGGGCATCTATTCGGCGGGGTGGGACTAGGGATACCGATCGCCAAGCAGGTCGTCGAGTCACACGGGGGACGCATCGAGATCCAGAGCGAAGTGAGCAAGGGCAGCACGTTCACCATCATACTGCCCGCTGCCGAGGAAGCAAAGGAGTGAGCGCCTCAGATGCACGCAGCATCGCCTACGCCCACATAAGCTCACCGGTTGGGCCGGTGTGGGCCGCCGCGACCGACGCTGGAATCTGCGCCGTGGGGCTGGGCGACGGCCAGCCCGGCGCCCTCTTCGACCGGCTGTCTCGCAGCATCGACCTTGAACCCCCACGAGAGGACCCGGAGGCGCTGGCCTCTGCGCTGGCCCAGTTGCGCGAGTACTTTTCCCGCATCCGGCGCGCGTTCGATCTGCCCTTGGATATTGTATACGGAACGTCATTCCAGCGAGCGGTGTGGAAAGAGACCGCAAGCATCCCTTACGGGACGACGACGACGTACGGCGAGATCGCACGCCGTCTGGGGCAGCCCTGCGCCACGCGAGCGGTGGGCGCGGCCCTGGGTGCCAACCTGCTGCCCGTCCTGATTCCATGCCACCGGGTCATCGGCGCACGAGATAGACTCGTGGGCTACAGCGCCGGGGTGGAGACGAAGGCAGCGCTGTTGCGGCTGGAGGGTGTCCTGCTATCCTGACGCCCTTGCCCTGCTCCAAGGGCTCTTTAGGAGGGAAAGATGCAAAACGAACGCCACGTAGTGATATTTTTTGCCGTTGTCGTGCTGATAGTGAGCATTCTGGCCTGTAACGCGCCGCAGACGCCGACTCCTAACCGCCCCCCTGATACTGTGACCCCCTACCCTCCCGCTACCGCACGCCCTCAAGATGCGCCGACCAGCGAACCCAGCGAGAGCGTGCCGACAGAGCCATCCATCGAACCGACGGAAACCCCCACCCCAACCCTTACCTCACCCACGAGCACCTCGGCGCCGACTTCAACTCCCACCCCGCCGGTCAGTGAGGGCCCGCTGGACTTTGAGGAGCCACGTTGGGTGCACGCTTGGAGGCCGCGAGAAGAGGGCAGCGTCTGGGTGACGGTCAAGGTACAGATCATCGGCGGCGCGCCGCCGTTCACGATCTATCTCGATGGTACATTCCATGGCACAAGCACAGAGCGGTTATATCTCCTCGAGTTTCCCGCATCTGGATGCGGTCAGATCGTACACAGCATCACCGTCAAATCCGCTGACGGCGACAGCAAGACGAAAGACTTTTGGCTCGGCGGGGATCTGCTCCTCTGGTGCGATTAGATTTTTCAAGGCCCTTGGCAAATATGCGACCGCGACAAACGCGACCGGTCGCCAGGAGGAAGAGATGTTCAACAGACACAGTGGTTTTATCGTCCTTGCACTCGCCATACTCGTGGTAAGCGCTTTGGCCTGCAACCCGCCAACTCCAGCGCCCGTACACTCGACCGTGACACCTTACGTCCCTGCAACCGCAAAGCCTCAGGATGCATCACCTGGGGAGTCAACCGAGGTCCCCGGGGCGACGGAGGCGCCGCCACCGACGTCTGAAGAGTCGCCCGCAGCTACAGACACGCCGACGCCAACCGACACCCCGCCTCCATCACCACCACCTACCAAAGTGCCCCCCACAGCACCACCCCCGGCCACCGTCGGGACGCTGGACTTTGAACCGCCTCAATTCGTGGACTCTTGGGAGCCAAAAGGGTCCACCAACAAAGTGGTACTCAGGGTAGATATCGTCGGCGGCGTGCCTCCGTTCACGGTCAGTCATGGGCCCACCGTACAGGGCACGACTTCGACCAGGGTTTTTTATATCGAATTTGAATGGGGCTCGTGCAAGAGCGCGATGGTCCAGAGCATCGCCGTACAGTCATCCGACGGCCAAACGGTGAAAAAGGACTATTTCATTCCCGTGGAGCGCATGCCCTGGTGCACCACCCCATCACCCTGACCTAGGCGATGCATAAAGACCTGCAACGACGGCTGCGCGAGATGGGGGTCGTACGGGGCGCGCGCGAACTGGCGGCGCGTCCCTCGCGCCGTCGTGTTGCCATCGAAGACCTGGTAGAGGGCCGTTTCATCACCACCTCCCACGGGCGGTGCTTTATCGCCGAAGAGACCCACCCGCTGGACCACCTCCACGGCGATCTGTCGCTGGCCGCATTCCTCGACCTATCCACCGAGGCCCTCGCGCAGGTCGCGCAGGACGACGCACTGGCCCGCGCCGACCTGCGCCGGGTCTGCTTTCTCGATACCGAGACGACGGGCCTCTCCGGCGGCGCTGGCACGATGGCCTTTGTCGTGGGCGTGGGCTTTTTTGCAGACGCAGCCGACGTCTTTTGCGTGCACCAGTACTTTCTGCGCGATCCCGGCGACGAGCCTGCGATGGTCGAAGGGCTGGTAGAGCTGCTGTCGGAGTTCGAGGCCCTGGTCTCGTTCAACGGGCGCGCCTTTGACGTGCCCATCATCGAGAATCGTTTCATCCTGGCGCGCATTCCCCCACCGACGGCTGGTCTGCCCCACCTTGATCTGCTGCAGCCCGCACGGCGTCTGTGGCGCTATCGGCTGCCATCCTGCCGGTTGGGCGTGATCGAACAAGAGGTCCTGGGCGTGCTGCGCGAGCAGGACGACGTACCCAGCGGGGTCATCCCCATCCTCTACCGCGACTATCTGCGCACGGGCGATGCCCGCGAGATGCAGCGCGTGCTCTACCACAACGCGATCGATATCCTCAGCCTGGTCACGCTGGCGGTCCGGCTTTGCCAGACGTTCGCCAGTGCCTGGGGCGAGGCGGATAGCGAAGCGGATGCAGGGTTGAGCGGCGCCGAGTTTTACGGCCTGGGCCGCTGGTACGCCAAGGAGAACCGCTCAAGCGGTGCGGAGCAGGCTTACCACGCAGCCCTGGCGCGGGACGACCTGCCCCCTCATCTGCGCGAGAAGACGCTGTGCGATCTGGCCTACCTCCTCAAGCGCGCCAACCGCAAGGGAGAGGCCTTCGCCTACTGGCAGCAGTTGGCGCTGGAAGAGACCGCCGACATCCTAGCCCACGTCGAGCTGGCCAAGTATTTCGAGTGGGACGTGGAAAATCTCGCCCTGGCCATCGGCTGGACGCAGGCGGCGCTGGGGTCGGTCGAACGCTGGCCGGCGGGCCTGCGCCGCGATGATACGCTGGCTGAGCTGCATCACCGCCTGGAACGGCTGGAACAGAAGCTGTCTCAGGAACCGTGTGGGGAAGGCTGATGCCCGAACTCCCCGACCTCGAGATCATCCGCGAAGTATTGGCTCCTCGGATAACCGGCCAGACGATCACCGACGTCGAGGTCGTTCGCCCGCTGGTTGTGCGCGATCTCACCGGCCGCGGATTCGCCGAGGCACTCACCGGCCAGACCTTTGCCGACGCGCAGCGGCGCGGCAAGGTGCTGCTCTTTCCCCTACAGTCCAAACTGACCCTGGCGATCAACTGCAAGCTGGCCGGTCGCCTCCAGTGCGCCGCCCCCTCAGATCGCCGCCAATCCAAGACCCACGTCGTCCTGCATCTCTCCGACGGCCACGAGTTGCGCTACAGCGACCAAAGAACGATGGGCCAGATATACCTCACCGCCGACCTGGCAGCCATCCCCGGCTGGACCGAGATGGGGCCGGAGCCCTTTGGCCTGACTCTGGAGGAATTTCGCAGGAGGCTGCAACCGCATCAGGGCGAGATCAAGAGCGCGCTCACCCACGGCTTTGTCGTGGCCGGCATCGGCAACGCCTACGCCGACGAAATCTGCTTCGCCGCGCGGATACACCCCTACCGCAAGAGCACGGCGCTTGATGGGCAGGAGATAGAGAGGCTGTACGAGGCGACGCAGTCGGTGCTGCGCGAGGCCATCGCCACGCTGCGCGAGCGCGTCGGTACGGAGATCCACCGCGAGGTGCGCGACTTTTTGGCCGTGCACGGCAAAGGCGGCCAACCCTGCCCGGCCTGCAGCACCATCATCTCCGAGATCAAGGCGCAGGGTAGGCCGACCAACTTTTGCCGCACCTGCCAGCCGGGTGGATTGATGCAGTTTTGACGTAGCCTGGTCGTAGGTCAAGCGACCGATCCCCGTCTGCCATCCGTCAAGATGGCACGCGGGGATTTGCTATAATTGGAACAATCTGTAAAACAATCGTAACTACTCAGCCTTGCTTCGCAGTTGCCTTTCGCGTGTGAAAAGAGAGGGGGCGGGGGTTTGGAGAGCGGC